>ONRS01000100.1 GCA_900320255.1 uncultured Prevotellaceae bacterium
GGCATCGGATGAACACGGATGTACACGGAAGATTATATGGCATCGGATGAACACGGATGTACACGGAAGATTATATGGCATCGGATGTACACGGAAAGATAAATGGTTTCGGATGAACACGGATGAAAACAAATATATATAAAATAGTGGGCTATGCTTATATACGAGGAATTATCGAATAAGATAGTAAAGGCGTACTACAATGTGCTGCAAGTCTTAGGAAAAGGTTTGGCAGAGAAGGTGTATGAAAATGCGCTTTGTATTGAATTGAATGAAATGAACATTCCCTTTGAGCGCCAAAAGCCTTTGTCTGTAGAATATAAAGGACAGAATGTTGGCAATTATTTTGCAGACATTCTGGTTGACGATAAGATCTTTATAGAGTTGAAAGCAGTATCTGATATAACTCAAGAACATATTGCCCAAACGCTGAACTACGTGAACCTGACTCATAGTAAGGTTGGCTACATACTGAATTTTGGACAACAAGAAGGCTTGGGGTTTAAACGCCTCCTCGGTCTTGCTGCAAGAGAATGATCATCCGTGTGATTCCGTGTTCATCCGATGCTAAAGATGTAATAATAATAAACAAATAAAAGCTATGAAACAGAAACCTGATTTAAGTTTTTGGAAATTGTGGAATCTGAGTTTCGGATTCTTTGGTGTACAGATAGCGTACGCCTTGCAGAGTGCGAACATTTCGCGAATCTTTCAGACGCTGGGTGCCGACCCCCACGACCTGAGTTTCTTCTGGATTCTCCCACCGCTAATGGGTATCCTTGTGCAACCGATTGTCGGAACGCTGTCAGACAAGACGTGGACGCGCTTCGGCCGCCGCATTCCCTATCTGTTTGTGGGTGCGCTGGTAGCCGTACTGGTGATGTGTCTGCTGCCTAATGCCGGCTCATTTGGTATGGCGGTAGGTACGGCGCTCATCTTTGGCCTGTGTGCACTGATGTTCCTCGATACCAGTATCAACATGGCCATGCAGCCGTTCAAGATGCTGGTGGGCGACATGGTCAATGAGAAGCAGAAGGCAAAGGCTTACAGCATCCAGTCGTTCCTGTGCAACGCCGGTAGCGTGGTGGGTTACCTGTTCCCCATCTTCTTCACGTTGTTGGGCATTGCCAACGAGGCACCTAAGGGAATAGTGCCCGACTCCGTTATCTGGTCGTTCTATATTGGCGCTGCCATTCTGATACTTTGTGTCATCTACACCACCGCCAAGGTGAAGGAGTGGAATCCGCAGGAGTATGAGGAATATAATGGTGCCTCGGAGAGCTCAGAGCAGTCAGAGGGCTCTGGCAACTGGTTCGTACTTCTGAAGAATGCCCCGTCCACCTTCTGGAAGGTAGGACTCGTGCAGTTTTTCTGCTGGTCAGCATTCCTTTATATGTGGACCTACACCACTGGTACGGTGGCAGAGACCGTCTGGAACTCTACCGACACCACCAGCAAAGCCTTCCAGGATGCCGGTAACTGGGTGGGCGTGCTTTTTGCCGTTCAGGCTGTAGGTAGTGTTGTCTGGGCAGCCATTCTGCCGCAGTTCAAGAATACCAAGCTGGCTTATTCGCTGAGTCTTGTGTTGGGAGGCATCGGCTTCGCTATGGTGCCGTTCATTACCGACCAGTATGTGCTCTTCCTGCCGTTCGTGCTCATTGGCTGTGCCTGGGCTGCCATGCTGGCCATGCCGTTCACCTTTGTCACCAATGCCCTGCAGGGTTACGGTCACATGGGTGCCTATCTCGGCTTGTTCAACGGTACCATCTGTGTGCCGCAGATTGTGGCAGCACTTGTTGGTGGCCTTATCCTGCATGCCGTAGGCAGTCATCAGTACTCCATGATGATAGTGGCAGGCGTGCTCTTGCTCGTCGGCTCGGCTTGTGTCTTCATTATCCGCGACAAGCAGAAGTAATCCGTACCACGTACCACGTACCTCGAACCTCGTACCTCGTACCTCGAACCTCGTACCTCGAACTATATATAATAAGGTAAAGGATGCAAACGTTTGCATCCTTTCTTTTTTAATAAATTCAAAGTTAGGGTGTAACGGATTGAATAATTTTGTAATTTTGACGGCAGAACTAAAACTCTATTCCTATGAAGTTACAATTTAACCTTTCCTACCAGACCGTTTTTGGTGAAGACCTGGTGTTGAACATTCTCTCGAATGGTGAGAACGGTAAAGCTGATCAGCATAACATGATTACGCTCGACGGCTTGCATTGGACGCTCGACATGAACATGCCGGTTAAGTCCGGAACGTTTATTGATTATTACTATAGTGTGGTGCGTGGCGAAGATGAAGTGCGCCACGAGTGGCTCATGGAGCCCCACCGCCTGGAGTTTGCTGCAGTAAAGGGTGCCCGCTATACGGTCTATGATCATTGGATTGATATTCCCGAGGACTCCTTTATGTACAGCTCTGCCTTTACCGACTGCGTTCGGGCTCGTGAGCGCCACTTGAGCACGCCCACCGAGTTTGCCCATACCGTACGTCTGAAGGTGCGTGCCCCGCAGTTGCGTTCCGACGAGCGCCTGGCCGTTGTGGGTGAGCCTGACTGCATAGGTGGCTGGGACCCCAAGCGTGCCGTAGAGATGAAGGAGCACGAATGTAACGAGTGGGCCATCAGCCTCGATGCCTCGCTGCTGCCCGACCGCTTCGAGTTTAAGTTCATCGTGGTTGATAGCGAACAGGACTTCACACCTATTTGGGAAACGGGCGAGAACCGCAGCATCCAGCTGACCGAAATAGCAACGGGCGAGGTGGTGGTCTATGAACTGTCGCAGGCCTGGTTCCCCATTCACGCCTGGAAGGGTGCTGGCACCGTTATCCCCATTTTCTCTTTGCGTAGTGAAGGAAGCTTCGGCGTGGGCGACTTCGGCGATCTGAAGCTGATGATTGACTGGGCCGACAAGACCTGCCAGCGTGTGCTGCAGGTGCTGCCCATCAACGATACCAACATCACCCACACATGGCAGGACTCCTATCCCTATAACTCCATCAGCATCTTTGCACTTCATCCGCAATACACCGACCTGCGCCAGCTGCCTGAGCTGAAAGACGAAGCGCTGAAGACTAAGTACGAAGAGCTGCGTAAGGAGCTGAACGCCCTGACGCAGATTGACTATGAGCGTGTCAACGAGGCCAAGATGGCATATCTGCATGACCTCTTCAAGCAGGAGTGGGCATCGGTGAAGCGCAAGAAGGCCTATAAGGATTTCTATGAGAACAATAAGGAGTGGCTCGAGCCCTACGCAGAGTTCAGCTATTATCGCGACCTCTATGGTACGGCGGTCTTCTCAGAGTGGCCGAAGAAACTGCCCAAGCCCGACCAGAAGGTTGTTGACTTCTGGTGCTATGTGCAGTTCAATCTGGATGCCCAGATGCGTGGCGCCCACGAATATGCCCGTCAGCATCGTGTCATCCTGAAGGGTGACATACCCATCGGCATCTCGCGTGACGGTGTTGAGGCCTGGGTGGAACCTAAGTACTTCAACCTGAACGGCCAGGCCGGTGCGCCGCCCGATGCCTTCTCAGTAAACGGTCAGAATTGGGGCTTCCCCACCTACAACTGGGACGCTATGCTGGAGGACGGCTGTCAGTGGTGGGTGCGCCGCTTCCGTAAGATGGCTGAGTACTTCGATGCCTACCGTATTGACCACGTGCTCGGCTTCTTCCGCATCTGGGAGATTCCTATCAACGCCGTCCACGGACTGCTGGGCCAGTTCTCGCCGGCATTAGGCATGACGCCTGCTGAGGTGGAGGCCTATGGCCTGCAGTGGCAGGAGGACCTGTTCACCACCCCGTTCATAGCCGACTGGACGCTGGAGCGTGTCTTCGGCGACCGTGCCCAGTACGTGAAGGACACCTTCCTCACCCCGAAGCACGACGACCTCTGGCAGATGAAGCCCGAGTTCGACACCCAGCGTAAGGTGGAGCAGTGGTGGAAGGCTAAGAGTGGAGAGTTGAGAGTGGAGAGTGGAGAGTCGGCTGCCGCCGAACAGGAGGCGCTCAACAACCTGCGTGACGGTCTCTACTCACTCATCAGCGACGTGCTCTTCGTGCCCGACCGTAAGGACGCAAAGAAGTTCCATCCGCGCATTGGCGTGCAGAACGACTTTATCTACGAGACCCTTTTCGACAGCGACAAGTATAACTTCAACCGCCTCTACAACGACTACTTCTACCGTCGTAACAACCAGTTCTGGTATCATGAGGCCATGAAGAAGCTGCCGCGCCTGACGCAGGCCACCCGTATGCTCGTCTGTGCCGAGGACCTCGGCATGGTGCCCGACTGCGTGCCCTGGGTCATGAACGAGTTGCGCATCCTGTCGCTCGAAATACAGACCATGCCGAAAGACCCCAGCATCCGCTTTGGCAAGCTGTCGCACAATCCCTACCGCAGCGTATGCACCTTCTCTACCCACGACATGGCCACTCTGCGCCAGTGGTGGGACGAGGACATGGAGCAGACGCAGGCCTACTACAACATTCCGTTGCGCAGAAGCGGTGCGGCACCCCATCCGCTGCCCGGTTGGCTGGCCAAGGATATAGTCAGCCGTCAGCTCACGTCGCCCTCCATGCTCTGTCTGCTCTCGCTGCAGGACTGGCTCTCCATCGACGAGAAGCTGCGTCTGCCCGACCCGAACGCAGAGCGCATCAACATTCCGGCCAATCCGCGCCACTACTGGCGCTACCGCATGCACCTCACCATCGAGCAGCTCCTACAGGCCGACGAGTTCAACGAGACCGTTAAGGAGCTGATTACCCAGAGCGGCAGACGATAGTTTCCTTTAGGCCCCATAATAACCCAAAACAAAATAAAGATGATAAAGAGAATTGAATTGCTTTTATTGGCTTGGCTGCCCCTTACACTCTTTGCCACCACCGTTTCGTCGCCTAACGGCAACATGGTGCTGACCTTTGACGTGGAAGGCGGCCGGCCCACTTACTCGCTCACCTATAAGGGACGCGAGGTGGTACGCCCCTCGCACTTAGGCTTCGAGCTGGCCAAGGATAAGCACGCCACCCTCGGCGACAGAGAGCAAGACCTCATGGACGGGTTCATCATCGCTGAGGAGACCACCTCGACGTTCGACGAGACGTGGCAGCCCGTATGGGGTGAGAACCGTAACATTCGTAACCACTACAACGAGCTCTGTGTTACGCTCCATAAGGAGTTCATGATGCCGCGAACCGGGCGTGGTGACCCTAACATCCACGAGCGGCCCATGGTCCATCTGCGCGTCATGGTGCTGCGCTTCCGTGTCTATGACGACGGCATCGGCTTCCGTTACGAGTTTCCGCAGCAGCCCTCGCTCAGCTATTTCCTTATTAAGGAGGAGCGCACGGAGTTTGCCATGACGGGCGACCATACCGCATGGTGGCTGCCCGGCGACTATGACACTCAGGAACAGGAGACGCAGCAGACGCGTCTCTCGGAGATTCGCACTCAGTTCAATAACGCCGTCAACTGGGGCAACTCCTCGGTGGCCGTCTTCTCGCCAACGGGTGTGCAGACCTCGCTGCAGATGAAGACCGACGACGGCCTTTACATCAACATTCACGAGGCTGCCTGTCTGGACTATGCCACGATGCACCTGGAACTCGTTGACGCCAAGACCACGGCACTCACCACCGAACTCGACGGCAGCAGCAACCGCTATACGCCAAATCCTGAGCCATCGGCTTACGGCATTCCTGAGCCCTTCACCTTTGTCAGCCATCTGACGCCCGACGCTACGGGCCTCAAGGGGGCCATGCAGACGCCGTGTAACACGCCCTGGCGTACCATCATGGTCAGCGACGATGCACGCGACATGCTCTCCAGTAACCTCATTCTCAACCTCAACGAGCCCTGTGCCCTCGACGATACCTCATGGATTCACCCCGTGAAGTACTGCGGCGTGTGGTGGGAAATGATTGTGGGCAAGTCCTCATGGAACTACACCAACGACTTCCCCAGCATCAAGCTCGACCAGATAGACTGGAAAAGCGTGAAGCCCAACGGCCGTCATGCTGCTAACAACGAGAAGGTGAAGCGTTACATAGACTTTGCGGCCAAGAACGGACTCGACGAGGTGCTCGTCGAGGGCTGGAACGTTGGATGGGAAGACTGGGCCAACATGTGGAAGCGCGACGTGTTTGACTTCGTCACGCCTTATCCTGACTTCGACATCCAGATGCTCAACGACTATGCACACGCCAAGGGCGTTAAGCTGCTGATGCACCATGAGACATCATCGAGCACGCAGAACTACGAGCGTCACATCAAGGAGGCCTACGAGCTGATGAACAAGTACGGCTACGATGCCGTGAAGACGGGCTACGTGGGTGACATTATTCCCCGTGGCGACCATCACTACTCGCAGTCCATGAACAACCACTACCTCTACGTCATCAAGGAGGCTGCCAAGCACCACGTTATGGTGAACTCGCACGAGGCAACGCGACCCACCGGCCTCTGCCGCACTTATCCGAACCTCGTGGGCGGTGAGTCGGCCCGTGGCACAGAGTACGAGGCCTTCGGCGGCTCACGGCCTGACCACACCTGCATCCTGCCGTTTACGCGCTTGCAGGGCGGCCCGATGGACTATACGCCGGGCATCTTCGTCACCAAGCTGAACACCTGGAGCGACAACCCCTCGTGGGCACGCATCACCATCTGCGGCTCGCTGGCCCTTTACCTCACCATGTATTCGCCCTTGCAGATGGCGGCCGACCTGCCTGAGCACTACGAGCAGTTCGACGATGCCTTCCAGTTCATTCGCGACGTGGCATGCGACTGGGACGAGTCCATCTACCTTGAGGCAGAGCCGGCTGACTACATCACCGTAGCCCGTAAGGCCAAGGGCACCGACAACTGGTTCGTTGGTGGCAAGTGCGACGAGAACGGCCACGACGCTGTGGTGAAGCTCGACTTCCTCGACAAGGGCCGTAAGTACGAGTGCACCATCTACGCTGACGCCAAGGACGCCCACTACGAGAAGAACCCGCAGGCCTACACCATCACCAAGAAGACGGTCAAGAAGGGTGACACGCTGAAGCTGCACGAAGCTCCCGGCGGTGGCTTCGCCGTCTCGCTCATGGCGAAGTAAGGAAAAAATAAGAAAACACGCAAAAACACCTACCACCTACCTCTGACGCGCTGAAACCCCGATGCACACAGCGTTTGAGGTGTGGTAGGTGTTGCTGAAACACCTACCTAACACCTACCAGTGACCTCACTTCGTTCGGAATGAGGAATGAGAAATGAGAAATGAGAAATTTGAGAGTCGGCACCAGTACATTTCTCATTTCTCATTTCTAATTTCTAATTTCTCGAAGGTAGGTGTTAGGTAGGTCATAGGTAGGTGTTTGGACAACACCTACCGTGTCTGAAACGCTGTGTGCATCGGGGTTTCAGACATATTGAGGTAGGTGTTGACCCAATTTCGTTCAAAACTTTCACACGACAGGAAGCGGCTTCCCGCAAACGACATGTTTGCGACATGAAAGTATGCCACTTAGAAACGTAAGTGGCATATTTAGCATAGCAAAACGGCACTTTTCCGGTAGAGAAACGGCACTTCTCCGTAACCAAAGTAGCACTTCTCCGTAACCAAAGTGGCACTTCTTTCTTCCTTGTTAACCGTAGCAAAAAGGAAGCAAAAGGTGGCAAAAAGGCAGTGAAATGTAAGAAAAATGAAAATATATTTGGGAAATTGAACCAAATAGTTTAATTTTGCATCTTTAAAAGAACTCAAAAGTGGCACTTTATCTCAAAAGTGTCCTCAAAAAGTATTTCATTAACAACAAAAACAATAACATTTATGAAAAAACTATTGACTTTAAGAAAAAGAAAGCTGATGATGACGCTTTCCGCGCTCCTTGCGTTGTTTGCAGGGATGACGAGTCCGGTCAGCGCACAAGAAACGCTGACGGTGTATGACGGGACAACGACGAATGAGAATGTTCCTATGCGTCCCTATTATGGTGACACACAAGGTCAGAAGAGCGAGTTCATTATTCCTTCTTCGATGCTTGAGGGAATGGATGGAGCTGACGTAACGGCTATGCAGTTTTACCTTTCTTCATCTGCAGTAGCAACTAAATGGACTGCTAAGTACAAGGTGTTCATAAAAGAAATTTCTGAAACAGATTTTACTGTAACTACGGGTTACTATTCGTCAACAGCAACTGCTTTTGGTGATGAGGGAGCAACTGTCATATATGAAGGAGCTATAACTCCATCGGGGAAGGATGTGATTATTTCTTTTAATGAGCCTTATACTTATAATGGCGGTAATCTTCTTGTCGGTATATACATGACGTCAACAGGTGGTTACGAAAGTAATTCCTTTTATGGAGAGACGGTAACAAATGGCTCATGGTATTATTATAACTCTAAGAATACCGTTGCAAACTTTAGGCCCAAGACGACCTTTACCTATGAGTCTGCTGCTGATGGTCCTGCACTAAAGGTTCAGAACTATAAGGATGGAGAAACTTTGGCATTTGGTATGGTGAATCCAAAAGCCACACAGACTCTTACATTAGTTAATCCTGGCACAGAGGATGTAACTGTCAATATTTCTACAACAGGTGGTTTTACAGCAGACAAGACTCAGGTAACCATTGCTGCAAATAAAGGAACAGAGACGGTTACTATTGCAGCTCCTGACGCAACAGCCAACGGAACAATTACGTTTACTCCAACTGCAACGGGTGTTGATGCCATTACGCTTAATTTAAGTTGCACTATTAAAGACCCCAACAAGGTGTTTATTGATTTCTCTGGCAATGCGCTTCCTACAGGAGACGCTACTGGTGACTGGACAACTGCGGGTATCGGCAGTTACACGACAGGTAGTTCAGCTTCATCTTACGTATGGGATTTCTCAAATGGGTATGCTTGGTATAAGAGTACTTCCTCATCAGCGGGCTATGTAGATTATTATTATCACTCATTGGTGTCACCTTTGATGAAGTTTACAGAGGGCGAAAAACTGATATTTAAGGTTAAGAAGGAAGTTACTTATTCTACCTACCTTGGCTATCTGCGAGTTGACTACACTACTGATGGCTCAACTTGGAAGGCCGTTGACGGTGGTACATTTGCTGATGCTGCTTTAACTACAGAATGGGCAGAGAAGGAAGTTACGATTCCGGCAACAACCAAGCAGATTCGCTTTGTGGCTGCTGGTATAGCTCTTGACGATATTTACGGTGGTGAGCTTTCTACCGAGCCTGTGATGAAGGTAACAGCCAGCGATTACGTCTTTGGCATGATTGCTGCTGATGCTACTACCACATTTACGATTGCCAACACAGGAAAGTCTGCGCTGACGGGCATTGAAGTTACTTCAGACAATACTGCCTTTACTATCAGCGACATTCCTGCTTCTGTAGAGCCTGATGCTATGGCAACTGTTACTGTTACCATGTCTGCTGCTACGAAGGGCCAGGGTCAGGAAGGTACGATTACCATTGCTGCTCCTAACCAGGAGTCTGTAACCTTCAACGTAAGCGGTTATGTGGCAGATACAGAATTGTTCTATGAGGACTTCAGCGGCAATGCGCTGCCTGATGGTTGGACGATGGAGAGCGGAAGCACTTATTCTAACTATGAATGGACATTTGGTAACGCTATCGCAACAGGTTCTAATAAGAATGCACGCCTCATAACTCCAGCATTGACCGTTAAAGAAGGTGAGAAGATGGCTATTGAAATAAAGAAGTACAATACATGGGCTTGCACGTTACCAATTTATATATCTAAGGATGGAGGTGATTTCACGTTGCTTAAGACCATTGCCAATACAGACTTGAGCGATCAGTTCAAGGTGTTCTTTATTGAAGGACTTGCAGCAGGTAGCTACAAGATTCGCTTTGATGGTGATGGTATCGTAATGAATGCCGTCAACGGTTTCCACCTTGACCAGAATGCTCCTGTTATGGAAATGGTAACTACTGGTGCCGCTTCCTTTGGTAAAGTGACTGCAAGTGCAAAAAAGACTTATACCGTTAAGAATGCTGGTACAGGTACGCTGACAGTGAATATTGCTTCTGACAATGATGCATTCACCGTAGCTCCTGAACAACTGAACATAGCTGCCGGCGAAACGGCAGACTTCACCGTAACCTTCAACTACACTGAGGGCCGCTATGGCAACTTCGCTGGCAACATTACAGTAACTCCAACTTACAATGAAGCACTTGCTGTGACTATCGCCGCTTCTGCAAAGGCTACTGATCCCAATGCATGGGACGAGGACTTCGAAGATGTAACAGGTTCAGAATTACCCGCTGGTTGGGATGCTAATAAATTCACAGTTGGCACTTATAGTGGTTGGGCAACAAGTACAAATAGTACTAAATATGCAATAGCCTCGGAAAAGGGAGCAACGCTTGTTACACCACGCCTGCAAGCAACGGCTGGCCAGACCCTTACATGGGAGGCTAACTGTGACTATAAGGATGAAGGTATAAAGGTTGAGTATTCTGATGATGAGAGGGCAACGTGGAAGGTCGTTGAAATAGACGGTCTAACGTTGAGTACTACCAGCGGTAAGGAAAACTATTATCTGCCTCAGGACAACGGTTATACGTCTGGTGCAAAACTCGACATGAGCTTTACTGCACCTGCGGATGGTTACTATTATCTACGCTTCACTTCATCTTACGCACGTGAGGGTGTTGATAACTTCAACGGCTTCAAGCTTGCCCCGAAAGACCATGATGCAGTAATTAGTACAACCAATATCCGCAGTACATTCTACCAGTATGGAGATTACAATGTATCTGTAACCGTAAAGGAAATGGTAGGCAAGGACGAAGAACTGACTGCTAAATTCTTTGTTGGCGATGTGCAGTATGGTGAGGCCGTAACAGGAACTGTTCCTGCCGGTGGTGAAAAGGATTTTGTTATTACTGTCCGCTTCAACGATTTAGTAGAAGGCGATGCTTACATTGTTGTTTCCAATGATAATATCGAGTTGACCAGCGACAAGGTGGCCATCACAACAAAGGCTGCTATCGTGCTTGATGAAAATATTGCACCCGAAGAAGACCTTCCTACTGGTGGTTATCAGGACAAGGTTGTTGTGAAATATACTGCAAAACAAGGATGGAATACCATTTGTATGCCGTTTGCATTAATCGATGCCGATTTAACCGCACTCTTTGGTGAGGGTTGGAAGGCTTACGAATTCTATCAATATAAGAATGGAGAGTTAGGATTCCGTGAAGCAAGTCGCCGATCTGCAGGTTATCCTTATATCGTATATTGCGAGAATGTTCCGACCATTGAAGAGCCCGGCTATATCCTGACGTATGTAAGCTTTACTACTGAAAAGTATGATGAATATAGTGGTGCCAAGTTCCAGGGAACCTTCACCCCGATGGCAGAAGGCACCTTGGCAGGTAAGTATGGTGTGACACCTGACGGTAAGATTCGTAAGGGTGGTGCTAACGCAACGATGCCAGGCTTCCGTGGTTACTTCGAACTGCCTGCTGATGCTCCGGCTCCCACGCTGAGCTTCACCGACGAGAATGGTGAGACCACTTACATTCGCGGTATTGAGGCAGAGCAAATCCTAAAGGGTGCTTACAACCTGCAGGGTCAGCCCGTTGATACTCCGACGAAGGGTGTATATATCATCAATGGCAAGAAAGTTGTAATTAAATAATTGAAAAGGATATGAAAAAGAAATATAGTTCACCTCTCATGGATGTGTTTGCTGTTCAGACCATGGGCATGCTTGCCGTATCAAAGCTTGATCAAACGAAAGACGATCAAACAGTAACACCGACAGATGAAGAGTATAATGGTTCCTTTAGTGCTCCCCGTCACCATAGTGTGTGGGACGAGGAAGACGAGGAAGACTGGTAAGTCGAAAGACTGAAGTTAACAATAATGAAAATGGGCTGTGCAGCAATTGCGCAGCCCATTAATTTTTAGCAGGTGGTGCTTGATAGTTTCAAGCTCATGCTTTATTCTCACTTAATCACGACCTTGTGACCGTTCTTGATGTAGAGGCCCTTGGAGGGGTGACCGGTGGTAATGCGGCGGCCGTCAAGGGTAAAGACGGCATCGCTCTTTTCTGTTTCCTCATTTCTCATTTCCTTAATGCCCGTCGTCTGCTGACCCGTGATGCTGATGCTGTTGAGCAGCAACTGGTCAGAGCCGGCAGGACTGATGGCGTGAAGGGCAACACGATAGAGACCGTTGGCAGTAATGGTGAAGTTGTAAGAGAACCTCTGGTCGTTGACGTCAAAGATTTGTGCATCATCCAGCTTGGTATAGGTGGTGATGTCGTCACCCTGTCCGTACCATACTTCCACATACTGGTTATAGTTGACGGAAGCGTATGCCTTGTGAGCATAGAAGGTGAGGTTGCATGCTGTTCCTGCTGCTATCTGGAGCTGAGGCGTGAGCAACCAGTCGTCATCGGCTGAGCTGTAGCCTGCCGTGATGCTGGCACAGTCAACCGTTGTGCCAGAGTACTGATAGTACTTATGGAAGCGTGTCCACGTCTTGCCGTCGGCGTTGCTGTCGATAACGGTAAAGCGGTTGAAGCCGGCATCGGTGGTGAAGTCCTCGTAGAACGGCAGGGTGAGGGCATCGCCCAGAACGATGGTGTTAGAAGCTGCAGCCTCGCTGGTCAGTTCGCCGTTGAGGACGGTCACCTCGTAGTAGTAGCTGGTCAGGTCGCCTGTGGCAGTCAGGCTTTCGCTGAATGTGCAGTCGCTGATGCCAGTGGCTACGGTGACGCCAGCAGGCTGGCGAACCACGTTATAAGTCAGGTTGGCAGGTGTCAGCGTCATGCCATGCGTACCTTCTGTAGGTGCAGTCCATGTAAGCGTGGCCATGCCGGTTGTGTTGTCAAAACTCAGCTGTACGTTGGTGGCAGCCAACGGGGTGTCGAAGCCGATGTACTGTGAAGTCCTCAAGGCAGGGCTCTCGCCGCTTTCGTTGCTGATGACAACGCTGATTTCCGTCTCACCACTGGTGGGGACTGTAACCTCAGCATTGACGGCAGCGCCAGCTTCGGCTGTGCCTGTGGCTATCTGGGTGCCGTTGGCAAGGATGGTATAGGTCAGCTGACCGGTCAGCGGCTCATTGTCCTGTGTGGTAGTCGGCATGGTGAAGGACACGGTGCCCGTGGTCTGTTCACCCTCAAAGACAAGTGCCAGATCAGTAGCGGCAGCAGGAGCGCCGTCGGTGGTGGGGGCAATGTAGAGGTTGACCAGGAAGGCATTGTCGGGTACGTCCATCACCTTTGTAGCCGATACGGAGAGCAGGTTGTAGTCAATCTCGTAGAGAACGCTCTTCATCGTCTTGGTGACGTAGCTCCAGTAGAGCTTCTTCGTACGTGGGTCGAAGGTCATGGAACTGGGATAGGTAGAGATGTCGCTGATGCCCAGGTCACCCAGCGGGTAGAGCGTAGCGTCGGTCTTGTCGATGATGTAGAGGTAGCCGTCCTGTCCGACACCATAGAGCAGACCGTCAGGGCTGAAAGCAATGGCGGCAAAAGGGGTCATCACGTCGTCGATGATGCTCTTGGAGGGGCGGTCCTTAGAGAAGTCGATGGTGGCCAGTCGGCGTCCTAACACCTCCATGTTGAGGTTGAAGTTATAGAAGATGCCGAAGTCCAGACCAGTCTCCGGGTCATGGGCTATGCCGCAGCTGGAAATCAGGTTGGCGTAGGTGTCGCTCATGGCAATGCCTAATGTGCGCTGCCAGGTCTGCATGTCGTAGGCTACATGGTAGATGGTGTAGCTGGTGCCGCCGGTGTAGGGGTCGTCAGTAGTGCGGAAATGAATGCCGTGCATGGTTCCGTCAGTATAGACGGCACCGCCCAACGGGGCCAGATACACATCGTCACCTTCGTTCAGCTGCGTGAGCGAACCATCAGCCTTGACCTCTAACTGATAGATACCTGTGTGGTTGTTGTTCATGGTCCATGAGTCGGCCTTCACCACGCCGGCAATTATCTTTGGCACGTAGTCGGCTGCCCATGCATTAACTGACAGCATGCTGCATGCTGTCAGTAATAGGAAAGAAACTTGTTTTTTCATGTCTTTATTATAGAATTATTTATTTGATAACGACTTTGCGGCCATTCTTGATGTAAATGCCCTTGGACATTTGACCGTCAACGACACGGCGGCCATCAAGCGTGAAGATGGCATCACTCATTTCTCCATACTCATTTCTCATTTCCTTAATACCTGTTGCGGTTCCGCTTTGTACGACATGTATATTGAGGGTGGAAACGGCATCGGCATCGGTTACAGTAATGATGGCCTCGCGACTGGTAACACCTTCGGGCAGGGCGTCGTATTCAATATGGAGAACATCAACAGTCTCGTCACCAGGCTCACCCGTCAGACGGCACCATGCGGCATTGCTGCCAACATACTGCACACCACGGTTAGCAAAGACGGTCTTTTCTGCTGTGCCAGCCTGTGCTCCCACCTCAAGGAGGTCGTCAGCGAGCGTAACACGGTTTTCGTCGTCAACATTGGCAGGTACCAGTACGGAATAAGTGAAAACAGGGAAAACGGCCAAAGAAGTCTGTCCACCAGGGGCAGCCTGGAAGTAGCCGGTAAAGGGACGCCAAACACCATTGCGGCACATAAAGGCTGTGTTGCCAAAGCTGCGCATGGGAGCCATAGCGATAGCACACTCCAGGTTGTCGTTCTTTTCTGGAATACCGTCGATGACAATGAATACTTCATCTTCCAATACGTACGGATGGCTGAGCTCTATTGTCACAATGCCGTTGTTGGTGGTCATGGCGTAGTTCAGTTCCGAGAGAGTCCATGAGTCAAGCAGGTCAATAGGCTCGCCGGGCATGCCGTTGTCGCTGGTGTAGAGATAGAAGCTGACGCTGGCAATCTGGTCTGTCAGTTCCTCGGCCGATGCCTTGGTGAAGTTGACGTAAAGCGCATTCATTACAACGGGGGCTGCAGGCTTGGAAATCTTCTCGGCCCAAGCCGTGATGCCCATCTTATTGGCTCCGGGAAGCGTGAGGTCACCATCCACAAAGTTGGTCTGATAGCCGTCTTCGGGTTGGAAGTTGGTTACCATGCCTTCGAACTGAACCTGAACTTGGTCATCGACATAGTCATAGCCAGTCTCATTCTGGGCAATGTGAGTGACAAAATATTTGTTCAGCTTCTCGTGCTGGTAAGTCTGGTCTTTATCTGTATAGACGGTAGGCGTGATAATGCCACCCGTGTTGTCATATTCAGAAAGGAAGGTCCAAGAGAATGCAGTCGGGAAACCTGTTGAAGCATCGCGGTAGGTAACAGGGGCAAATGGAGCCACCATACGCAGACGAGTGGTGAGGTCGCGGAAATCACAGGGCCATTCTACGCCTGCTACAGGGCCAACACCTTCTACTGTGACAAATGATGTCTTGGTGACTACATCGGAGCCTTCTGCATCGGTTACGGTAAGTGTCACGTCATAAGTTCCCGGGTGTTCGTATATGACTGTGGGGTTCTGTTCTGTTGATGTTGCAGGAGTAGCACCAGGGAAAGACCATTGCCATGAGGTGGGTGTGCCTGCCGATAAGTCAACGAAGTTAATCTCCTCGCCAGTAGTAACGGTGATGCTTTCCACGCTTGTCACGCCAGTAATGGACACACCGTCAACATAGAAGTCGCCAAGATAGCCACCAATGCCGTAGTTGCTCTTGGTGCCCTCGCCATAGGTGAAACGCACTTTGATGGTCTGGCCGGCAAAAGCACTCAGGTCTGCATCAATCTTGTGCCAGGCCCAGTTGCTAATAGTAGAGTTCTTACTGTTCCACAGTTCTGTCTGTGTCTCAAAGTCGTCGGTGGAAACCGAGATGTAAAGGCCGCATTCCTCCCATTCCGTGTAACCTACGTAAGCATGGAACTGCGCATTGGCGGGTACTTGAATACTGCCGCTGGTCACGTAAGCGGTGTTACGCTTGCTGACGCGGTAGTCGCCATCAATATGTAGCGACGTGACATCGTTCTCGTCATAGACGGAAAAGGCCTCTCTCTTGTTGCTGGAAGACGCCAATTCTACGGTGACAGGCCCCCAACCGCTGTTTACTTCGTTATTGATGGTCCATTGGCTCAAGTCTGTATCGAAGTTTTCACTCCATACTTCTACCTGTGATGTTCCACCCAGAATACTGAAGTCAGCAGTCAGTCCGTTAGCCGCAGCTTGGAGAGGATGCCATGTCGCGGGTTTGAATGTTGGGCGATAAGCGATGTGGAGTGCCTGTGGAGATTGCTGAACTGTTGAGGTCTGTGTCTCAACCTTGCTTTTTAAGATGTCGCCGTCACCACCTGCTGCCATTACAGTTCCAATAACAGTCAGGAAAGCGGAAAACAAAGTTACATGTTTGTTCATTTTTTTAATTATCAGTTTTTTAGATGTGTTATTATCAAATGAGCTGCAAAATTAAAAGAAAAATGCAACAAAACCAAATATTTTCGCCAAAAACAACTCTTTAGGTGGATTGGGGGCGTTTTATTGTTAATGCTGTTGCATGAGGAATCGTTAAATCTCCATAAATATCAACCAAGGTTGAGTCAACCTTGGTTGATATTTTTTATATTTGCATCGGTAACGAAATATTATGATGGAATGAACAGACCTTTTGTATATGGCTATTTGGCTGAGAACGAAAACTTTATTGACAGGGATGAGGACCGTCGTCAGCTTAAGAACTTTTTGGGAAACGGCATCAATGTCATGCTGATTTCTCCCAGAAGATGGGGGAAGTCGTCGCTGGTTAAAAAGACCATGCAAGAAATGGCGGAAGAAGACAAAACCGTTCGGTTTTGCTTTGTAGATGCTTTCAAGGTGCATAGTGAAAAGGATTTCTATAACGCATACGCTTCGGCAATAGTCCGGGGTCTGTCATCATCACTCGAAAAAGGCATAGAATTGGTAAAGGACTACATTCAGGCCTTTACTCCGAGTATTACCTTAAAGAGTGACCCTCTGAATGCGATTGAGGTGGATTTGAGTTATAAGCCCATTGAGAAGAGGGGAGAGGATATTCTGAATCTGCCAGAACAGCTGGCTGTCCGCAGAGGACTGCATGTTATTGTCTGTATTGATGAGTTCCAGCAGTTGGCACGTCTGCCAGAATGGAGCCGTATGGAGGCAACGATGCGTTCTGTTTGGCAGCACCACCAGCACGTGAACTATTGTCTGTATGGCAGCAAACGCCACATGATGATGGACATCTTCAATAATGCGGCCAATCCTTTTTATCGGTTTGGGCAGGTGTTATACCTGAAAAAGATTGCAAAGGTTCATTGGATACCTTATATTCAGGATGCATTTCATAAAACGGGCAAGCATATTGACACGGTGCTGGCAGAAAGAATCTGTGATACCGTAGAGTGCCATCCGTGGTATGTGCAGCAGCTGAGTTTCTTTGTTTGGTCAGACACGCTTACTGAAGCAACAAACGAGATATTTGAAAGACAGGTTCAGACGCTTATTGACACCAATGCGCCACAGTTTGAGACTGACATCAACACTTTGGCTCCTTCGCAGGTAGGCATGTTGATAGCTATTGCTAATAGCGAAGAGCAGCTGAGTGCCAAACTGACGGTGGAGCGTTACGGGCTGGGCGGCTCTCAGACTATTGCCCGTAACAAGAAAACGTTGGTTGAGAAAGACATCGTAGAGTATGATGCCCAAAGGGGGTATCAGTTTGTTGATCCGGTCTTTTGCTTGTGGTTTAAACAGCAGTATTTACCTGGAAGCGTTAGCGAAGAATGAAAAAAGGATTAGTATTAGAAGGTGGAGCGATGCGCGGGCTGTGGACGGCCGGCGTGCTCGACGTGATGATGCAGGCGGGCATTGAGCCCGACGGGCTTATTGGCGTGTCGGCTGGTGCGGCCTTCGGCTGTAACTATAAGTCGCGGCAGGTGGGGCGGGCTATCCGTTATAACATGCGCTTTGCCAAGGACAAGCGTTACAGCGGCTGGCAGTCTCTATGGAAGACGGGCGACTACTTCAATGCGCGGTTTGCCTACCACACGGTGCCGAAGGAGCTTGACGTGTTTGACGATGATGTCTTTGACCAGAACCCCATGGAGTTCTATGTGGTGTGTACCGACGTGCTGACGGGCAAGACGGTGTATCAGCGATTGATGCGTGCTGACTATGATACCTACGAGTGGATTCGTGCCTCGGCATCGATGCCGCTGGTGTCAAAGGCCGTCAGCGTTGACGGCTGGCACCTCTTGGACGGTGGCGTGAGCGACTCTATTCCTTTGGAGTATTTCGAGTCTTTGGGCTACAATCGTAATGTGGTTATTCTGACGCAGCCGTTAGGCTACCGGAAGCAGCATAGCCGGCTGGTGCCGCTGATGCGGATAGTCATGCGTAAGTACCCCCAGATGATTGCGGCCATGAACCGCCGGCACGACATGTACAACCGTCAGCTGGAGTTCGTGGCGAAGGCAGAGAGGGAAGGCCGTTGCCTGGTGATACGCCCGGAAGGGAAGATTCCCATTGGCCATACATCGCATGATGCAGCCCAGATGCAGCTTGTATATGACTTGGGCCGTAAGGTTGGCGAGCAGTATGTGGACCGTATAAAGACCTTCTATGCAAACGATTATGCAGGGTGACCATTAAAATTAGTGAATTTGTTTTGTGGTTTGCGCAGTTTGTGCTATCTTTGTAAGCAGAAAAACCTAAAACTTATGAAAAGAATTGTAATAGCTATTGCACTACTAATGATGACAACAGTCATGAACGCACAGGATTTCGCCTTTGACGAGGTGACCTACACGCCAGAACAGACCACGTTTAAGTTGTTTGCACCTAACGATGCGAAGAAGGTGCTGGTACGCCTGTACCAGGACGGCCAGAACAAAAAGGTGCTGAAGAGCGTCAAGATGCAGCGGACGGGTGATAACCTTTGGACGGCTACGGTGAAGGGTGACTGGATGAGCAAGTTCTATACGTTCGACATGGGACGCGGTGAATGCCCAGGCGTGTTTGCCAAGGCTGTCGGCGTGAACGGCCGCCGTGGTGCCATCATCGACTGGAAGACTGTCAGCCCGGCAGGGTGGGAGAGTGACGAGCACCCTGTGACCAAGTCGCCTGCTGACCTTATTATATATGAGATGCATCACCGTGACTTCTCTATCAATAGGACTGACGCACAGTACAAAGGCAAGTTCCTGGCATTGACGGAGCCGTGGGCCATTGAGCACCTGAAAGAACTGGGCGTGAATGCCATTCACATTCTGCCGAGTTATGACTATGGGTCGGTGGATGAGACGCGCCTGGCTGAACCGCAATATAACTGGGGCTATGACCCGGTGAACTATAATGTGCCCGAGGGTGGCTACTCTACGAACCCATATGACCCCACCTGCCGCGTCCGTGAGTTCAAGCAGATGGTACAGGCATTGCACAAGGCAGGAATTCGTGTCATTCTCGACGTGGTGTATAACCACACCTACGACATTGACCACTCAAACTTCCAGCGTACCTATCCGGACTACTACTACCGCAAGAACGCAGACGGCAGCTACAGCAACGGTTCTGGCTGTGGCAACGAGACAGCCAGCGAGCAGCCGATGATGAGGAAGTTCATGATAGAGAGCGTGAAGTATTGGATTAACGAATACCACATTGACGGCTTCCGCTTTGACCTGATGGGTGTTCACGACATTGAGACGATGAACCAGATAAGGGCTGCCGTGAACGATATTGACCCCACCATCTTTATATATGGTGAGGGTTGGAGCGCAGGCTCGTGCGGACTGCCTGGCGAGCAGCTCGGTATTAAGGCCAATGTAGGAAAGATGCCTGGCATTGCTGCATTCAGCGATGAGATTCGCGATGCCCTGCGTGGTCCGTTTGATAACGATAAGAAGACGGCATTCCTTGGTGGAGTGCCCGATATGGAAGAGAGCGTGAAGTTCGGCATCGTGGGAGCCATTGAGCATCCGCAAGTCGATATGACGAAGGTGAACTACTCGAAAGAACCGTGGGCTATAGAGCCGACACAGATGATTAGCTACGTCAGCTGTCACGACGACATGTGCCTGGTTGACAGGCTGTGTGCTTCGGTGTTCAACGCTGAACGCTCCACGCTCAGCGCTCAACAGGAGGCAGAGCTCATTCGTCTTGACCTGCTGGCTCAGACAGCGGTGTTCACATCGCAGGGTGTGCCCTTCATGCTGAGTGGCGAAGAGCTGTTGCGTGATAAGAAAGGTGTTCACAACTCGTTTGAGTCGCCGGACAACATCAACCAGTTAGACTGGACCAACAAACAGAAGTTCCCGCAGGTGTTCAACTACTATAAAAACCTTATTGCGCTGAGGAAGAACCATCCTGCTTTCCGTCTGGGTTCCGCTGATTTGGTACGTAAGCATCTGGAGTTCCTCCATGCTCCCAAAGGAGTGGTGGCCTATAGGCTGAAGAACTATGCCGGACGTGATGACTGGCGCGACATCATCGTGGTGCTGAATGCGACAAAGGCGGTGCAGCAGGTTAACGTGCCTGCAGCCCGTTATACGGTGGTCTGCCGTGATGGCGTCATTAGCGAGGCTGGGCTTGGAATTAGTGAGGGCGCTCAGTTGACAGTTAGTCCGCAGACCGCGCTGATTGTTCACGATTAAAAGGTTAAAATGTTAAAATGTTAAGAGGATATGAAACGGAGTATTTTTGTAACTTGTTTATTATTGTGTGTGATGACAATAAACGCAGCTAAAGTGCAGATTGACCGCATTGAGCCTTCTGACTGGTTCGTGGGCATGAAGAATCCGTCGTTGCAGCTGATGGTATATGGCAAGGACATTGCCAAGGTAGAGAATGTGACAACGGACTATGCCGGAGTACGTGTTGACAGCATTGTCAGGCTCGACTCGCCCAACTATCTGCTGGTCTATCTGAACCTGAAAGATGCCAAGCCCGGCACGATGACCCTTCGCTTTGACAAGCAGAAAGTGGATTATCAGCTGAAAGCCCGCGAGATGAGTGGTGACAAACGGAAAGGCTTTGACATCAGCGACGTGCTTTACCTGCTGATGCCTGACCGCTTCGCACAGGGGCCAAACCATAACCCGCAGGTGAAGGGCATGCGTCAGTATAAGGAAGACCGTACGGCTCCATCGCTCAGACACGGTGGCGATTTGGCTGGACTCCGCCAGCATCTGGACTACTTTAATGAGTTAGGGGTGACGGCTCTCTGGTTTACGCCGATCCTTGAAAACGATTCTCCTGACATGATGGAGACCTATTCCACCTACCACGGATATGCCTGTACGGACTACTATAAGGTGGATCCGCGCTTCGGTACGAACGAAGAGTATAGGAAACTGATTGACGAGTGCCATGCTAAGGGCCTGAAGGTCGTGATGGACATGATCTTCAACCACTGTGGCTTTGAACACCCCTGGGTTGCTGACCCACCATCGAAGGACTGGCTGAACCTCTCTGACTGGCTCAAACAGTCGAATGGCTCCAGTGACCCGCGTGGCACTAATTTCCTGCAGACCAGCTATAAGCTTACACCGGTGCTCGACCCATACGCATCGAAGATTGACTTGAAGGAGACGCAGGAGGGATGGTTTGTTTCGACCATGCCTGACCTTAATCAGAAGAATACGCACCTGATGCGCTACCTTATTCAGAACTCAAAGTGGTGGATTGAGACTGCTGGCATTGACGGTATCCGTATGGACACATATCCGTATGCCTTCCGTGAGCCTATGGCTCAGTGGATGAAGGAACTGGATGAGGAATATCCTAACTTCAACACGGTGGGTGAGACATGGGTGACTGAACCGGCTTATACGGCTGCATGGCAGAAAGACTCGAAGCTGTCGGAGACGAATAGTTACCTGAAGACCGTCATGGACTTCTCGTTCCAGGAGAAACTCGACTCAGCCAAACATGAGAACACCGACGCGTGGTGGAGGGGAATGAACCGTCTGTACAATTCGTTCTGCTACGATTATCTGTATCCCAACCCGTCGAGTGTGATGGCGTTTATCGACAATCATGACACAGACCGCTTCCTGGGTGACGGTCAAGACTCGCTGGCGCTGAAGCAGGCTTTGGCTTTGCTGCTTACCGTCAACCGTATTCCGCAGCTTTATTATGGAACAGAAATCATGATGAACGGCACCAAGCGGGTAACCGACGGACATGTGCGTAAGGACTTCCCAGGCGGATTCCCCGGAGACACGCATAGTGCCTTTACGGAAGCAGGGCGAACAAAGGCAGAGAACGACATGTTCCGCTGGACCAGCCGTCTGCTGCATTGGCGTCAGGGCAATGAGACCATTATTCGTGGTATGCAGACGCAGTTTATTCCTTACAACGGTGTGTATGTCATTGCCCGCACTTGGCATAATAACGTGGTGCTGACCATTGTGAACGGCACCAGGAAGTCTGCAGTCATGAAGATGGGACGCTATCAAGAAGTGATAGGTCAGACCAAACGTGCAAAAGACGTGCTGACCGACAGCTATTATGACCTGACTGGTGACCTTACGCTGAAACCCCGTCAGTCGCTGATTCTGGATTTCCAGAAGGATGTTAATAATTAGAAAGTAAAATTTAAGGATTGAGCAATATGAAGAAGACTTTATTGGTGATAGGTTGTTGGCTGTTTGCTCTTGGCAGCGTTTCGGCACAAATTACTTCAGGAGAACTGAACAACATTGTTGATCAGTTTAACCAGAATTCTCCTCGGCATAGAGTGAACCTGCTGTTTCCGTTGGCTGACGAGCTGATGTTGATGGAGTCGTTTGATGACATACCAGTTAAACTGATGAAGAGCAAATCGTGCAAGTTCACTTCTGTCAATATGATTAGTGAAGGAAGCCTGAAAGCGGAATCGGATATCTGCGAACTGTATGCGGTGAACCGTCTGGACCGACCTGAGAAAATTGATACGTTGACGCTGTATGTCAAGTACGCGTTAGACAAGAATGTGCTGACTGACAGCTTGAAGAATGCCAACTATGTGTTCAAACAGACGTCATCAGACGGCCGTTTTGACTGGTGGCAGCACAAAGTCAGTGGCATCAATCTGGCCGTATATTATAAGTATAGTAAGAAATATCCCAGTGCGATGCTCTTTGCCCGTCCGAAGAAAGACGTACGTGACGTGATAACCAGACCCGTACAGCCTGAAACGCCCGTTGAGGAAGAGGTGGAAGGTGAACGGCCTGTGGCGACTCCAATAACAGTATCGTTCCAACAAGCAAAAATATCGCAAACGCTTCGTCAACGTGGAACGGAGAAAAAGATAGAAATTGTCTTTCCCAAAGCCGTTGGCACTATTGCGGTTAAGCTGAATAATGAGGCACTTCGCTCACACTTGTTGGGCCATTTCGTTGCAGTCAAGCCTCAAATAGCTGACGACATGAGTATTGAAGACGGGCTGAAAGCCTATTTTGTTCGAATGAGCAGCGAGTTCCTGGCCGAATTTTCCGAAGTTAATGATATAGAGCAGACCTTGGAAAATAAGTACACGGTCGAGGTTCTTCCGGAGAACGAGACGCGTAAAGGCGTCATTACCTACGTGAATAACGTGTCGATAGTTGAACCGGACATAGACCCCAGTACTTATCGTGTCGTTTCTAATTTCGATGCCAAGACGGGAAAACTGCTGACTTTTGATGATGTGTTCAAGCAAAACTCAAAGGCAGCCATCATCGGTCTGTTGAAGAAAGGCCACCAGAAGAGCATTGCTGAATACGAGGAGTTTGCCGGAGAGGTGGATTATGAGGATGCGCTGAAGAACTTTATACTGAAGCCCGACGGCATAGATTTCATTCTTATTACAGGCGACGAGAGCGGCCCATACGAAGAAGTTTATCCGTATAAGTACGAGGCCCTTAAGAAGTATCTGCGTTGAAGTTCCACTTTTCAGCTTGCTGGCACAATGGACCAGAGTTACGAAGAAAAACTACAGTATGTTGACCGTCTGCTGGAGCCTGTGCGTGATGCCTTTCTGAAAAGTGAGAATCCTGAGGCTCTCCAGCATCGCCTGATGGTGGTGCTGGAGAATAGTGTGCGTTTTAGGGACAGCTTCTTACAGAGTGAAGAAGCAGACCGTCAGGCGGCGCTCAGAAAAGAGTCGCCCTTCATAGAACGTGCTATTCAGCTTGTGGAACAGCGTTATAGTGACAGTGAGTTTGGCGTGGAAGAGTTTTGCCGTTCCATTGGCATGAGTCGGAGCCTGGCAGGTAAACGACTACGTACCGAGTTAGGCGTTAGTGTAGGGCTCTTTATTCGAGGCTACCGGTTACGTGTTGCCCGTGAAATGCTTCTTCATAATGACAACAGGCGTAACATCACGGAAATAGCCTATAATGTGGGGTTCAATGACCCTAAATATTTTACTCGTTGCTTTACCAAGGAATTTGGTTTCAGTCCAAGTGAATTTGTTGGGCAGATTGATTCCTGAAATATCATTCTTCGCGCGTACATTATATATAATATAGACCACTAATACCTCATTACGAACGAAAAAGGTAAAAATTACACTAATAAATCCGTTTGTCCACCCTTTTTACCCTTTTGTCCACCCGAATGAAACGTTTTATAACTAATTTTGCAACATTCTATGTTATCATAGCTAAAACTAATGACTAATTATACATATATTATTTAACTTAAAACAATTAACAACAATGAGAAAACATGTATTATTCTCTGTGATGCTGTTGTTGGGTGTCTTTGGAGGCCTTACGTTCTGTTCGGTTTCTGTAATGGCATCGTCAATGGCACTACAACAGACCATTAAGGTCAGCGGTCAAGTAATTGACCAGGATGGAGAACCGCTCATTGGAGCAACTGTCAGAGTAAAAGGAACTCAAGTTGCAACAGTGACCGACATTGACGGTAACTTCCAGTTGGATGCAGCGCAAAATGCAACGCTGGTGGTTAGCTACATCGGCTACGAAGACCGTGAGATTGCTGTACAAGGCCGTTCTGCTCTTGGTCAGATTGAGCTTTCTACAGACGCTGTCGGTCTGGAGCAGGTGGTTGTCGTAGGTTACGGTGTCCAGAAGAAGGCCGACCTGACCGGTTCTGTGGCTATCGTTAATGCTGACGAACTGAAGCGCGTTTCTAATTCGAACATCTCTACGATGCTCGAAGGTAAGGTTGCCGGTGTGCAGATTACTTCTGACGGTCAGCCTGGTGCTGATCCTTCAGTACGTATTCGTGGTATCGGTTCTTTCGGTAGTACCGCTCCTCTTTATGTGGTGGACGGTGTGCCCATGGGTACCACCATCCGTGACTTCTCTCCGAACGACATTGAGACCATTCAGGTGTTGAAGGACGCTTCTGCTGGTGCTATCTACGGTTCTCGTGCTGCTAACGGTGTGGTTATCATCACCACAAAGAACGGTAAGAAAGACCAGCCGCTGAAGGTTGACTACAAGGGTTATTTTGGTATCGACAAAATTCCCAGTGGCACTTACGACGTGATGAATGCCAGCCAGTACAGCCAGTATCTCGGCCAGGCTTGTGCTAACAGTGGCACTCCGCTCCCTGGTGGCTATAGCATGAATCCTGATACGGGTATGTATCAGTTTATGGATAACACCAATACTGACTGGTTTAAGGAGGTGTTCAAGACGGGTATTCGTCAGAACCACAACGTCAACCTGAGTGGTGGTGGTGCTAACAATACTTATAATATTGGTCTGGACTACTTCAACCAGAAGGGTACCTTGGAAGGTGCAGGTCCTAACTACGAGCGTTTCACCGCACGTGTGAACAACACGATGGAAACCAAGTTCATCAAGTTCCGCACCAGCCTCGTTTATTCTCACTCCAATCAGGACGGTATGGGTCTTTCCAATGCTTCTGAGTACGTACAGGGTCTTTACGGTGACGTGACCAACGTGCTGCGTGGTACGTTGCTGATGCAGCCCACCATCAAGGCTTACGACGAATCTACTTGGGTATTGGACGACAAAGTGGGTTCTGCCAGCAGCTTCAACTACGATGCCTATGGATACGGCGTTTACTATGATACCGTTCATGGTGACATTTCAGCTTCTAACCCTTTGCTGGTGAACAACCTGCTGACACGTAACACGATTGTTGACCGTGTCGTCGCAACAGGTTCTGCTGACGTTGACCTCTTCAAGATGATTGGCCTGGAGTCAGAGAATCATCACCTGAACTACAAACTTAACCTTTCTTACAGCAAGACCCACGCCAAGGACAAGACTTGGGTTTCTGCTTGGATTCAGAGTAACCGTGTATATTTGGACAAGAGTAACGAGAAACTCACAGAGGGAACTCGTACCTATTCAGACTATCTGATTGAGAATACGCTGACTTACGACGGAACCATAGGCCTGCACCACATTAACCTTGTGGCTGGTCAGACCTATCAGGAAGAAAACACCCATACCATGACAGGCTGGGCCGTTAACTTCTCTGAGCCTTACTTCCTTCAGCTCCAGAATGGTGCCGACACTTATTCTGAGTCTTGGGAGTACAAGCACGCCATCACTTCATTCATCGGTCGTCTGAACTATGACTACGATGGCAAGTACTTGCTGTCTGCTGTTGTTCGTCGTGACGGTAGCTCCCGTCTGACCAAGAGCATCCGCTGGGGCACATTCCCTTCAGTATCTGTAGGTTGGCGTTTCGATAAGGAAAACTTCTTCCCCTTCAACCGCAACGTGGTTAACATGTTCAAGGTTCGTGGTAGCTATGGTGTGCTGGGTAATGAGGCTGCCGTAGGTGACTACGCTTATCAGGCAACTCTGGCCCGTAACAACATGACCTATAGCTTTGGCAACAACCCTGTAACTGGTTCTGCCGTATCTACCTTCGTCAATGAGAACATTGCATGGGAGAAGAAGAAGACCATGAACGTCGGTATCGACCTGGCCTTCCTGAACAACCGCATTGAGTTCACCGCTGAGTGGTATAAGAACAAGTCTGAGGATCTGCACTATGGTGTTCCCGTGCCTGCAAATGCCGGTGTGGCTAAC
The DNA here is from genome assembly GCA_900320255.1 of uncultured Prevotellaceae bacterium. Lineage (GTDB taxonomy): Bacteria > Bacteroidota > Bacteroidia > Bacteroidales > Bacteroidaceae > Prevotella. Next base: position 26,993 of record ONRS01000100.1, read on the forward strand.
ACAAGTGTAGTCATGAATGCTGCCTCTATGGAGAACAGTGGTTTCGAGTTCTCTGCTACCTATCGTAACCGCGACCACGCCCTGAAGTATGAAATAGCTGCCAACCTGAGCACGCTGAAGAATAAGGTTACTTCACTGGGCTTCGGTACCGATGCTTACATCGCTGGCGCTTACATCACCCAGGTAGGTGAGGAAGTCGGTAAGTTCTACGGTTGGGTTTATGAAGGTATTGCCCGTACACAGGCCGACCTTGACGACCACGCTGTTCAGAATGGTGCCAACATCGGTGACTGCCTCTATAAGGACATTAACGAGGACGGTGTGATTGATGCTAATGACCAGACAGTGCTTGGCAGCGGTCTGCCAAAGATTAACTTCGGTCTGAGCGGACGTGTAGAGTATAAGGGCTTCGACCTCAGTATTTCTACCTTCGGTGCGCTGAACTATCATGTCTCTGACGACATCTACAACAGCCTGAACTCTTGCTACGGTCCTGGTAACAAGGATGTGGCTATGCTCGGTGCCAACAGATTCTCAGAAGATGGTCTGACCTATACATCAAGCATCCCCCGCACTTATTTCTCAAATAACGCAACATTGGCTTGGAACGACCTGTTCAGCGAGCGTAAGATTCAGAATGCCGCTTACTGGAAGATTGCTAACGTAGAGTTAGGCTACAACTTCCCCGACAAGTGGTTCAAGGGTGTTGTCAGCGGTGTACGTGCTTACGTATCTGCTCAGAACCTCTACACTTTCACCAAGTATAAGGGTTATAATGTGGACTATGCTGGTGGTACGTTTACCCCGGGTTACAACTTCTGTTCGTTCCCGAGTGCACGTAGCTTCATGGCTGGTATCCTCTTCTCGTTCTAGTATATAAACGTAGAATGTGTTAATTGTAAAATAGTAAAATTGTAAAATAGTAAAATTACTATGAAACTATATAAATTATCACTTGCCCTGATTCTGGGCATTGGCACGATGACATCGTGCAGCGACAAGCTGGAGCTGACGAACCCGAACCAGCAGACTACAAGTACCTACGGTAACACTGCCGAGGACCTGGAGGAAGGCGTCATTGCAGCTTATAACCACATCCGTATGGAAGGTACATACGCTCGTGTGGGTTACAACATCGACGTATGTCGTGGTGATGAGGTATGGAATTCCTCACAGGTTTGGTACATGCCTTTTGACGACCTGAATGAGCCTATCACTGACGAAATAGGCCAGTGGTCATGGCGCGACTGGTATTATACTATTAATGTTTGTAACTATGTGCTCTCACGTGTCGGCCAGGACTATTCTGCCGTCTCTGACAAGCTGAAGTACATTGCAGGACAGGTTCTCTTCCTTCGTGGTCTAGCTTACTACAACCTCGTTGGTTACTATCAGAATCCTATTCTCATCACAGACTATAATCAGTACTCTTCACTTGACGGACTCTATGCTGCCAACTCAGAGTTAGAAGACGAAAACGGATGGGCACAGTATGACCGCGTGCTCGATCAGGTTGAGGCTGATTTCGCTCAGGCTATGGAGCTCCTGCCCACTAAGGCTTTAGGTGGCGAGTGGTCGAAGGGCCGTGCAACGCAGGGTTCTGCCGCCGGTTATTATGCCCGTGCGCTGATGATGCGTCATAAGTACAGCGAGGCACTCACAGTGCTGAAGGCCATCATCGGTGGTCAGTATGGCCAGTATAGCCTGATGGCTAACTATGGCGACAACTTCCGTGAGGGTTCTGCTTTCGAGAATAATGACGAGAGCCTCTTCGAGGTACAATACCTTGACTATGGTACTCAGGGTACTGACGACGAGTGGACACCGGTGAACACCAGTCCTAACGCTACTCAGGGCCACGCTATTGAGAGTAACTTCGGTCCTGGCGACTGCGGTGGCTGGGCTGACCTCTCGGCTTCTCCCTGGCTGTACAACCTCTTCAAGGCTGAGCGCACCACTAACGGTAGTCTCGACCCGCGTCTCTATTGGACTATTGGTACTTACGAACCAGAGTGGGACGGCTTTGAGTATGGCAACGTGGCTTATACCATGCAGCTGACCGCAGAAACTCACCTTGTTACTAATAATAACTACGGTGGTCTGCCTATTGCCAAGAACACCAACCTCCGTACAGGTCTTTATGACAAGGTGGTGACTGGTCTGCACTGTGGTATCAACCTGCGCATGATGCGTTACTCTGACGTACTGCTTCGTGCCGCTGAATGTGAGAACGAGCTGAATGGTCCTACGCAGCAGGCTTTCGACTGGATTAACCAGGTTCGTAACCGTGCTGGTCTTGCTAACCTTGACCAGTCTAAGTTCGACACCAAGGACAAGCTGTTTGAGCAGATTGCCAACGTGGAGCGTCCGAAGGAGTTCGGTTGCGAGAACGGTCGTGGTCTTGACCTCATTCGCTGGGGCTTCTTCTACGATAGCGGTCGTCTGCAGCAGCTGAAGGAGCATGGTGCATTCAACTTCTGGACCAGGGCTAACTATGATGGTGGTACTTATTCATACACTCCGAAGGATCCCGTAACGTACGGTTCTTGCAGCAAGAGCTCTTACGATTCCTTCGTTGACGGACATGAGTTCCTGCCCATCTATCAGGGTACGCTGAATGACAACCCCAACCTGGTTGGTAACTCTGCTAATAGCTCAACAAGCAATGCCGGATACTTCAGCAGCAAGGGCTGGACTGTACATCCCGTTGTTAAATAAATAGTAAAAAGTAAATCCATAAATAGTAAATTATTATGAGACATCTAAATAAATTAGCATCCGTTTTCTGCACCGCAGCCCTTGGACTGCTTACGCTGACGGGTTGTGAAGGTGGTGACCTCTATAATGTCAATGCTCCTGACTGGCTTTCAGACAAGATTGCTGAAATTGCCGGCAACAAGACTACAGATGAGCCTGAATTGGAAGGCATGGAAGAGGATGTATATACCATCGGTGCTACCGATTACTCTACAGGATGGTGGGCACAGTTCTCTAAGTACTATCAGATTCCTGATGGCGCCAAGTGGAACGCAGTGTTCAACTTGAACATCAACCCTGCTGCCACCAATACCTATAAGAACTTCGCACTCATCCTTTGTAACGATGAGGACCGTGGCGCTGCTAACTATAAGGAGTATGGTGCCATCCGCTTCGATAATCAGCCCAGCGGTAACTCAGAGTGGGGTGATTATATTGACCGTAGCCTCGTGGTCAGCACGCTGACCTTCGAGACCGATACCGATGCCGGTGTGGATAAGCTGGGTGGCCGTGTCGTTCTGACCATCGACCGCACGCAGGGTGGACTGATTGTTAACATTACTAACGGTACAGTCACGAAGACCTACACACAGACTTCTGCACTGGCCAACCTCAATGCCGATGCTGCTAACACGAACATCCGCGCATTCCTGGTTCCTGAGGGTTCTTACATCAGCTTCCTGCAGAGTAACATCGAGCCGATTGGCGGCTTCACCTCTAAGGATGACAAGCAGCCTATCTCCATGACGCTGAAGGGTGCTCCTAAGAAGGTGCTCTTGGGTACTACCGTTGAGGAAGCTTTCGCTAACGTTACTGCTACTGTTCAGTTCGAGCAGGAGGTTTCCATGGACGTAACAGCTGCTGACCTGACCATTCAGGCCGTTCCTGACATGTTCAGCCTTGGCACCAAGACATTGGTTGCTGCATACAACAAGACCTATAAGGGTGAGGGTGCAGCTAAGGCCGTTATCGCTTCTGTTCAGTTCGAGGTTGTTGACAAGATGTTCACTTGCCTCGGTGCTACTGATAACTCTTCAGGTTTCTGGTCAGAGCATTCTCCCGCTATTAAGGTGGCTCCGAAGGAGACCTTCGTCAGCACCTTCACTAACTATGCCGGTGGTGCTAACTGGAATAACTTTGTGATGGTCCTCGCTTCTCAGGACGGCTCAACAGAATATGGTGTTCTGCGTGCCGACAACTGGGGCTGGGGTACCGGCTGGGCTGGTGAGGAACTGGCCAGCAAGTGTACACCGAGTGGCGGTCAGGCTGACTGGGCTGCATGGCTTGCTGCTATGGACGGCGCTAAGGTTACCATCTATGTAACTAACAATGGTGACGGAACTGCTGACGTACGTTGCGTCATGGTGGGCAATGACGGTGTAACCTATAATCAGGACTACATTGGCCTGAACACGGTTACCGATCCGAACAACTTCTACTTCCACCTGACTATTGACGGCTGTCACTTGGAGTTTGATGACGTACTGGGTGCTGAGGATAACTCAACCGGCTTCTGGGGTGCTCACTCTCCGTATATTAAGGTGCCTGCAGGACAGACCTACACTCGTCGCTTCCGTAACTACGCCGGTGGTGCTAACTGGAACAACTTCGTCACAGTGCTGACCAACGGTGACGGTTCAACCGAGTATGGCGTGTTGCGTGCCGACAACTGGGGCTGGGGTACCGGCTGGGCTGGTGAGGAACTGGCAAGCAAGTGTACACCGAGCGGTGGCCAGGCTGACTGGGCTGCATGGCTTGCTGCTATGGACGATGCCATGGTTACCGTTTCTGTTACTAATAACGGTAATGGTACTGCTGATGTCAAGTGTGTAATGGAAGGTAACGATGGAGTCGCCTATTATCAGGACTACATCGGTCTGAACACGGTTACTGACCCGAACGACTTCTATTTCCACTTCACTATTGATGGTTGTCACCTTGTATTTGAATAATCATTAGTGTATAACTCAATTGCCTGTGGGCTATAAGGCCCGCAGGCAATTTATTCGTTTTTAAGATTAATAACAAAAAATGAAGTATCTTTCTAAATTATTTGCCTTCTTGTGTGTAGGCTTACTGGCTGTTGCCTGTGGTGATGATGCTCCTGGCGATAACGGCGGTGGCGGTTCTTCCTCTGGGCTGAACGTTTCAACTCCTGTGGTGACTAACGTCACATCAACGTCGGCTGTTGTCTCGGCTACGGTTTCGGGCTCAGGACTGACCGGACGTGGCATCTGCTACAGTACTTCGGCTAATCCGACCATTAACGACGTGAAGATTGCCGGTTCCACGGCTAACATGTCGATGACGCTGACGGGACTGGTTGAAAAAACTACCTACCATGTCCGTGCTTATGCTCAGACCAGCAGCGAAGTGAAGTATTCCTCAGAAGTTACATTTACTACTTCTGACGGTTCTTCTCCTGACGATGCCGATGAGGAGCAGACGGAGTGGCCGTCGTCATTAAAGCGCGTGAGTGTTCACGACCCCAGTGTGGTGTGGGATCCCTCTTCCAGCAACTACTACATCTTCGGTTCGCATCGTGCGGCAGCCCGTTCCACAAACATGATGTCGTGGATGGAGTTCACAGCTCCGTGGGCAACGGCTAACAGTACGAATGCCGCTAATGCTCAGGCCTTCACCACACCTCAGGTGACAAAGGTGAAGAAGGGCGGTGTTGAGGTTGACCTCAACTTCAACGCTTTCGCATGGTCAAAACGCGGTAATGCAGCCTACAATGTGGACGGTATGATGTGGGCTCCTGATGTTATCTTCAACAAGTCCATGCAGAAGTGGTGCATGTATCTCAGCATTAATGGTGATAACTGGTACTCCAGCGTCATCATGCTGACGGCCGACAAAATTACGGGTCCCTACCGTTATCAGGCTCCTGTCGTCATTAGCGGTTTCCATACTGGTAATGCTTATAAGGATACTGACTTGGAGATTGTCTTAGGTGCTCAGGCTACCCTGCCTGCCCGCTATGCCGTTGGCAGCAAGTGGGGCAACCGCTATCCTAACTGTATCGACCCCTGCGTATTCTATGATGAAGGTGGCAAGCTCTGGATGTCGTACGGTTCCTGGAGCGGTGGCATCTGGATGCTGGAACTCGATGAGGAAACGGGTCTGCGCGACTATGACGTGACTTATAACCTGACGGGCAATGGCGACGGCATTACAGTCGATCCGTACTTCGGCAAGAAGATCGCCGGTGGCTATTATGTCTCGGGTGAGGCCAGCTACATTGAGTACATTGGTGGTTATTACTACCTGTTCATGACCTACGGTGGACTGGCTGCCGGTGGTAATCCTGCTGACTACAACAACGGTGGCTACCAGATGCGTGTCTTCCGTTCGCAGAATCCTGACGGACCGTATGTTGACAGCCGCAATGTGGATGCTGTGTTTGCAAGCTATAAGCTGAACTTCGGCCCCAAGGCCAACGACGACCGTGGTGTTAATATTCTTGGTGCCTACGGTGAGTGGGGCTACCAGACGGTTGGCAACTATGGCGAACGTTCGCAGGGCCACAACAGCATTCTTGCTGCTGAGGATGGTCGTACTTATCTGGTTTATCACACTCGTTTCCAGAACTGGGGCGAGGGTCATCAGGTTCGCGTTCACCAGGTGTTCCAGAACGAGGACGGCTGGCTGGTTGCTGCTCCGTTTGAATATACGGGCGAGGTCATCAAGAGTGCGCAGATTTCCAGAAAGCAGAACGTGGCTACCGACAAGATTCCCGGCAAGTACAAGTTGCTGGTTCACAACTACCGGCTCGACCACACCGCAAAGGCACTGGCTACTCCTGTAGATGTTGTGCTGAACGCTGACGGTACTGTCACCGGTAGTGAGTACAGTGGTAAGTGGTCAGTCAGGGAAGGCACTTCCTATGTCACCCTTAACCTCGGTGCAGAGTATAAGGGCGTAATGGTTGTGCAGACGCTGGAGCCCAAGAACGAGCAGACACCTTGCTTCACTGCCCTGAACAGTGCAACGGGCGTTACCGTCTGGGGATATAAATACGCAGAAAACTAACTCTACTTTTTTCCTCCCTCCTGCTCTTAATAGGGCAGGGGGGAGACTCTTCCTTAAAATACAAATCATTTATAAACTAATTCTAAACAAAAGATGAAGAAACTTTTACGCTATGCGCTTCTATGCGCAGTAGCCATGTGCAGCTCGGCTGCAATGGCAGCAACCACGACGGTGGGTAATGAGAACAACACCACAGAGTTTTGGACGGCTTTCTCTGATTATTACGCAATTGGGCCGAACAAAACGCTGACACTGAAGTTCAAGAACTATTCCAACAAAGCTTTTAACTATTGTAACTGGGCAGTAGTTGTGGCTACCGATGCAGATAGAGGTGCAGACAGTTATTCTGAATACTGTGTGCTTCGTGCCGATAACTGGGCATGGCAGGGTGCTCTGAATACTGGTGCTGAATCTTCTCACGATTGGTTTACATCGCTCACCAGCAATTACAACTGGGACACTTTCCTTGCTGACATGGACGGTTCTGACGTGGTGATGACAATTAAGCGACAGGAGTCGGAGGTCACCATTCATGCAGACATTACGACGGCTGCAGGTGCCAGTTATTATGAGGAATTTGTCATCAACTGCGGTGAAGCGACAAGTACCCTTCGTGCTTTCTTGACGATAGAGGGTGGACACTTGGTTATCGACGATGATGCAACTCTCTTGACTGACACGAATACTCCTACTTCTATTATTGGTTCTGAAGATAATACGACAGCTTTCTGGTCGGCTTTCTCTGACTATTACACTATTGACCCTGACAAAACGCTGACCCTGAAGTTCCAGAACTTTTCTAACAAATCGTTTAACTGGTGTAACTGGGCTGTTGTCTTGGCTACTGATGCTGCAAGAGGCACCGATGGTTATTCTGAGTATTGCGTGCTTCGTGCCGATAACTGGGCATGGCAGGGAGCTCTGAATACAGGTGCTGAGTCTTCTCACGACTGGTTTACTTCTCTCACCAGCAATTACAACTGGGACACTTTCCCTGCAGACATGGACGGCTCAACAGTAGTGATGACCATCAAGAGACTCAATGAAGTCGTAACTATTCATGCCGATATTACCACAGCCGCTGGTGCTTCTTATTTTGAAGACTTTGTTATCAACTGTGGTGAAGGTACTCAGCCAATTCGTGCTTTCCTCACCATTGAGGGAGGACACCTAATTATCGACAATACTGCTACTACTATTACCGATACAGAGGTTCCTCCCACTATCACCATCGAGGGAGAGCAGCTGGGTAGTACTGACCTGACTGATGGCTTCTGGTCGGTGTTCTCTGACAGTTACACGCTGCAGAAGAATCAGGTGCTGGAGCTGGATTTCACTAACTATACCGACAAAGCAGCAAACTGGGATAACTGGGCTGTTGTTGTAACCACTGATGCTGACCGTGCAGCTCCTGCTCCTGCACCGGCTTTTGGCCCGCTTCTTGCTGAGACCGAATATGCAGAGTACTTCGTCTTCCGTGCCGACAGTTATTGTTGGGGCATGTTTGGTAATTCTAATCCAGATGATGCTGCTTACTACGAAGGCTATCAGCTGACGAACAACTTTAACTGGGATACCTTCAAGGATGATATGAATGGTGCAAAGGTGAAACTGACTGTGACGCGCGATGGTGCCAAGATTACAGCACATGCTGACGTAACAACTGTAGGTGGAACTGAGTATTTTGAGCAACTGGTAGTTGATAACTGTGGTGATGGCGAGCAGGCTATCCGTGCTTTCCTGACGGTTGACCACTCATGCATTGACCTGACAAAGCATGAGATTACCAATAATCCGAATCCTTCAACAGGCATTTCCACCGTGAAGGCAACTGACAACACTGCTACCGTCCGCTACAACCTCGCTGGCCAGCGCGTGGGTGCTGACTTCAAGGGTGTAGTCATTGAGAATGGCCGTAAGGTGATGGTTAAGTAATCAGCAGTGCTTTTTTGCATAAAAAGTCCCGCTTTCCTGACTGAAGGATGGCGGGACTTTGTCGTTTTATAGGTTACTTGTTGCACCAAAACTACGCCAGTTCGGGATATGATAGTGACACGGGACAGGCATCCTGTCACATCTTTTCATATTACAATCTTCCTCCTGGTTAATATTTGTAAAGGCGCAATGATTTCCCATTCTATTTCTATCCGTGTGTCTAAATGCATGGATTTATGTGTTAAAATGCACGACTTTTTACCTAAAAAGCGCCCATTTCGTATGATTATCTCAAGCACTTTTTCACACCGCCACAAACACTTTGACACACCACCCCGTGCATTTAGACATAAGCCACCTGATTATAAAGTGATTTCTTGTCCATCTGTTTATCAAAAAGTAGCACGATATGGCCTTAAAGTAGCAGAGAGGTAGCTCGATATTTTACAACCCTGCTACCAATAACTACTTGGATTTCATGCATTTGCCCTCCAAAGTAGCAGGATAGCAGGGTTGTAACTGTTTTAGCGTAGTATAGTGAGGCATGTTTGCCTGCTCAAAAGTGGTTTACTTCACAATTATTTTCTTGCCATTCTGAATCACAATACCCTTATACTGGGCATTGACGCGGCGTCCTTGCAGGTCGAACATCGGGGTGTTCTGATTGTCCTGTTTCTGCATAACGCCATTAATAGCTGTAATAGGGCTCACTTCTGCTTTAGTTACCACGAGGTGACTGTTATCAACCGAAAGGCAGGTAGTGATGGTTCCTGTTACACCAGTCTTTGTGAACTCTTCGTAGTATTTTGTTCCGTTGGAGGTGGTTATGTCGGCGTGAATGGTAACGCTGCCATTCTGGTACTTCACGGTCAGCACTACCTGAGAACCGTCCATGTCGTTCTTGAAAGTGTCCCAATTGAAGTTGCTCGTTACGCCGCTGTTGCTCCAGCTGACGTTTTCCCAGTTGTCGGCACGCAGGGCAATGAGCGGGCTGCCGGCATTGAATGTAGTTCCTGCCGATACACAGGCTACCCAGTTGTTCCAGTTATTATCCTTTGACGAGTAGTTGGTAAATTCAAAGGTGGCCATTTCCCCGTCGGTCAGTTGTAGCTGCTCAGAGAAATCGCCTAAATACGGTGTCGTATTCACAGAGTTGCCTACGAGTCCGTCTGGTGCCTTATAGCCCCACACCGTCTCACCAGTAGCTGACGACATGGCGGTAAAGGCGATGACGCTTTCATTTGTAATCTCCATGGGCAATTCAATGACCACTCCTTGATAAGTGTTACCGTTCAGCGTCAACGAAATGTTCGAACCACTTGCCGTCCATGAGCCGCTTACGCCACCACTCACAGTGCCGCCCGACTGAAGCTTAACGTTAACGGGGGTTACCTGTTCCTTGTTTGAGTGGTTCAGACCGAAGCGGTGGATGAGCAGCTTATAATTGCTTTCTGCAATACTGCTTTCCGTTGCAGGCACGCCAGTATATTCAAACGGAGCGGCACAGAGCCAGCCGTCTTGGTTCTGGAACAGTTGGTGAACGCGCACCTGATGTTCCTCTCCACGATTCTGGAAACGGGTGTGATATACTAAATAGGAGCGGCCGCCCTTGGTCAATACAGAGTTGTGCCCTTGGGAACGCTCTCCGAAGTCGCCCACGGCAACGTTACCCCAGTTTCCGTAGGCTCCGAAGATGTTCTCACCTCGGTTGTCCGTGCAAGTAGGTCCAAAGTTGGTCATGTTGTTTCTGAAGATGGCTTCTTTGTCTTTGTAATCCTTATAAGGACCGTCGGGGTTTGAAGAGCGGAATATGCGCATCTGGTAACCTCCATCGGCAGTTAAGCCTCCATAAGTAACGAACAGGTAGTAATAACCATCAATGTATTCTACGTAGCTGGCCTCGCCCGACACGAAGTTTCCGCCGGCCAGTTTCTTGCCGAAGTAGTAGTCTTTCTCCTTATTGGCAGTGCCGTCTCCATTCACACCGTAATCGACGGTATAGTCACGCAGACCGGTGTTCTCGTCCAGCTGAAGAATCCAGATGCCGCCTAACCATGAGCCGTAGCTCATCCAGAGATTACCTTCCTGGTCGTAAAACACGCAGGGGTCGATGGCATGAGGCCAATAAGAATTGCTCTTATATCGGTTGGGTAGGGTAGCTTGCTCACCAATGACCAGTTCCAGGTCCGACTTCTTGTAATCAACATTTGCGGTGGCAAAACCAGAGACGACGACGGGTGCCTGATAGACGTACGGACCCTCAATGTTGTCGGCCGTCAGCAGGATGATGCTGGAGTTCCAGTCGGGACCGTTAATGCTAAGGTACATGCACCACTTGCCTAAGTTTCGGTTGTAGATGACGTCTGGAGCCCACAGATTACCACTGATGTCATAGCCACTCTTCGATGCTGCTGCCCATGCCTCAGCATCAAAGTTACTCAGTGTCCTGTCTCCGTTACTCAAGGTAACTTTCATCGTGTTGAAAGCAACGTCGCAACTCACATTGCTGCTACCATTGCTCCATTTTGCGGGCATCGTACTCCAGTTATACATGTCGTTGCTTTTCGCCCATGCCTGGTGGCTGCCGAAAATGTAGTACGTCCCGTTGTCGTCAACAATTGAGGGGTCGTGTACGGATACACGGGCCTGTGCCTGTACTCCTAATGAGAAAAGCAGCATTGCTGCTGAAAATAGAAATTGTTTCATAAGCGTGTTAATTAATATGATAGAATTGTCATTTTATATCTCTGGCCATCCGTCCTTCCAGTTGATGTTTCGTTGTACAAGTATGCTGGCTCCCTTTCGGGGAATGTAGTATCCGTGGCAGATGAAGAGGTCCTCGCCGTTAATATGGTAGGCAGCGCAGTGGCCGGCTGCCTCGTATTCTTTTTTATCGCCTTCAATGACTATTGTACCGCCGCCTTCAGTCATAGGCTTTCCGTTCTTGTCAACGTATGGCCCGGCAACGTTTTGGCTGCGGCCCACCACTACCTTATAATTCGACTTAATGCCGCGACAGCAGTAGTCCCATGCCACAAACAGGTAGTACCAACCGTCGTGTTTCATGATGAACGGGGCCTCAATGGCGTTGGTTCCGGCAAATTTCGAAGTGGGGTTGGGTTCTGCTGCCTGATAGCCTGCAGGGTAGCGGCGTGCTATGGTACGTGGCTGTTCACCGGCAGCGGTGTGCATCGTAGTGTCCAGCCGGCAAAGCTGTATGCCGTCCCAGAAAGAACCCCAAACCAGCCAGGGTTGGTCTTCATCATCTATGACGAAGCAGGGGTCAATGGCGTTCCACTCGTCGCGCTTTTCACGAGAACAGACTATGCAACCCTCGTCGTTCCATACGGGGAATGACAGGGAACGACTGCTCAGCAGTCCAATGGCCGATCCGTTCTTTCCAAATGTTGAGCAGCTATAAGCGAGCCACCAACGGCCGTGCCATTGTATGATATCTGGTGCCCACACGTGATGTTCAAAGCCTGGTACAGAGTCACGTGTCCATTTCGGAATGACACTCATCACGGGTTCCTTGTGCACTGTCCATGTTTTGCGGTCAGCCGATGTCATGTGTTGAATGCCCATGCCCGTGGCGTATATGTGGTACATACCGTTCTCATAGGCCATCACCGGGTCGTGCACCATCGGCGTGTCCGTCTGGAATGTTTCATGTTTCCATGGCCTTTGGGCCATCATTGTTGAGCAGCCAATGGCTGTCAGCAACGTACAAAATAGTAATTTCTTCATCATTTTGTTAGTAGTTATTAATGTGTTTTGTATGCTGCGGCATTGCCGCAGCCATTTTTTTAATATAGCAGCACCAACCCCGCTATCGCACAATAGCAAATCATGCGTATTGGATTAATCTTCATATACATTGTCCCAACGAATGTTGCTACGAGCAAGAATACGCTGACTCCAAACTGCCACGGGCTTGCCGTAGGTGTCGAGAAGTTCTCGGGGGTCATCAACAAGAGGGTTGCGGCGGCCAGAAGTCCAACTACTGCTGGCCTTAAACCGGTGAATACCGACTGCACTATGTGCGTGTTCATATATTTCATAAACATCTTGCTGATAAGAACCATCAGTATCAGTGACGGCAGCACCAACGCAAATGTTGCTGTGGCAGAACCCAGCATAGCCATGGGAGCAGAGTAGCCTGCATTCTTTACGGCAGTATAGCCGCAGTAGGTAGCTGAGTTGATACCGATAGGTCCAGGGGTCATCTGGCTGATAGCCACGATATCCGCAAATTCCGCCGTCGTCATCCATCCCCAGTGGTGAACCACCTCTCCCTGAATGAGTGACAACATGCCGTAGCCGCCACCAAAGCCGAAAAGGCCAATCTCAAAGAATGTCAAGAACAAATATACGTAGATCATCTCCCATTCCTCCCATAATTCTCATAATTCCCATCTGCCTTATCAGTCGTATGAGTTCTATTTGGACTAAAGACCCCATACAAATACCCTCCTATACCAGCAATAATAATAATCCAGATGGGCGAAACACCGCAGAGCCAGATTAGCAGAGCTGAGACAATGGGAATCCAAAGCGTATAGCGGTTCAGCTTTGCACTCCTGGCCAGATTGAATGTAGGAACTGCGATAAGGGCAACTACTGCCGGTCGTAATCCTCTGAATATGGCTGCTATCACCTTATTGTCTGCAAACTGATGGAAGAAAATGGCAATAGCCAGAATGGCAAGGAAAGAGGGTAGGGCAGTGCCAAAAGCCGTAGCAATGGCACCACGAACACTCCTCAGTTTATAGCCAATGAATATGCTGATGTTGATGGCAAACACGCCAGGACAGCTCTGTGCTATGGCAATCAGGTCGAGCATCTCTTCTTTTGTCACCCATTTGTGCTTATCTACTATCTCCTTTTCTATAATGGGTATCATGGCATATCCACCTCCAAAGGTGAACATGCCAATCTTAAAGAACGTCAGGAATGACTCCCAATAGATATTGCTCTTGGTTATTTGCATCTGGCTCTTAGTGTTTTTTACAGCTAATAGCTAACAGCCAATAGCCTTTTCCACCCACTTCCGTGCATTGACGAAAGCCTCTATCCACGGCGTTACCTCGTCTTGACGATGACGCTCAGGATACCATGCGCATTGCCACGGGAAGATGGCACGCTCCAAATGGGGCATCATAGCCAGATGGCGACCATCGGCAGAGCAGATGCCGGCAACGTCGTAGTCGCTGCCATTCGGGTTGGCTGGGTAACCGTGGTAGTTGTACTTCGCAATGATGTTATACTCATTCTCTGCCTGGGGCAGGCTGAACTTACCTTCACCGTGGGCCACCCACAGACCGAGTTTGTTGCCGCTAAGACTTCCGAACATCACGCTGTTGTTCTGCGGAATCTGAAGCGTAATAAACTCGCTCTCAAACTTATGGCTGTCGTTATGTAACATCCGGATCTTTGACAATTTCTCGTTGCAATTGTCCGATTGTGAAGTTGGCAATTTGTCCAATAGCCCCAGTTCCACCATGAGCTGGCAGCCGTTGCAGATGCCGAGACTGAGGGTGTCTTTGCGGGCATAGAACTTGTCGAGTGCTTCCTTGGCCTTCGGATTAAACAGGAATGCACCGGCCCATCCCTTGGCAGAGCCAAGCACGTCACTATTCGAGAATCCACCGCAGAACACTATCATGTTAACTTCTTCCAGTGTCTCACGGCCACTGATGAGGTCGGTCATCATCACGTCTTTCACGTCGAAACCGGCCAGATAGAGCGAGTAGGCCATTTCACGTTCGCCGTTCGTTCCCTTCTCACGGATGATGGCTGCCTTGGGAGCATTCTCTCTCCTCTCTTCTCTTTCCTCTCTCCTCCATGAGAGTCCGTAGTGGGCGAGAGTGCCGGTGAAGTTGCGGTTGAACTTCATCTCCAGCGGCTGTTGCTTGTAGTTCTCGTAACGCTCCTTAGCCTTGCCGTTGAAGCTCTGCTTGCGGTCTAACAAGTAGCTTGTCTTGTACCACACGTCGCGCAGCTCGTCAATGTCGAAACTCATCTCTTCGGTCTTGTATGCTGAGGCTTCGCCCCGGCCATCCTGCCAAACGATTGTTATCTCCCTGTTTTCCTCAACGGGATAGCCAATCTTTGCATATCCTACACCAACTTCCTCCATGAAGTCCTTGAATTCCTGTTTGTGCTCGTCGCTCACTTCAATCACCACACCGGGGTTCTCTGCAAACAGGGCCTTCACAATGTCACCATCCTTGCAGAGGTCGTGCAGGTTGATATGCAGGCCACCCTTCGTGTTAGCAAAGCACATCTCCAGCAGACAGGTAATCAAGCCGCCGGCAGAGATGTCGTGTCCGGCCACTATCCAACCCTTCTCAATCATTTGCTGTATTGCCATAAAGGCATCGGCAAAGTATTCTGCGTTTTTCACTGTCGGAACGTCATTCCCTACTTTTCCTAAGCTCTGTGCAAAAGCAGAACCGCCAAGATGCAGTTCGTCGAAAGAGAAGTCAATGTGGTACAGTGAGCAGTGTTTGTCGTTCTTAATGACAGGACTCACCACTTTTCTTACGTCGCTGACCTCGCCACCGGCACTCACAATCACCGTTCCCGGTGAGATGATTTTCTCACCGTTAGGATACTGCTGGCTAAGTGACAGCGAGTCTTTGCCGGTAGGTACGTTGATGTGTAAGTCACAGCAGAAGTCACTAAGGGCCTTCACTCCGGCATAAAGTCTGGCGTCTTCTCCCTCTTGCGAACGGCAGGGCCACATCCAGTTTGCTGAAAGTGAAAGCGAATCCATACCGTCGGCCAGTGGTGCCCACACAATGTTTGTCAGTGCTTCAGCCACTGACAGTACAGAACCAGCTTCAGGTGATGCCAGACCGGCTTGCGGGGCATGGCCGATAGCGGTGGCTATACCTTTTCTACCACGATAGTCGAGCGCTACGACACCACAGTCGCTCAGCGGCAGCTGTATTTCGCCTTGGCATTGTTGGCGGGCTATCTTGCCTGTCACACTGCGATCTACTTTGTTGGTCAGCCAGTCTTTACAGGCCACAGATTCCAGCTGGAGCACACGCTGAACGTATTCTCCTAACTTATCCTGCGAATAAGTTACGTTTTCATATTCATGCTTGACAGAGTTGTCACGCATAATGGTTTTCGGTGAGTGGCCGAACATCTGTGCAACGTCAAGATCAAACGGTTTGATACCATCGCCCTGCTTGAACGAGAAGTGGGCATCGCCCGTGGTTTCTCCAACCACGTACATCGGGGCTCGTTCACGCTCGGCAATCTTGCGTACGTGGTCAATATGTTTCTCATCAATGAGCAGACCCATGCGCTCCTGACTCTCGTTGGCAATAATTTCCTTTGCTGACAGTGTCTTGTCGCCAATGGGCAACTTGGTCATGTCAATCTCACCACCGCATTCTTCGACAAGCTCGGAAAGGCAGTTCAGGTGACCTGCAGAACCGTGGTCATGGATTGAGACTACTGGGTTGACATCTTCTTCGCACAAGGCGCGGACAAGGTTATAGGCACGCTTCTGCATCTCAGGGTTGGCACGCTGCACGGCATTCAGCTCAATGCCGTTTGAGTATCGGCCAGTGTCAACCGACGACACTGAGCCGCCACCAAGGCCGATGCGGTAGTTGTCACCACCAACGACCACTACTTTGTTACCCTTCTGTGGCTCCTTTTTCAGACAGTCGCGCTTTGTACCGTAGCCTACACCACCGGCAAGCATGATGACTTTGTCATATGCGTACTTCGTTCCGTTTCCTTCTGTTGTGTTTGCCGAAGCTCCGCCTTGGCTCTCTTTCTCCTGGTGCTCAAATGTCAGCACCGAACCGCAAATCAGCGGCTGTCCGAACTTGTTTCCAAAGTCGCTGGCACCGTTCGAGGCCTTGATCAGAATCTGCTCAGGTGTCTGGTACAGCCACTTGCGGGCAGGCAGGATGTCCTCCCAGTCGCGTTCCTCGCCCAAACGGGGGTACGCCGTCATATAGACTGCCGTTCCGGCAATAGGCCATGAGCCAACGCCACCGCCCATGCGGTCGCGAATCTCACCGCCCGTACCAGTTGCAGCACCGTTGAATGGCTCTACGGTTGTCGGGAAGTTGTGAGTCTCGGCCTTCAGGGAAATCACGCTCTCTATATCCTTTATGCGGAACCAGTCGCTCGTGCTCTGGTCGGCAGGAGCAAACTGCTCTACTGTCGGACCTTCGGCAAATGCCACGTTGTCCTTGTAGGCTGATAATATCTTGTTCGGGTTTTCCTTTGTGGTCTTTTTTATCATTGAAAACAGCGAGTTTTCCATTTCCTTGCCGTCAATGATGAATGTACCACCGAAAATCTTATGGCGGCAGTGCTCTGAATTAATCTGGGCAAAACCGAATATCTCAGAGTCTGTCAGCGGCCGGCCGTTCTGTTCCTCTATCTTATGCAGATAGGCTATCTCCTCCTTCGAAAGCGCAAGGCCTTCTTGCTCATTGTAGGACTCCAGGTCGTCAATGTACTTGATGGGTTCAGGCTGGAGGTTAATGGTGAAGATGTTCTGGTCCAGCCCGTCATACATGCGCTGTAGCATCTCGTCGTGCTCTGCGTCTTTCGAATTGACGGGGAAGTATTCCTCTATACGCAAAATGCCGCTAAGACCCATGTTTTGTGTAATCTCAACGGCATTTGTACTCCAAGGAGTAATCATTTCGCGACGCGGACCGACAAAGTAGCCTTCCAGCTTCTCGTCTTTCAACAGCTCGGCTTCGCCATAAAGCCAGCAAAGTTCCTGTACTTCTTCCTGAGTGAGCTGATGGTCTGCACTGGTGGCTATCACGCTCTGTTGGGGAGTCTTGAAAAAAAGTATCATGTCTATACCTATATATAAGTTGTTTATAATTTGGGTGCAAAGGTACGAATAAGTGAGAACAATGCAAAACAAAACACGAAGTTTTTGTTTTCATTGTCGAACGAAAGTACACAAATAATCTGCCTAAATCCTCTGTTTTAATCTGAAAAATCCGTTAACCTTCCGCTTCCGAGGTTAAAATAACCTAAATGCAGTTTGCTTTTGGCGGCAGATTGTGGCTTATTCATAACTTTGCACTCGAAATCCATAAAAAAAGAACGATTATGAAAAAGAAAAATTTATTCATGATGGTACTGGTTGCCGGAGCGCTCACCATGAGTAGCTGCGCCAGTAAGAAAGAACTTGCTGCATGTCAGGATGAGAACAAGGCTTTGCAGACTAACTATCAGAATACCAAGGAACAACTGGCAGCCTCTAATACACGTGTCGCCAGCTTGGAAGAACAGATAGCAGAACTCCGTAAAACCAATGCTACTCTTCAGGCATCGCTGAATCAGAGTCTCACCAATGCCAGCCAGAACAATGTTTCCATTGAAAAATTGGTTGACCAGATTAATGAGTCTAATCAGTACATTCGTCACCTTGTGGAAGTAAAGTCGAAGAGCGACTCCCTCAACATGGTGCTTCAGAACAACCTGCTTCGCTCACTCTCTAACGACGAGAAGAAGGAGGTCGATGTTCAGGTGCTCAAGGGTGTGGTTTATATCTCGTTGGCAGACAACATGCTCTATAAGAGTGGCTCTTACGAAATCAACGAGCGTGCCTCTGAGACCCTCTCTAAGATTGCCAAGATTATTATGGATTACAAAGACTATGATGTGCTTATCGAAGGTAACACCGACGATGTGCCCATTACACGTCAGAACATCCGTAACAACTGGGACCTCTCTTGTCTCCGCGCTTCAAGCGTAGTACAGGCATTGCAAAACGACTATGGTGTTGATCCTAAGCGACTCACTGCCGGTGGACGTGGTGAATACAACCCCCTCACTACCAACAGCACCGACCTTGGACGTCAGCGCAACCGTCGCACGCAGATTATTATCACTCCGAAGCTTGATCAGTTCATGGATCTTATCGACCATGCTCCTGATGGTGACGATTAATCCCTCGTGCGCATATATATAATAAGGTAAATCATCTTTGCGACTCTTGATTTTGGTCAAGAGTCGCATCTTTTTTGCAGTTTTTCTGAAAAAAAGTTGCAAAAATATTTGTCAGTTCAAAAAATAGTCTTACCTTTGCACCCGCTTTTGAGGAGGACTCCTCCCGAAGGCACCCCGAAAAGAGTTCTTTGAAAGATTTACATAAACAGACAA
>ONRS01000018.1 GCA_900320255.1 uncultured Prevotellaceae bacterium
AGCGGCTGGCTCATTACCAAACTGATAAAAACAAGCAACAACGAAAAAAGCAATTACTTAAAAAACTTATTTGGCTTATGAATACTTATTATCGTTTTTTTTCTATTACATTTGCCTTACTCATCTTGGCAAACTGCCCAATGATGGCACAGCGCCATTTTTTCAAGAGAATAGAGTTGGGTGCATCAAACGCATCAACTGACGTAGCACTGCTTGCAGTTGCAACACTTGTGAATTCCCTTGCCAAGCAGCCCCTTATTGAAACTCAGTTCAGGGCATCGAAGGTTTCTTCAGATGAGGATTTGAATAATTACGAAGGTGTGTTCAATGATAATACTATATTAGAAAGAATCGGCACTTGGGGTAATTACTACACTGAGTCTGACGAATACAAGGCTACGAGCTCTGAATATTTCAAGACAGACAATGTACATCTGTTCAATCACATCACGGCAGGCGTGAAATTAGGTTATTTGTCAGACTATCAAGGCTCCGTTAACTACTGCATCTACGGATCAGCGCATTATAACACCCGACAACTCAAGCAACAGAGCCTCGCACTCCGACATAACGTGCAACGTCTGCAAATAGGCGGTGGTGCCATGTTGGTATTAGGAAGCATAGAACAGAGTACACGCTACATTATTGAAGGAGGACTTAGGTATAATATTCCTGCGTATTACTCTAATACACAAAATATCGGACGTTCCGACATGGTAAATGCAGGTCTGTCAAGTCACTATGGCTTCCGCCTCAGTTTCTCATCAGGAATTGCGGTGGGACTACAATTTGACTGTATGCACTACAACTTGTTCAAGGACGAATCCATTGCCGGAAAGAAAAACAAAATCTACGAGGGTGGACTTATAGCTATTTTCCTTTTCTAAATTCATCGCTTATGACGCTCAACATGTCTTTGAAAAAATGTGTGTTAATGGTGACAATGGTCATGACCGGGAGCATTGCCTTTGCCGTTGACCCGCCCAAATCAGTCAAGATCTTTTATGACAACCTGCAACGATTAGGCACAACAAACAGCAGCGACGAGGCAGCATCGGCACAACAATCAATGGTGAAATGTTTTCATGAGGGAGACAAAGGAGGACCAGATGTCACTATGGATGGTATTGGAGAGGAGATACAAGCGAGCACATACACTGCACGATTGTATAGACTACTATTTATGCAGAAGAGCCTCAAAATAGAAAGTTGTAATATCCTCAAAACAGAAAGTAACGGCCAGCCCGACCAGTTGGGCGGAAAGAATGGAATGGAAGCCACGCACCTTGTATCATACGTTACTAAAAAATATATAAAGAATGGTGTATGCGAAGTCTATAACGACATGGTAACAGTATCAAATCAAAGTGGACTGATAACGGAAATGATGAATGTTTCGTCTTTTGAAGGTATTGCACAATTCAGCCAGACGGTCTCTGCTGGCGAGTCTGGAATAGAACAACTTAGAGCCCGTGCAGCTTACTATTACACTAACAAAGACTATGAGACTGCATACAAGTGTTATGAAGAACTGATGAAACGTGCTCCCCACGATGGAGATGCGGCTTATCGCATAGCATTGATGACATTCTGGAGAAGAGGATGTAAAAATCGTTTTAGTAAAAAAGAAGCTAAAAAAGTAGCAATCCAGTATGTTGAGATTGCAATAGAATATGCTAACCCTGTGATAAAACAAAAGGCCATCAACGTATGGCAGAACTGGGACAGGCAAAACATTTATTTCTAATATAACATAAAACAACTATGAGAAGAATACAATTATTTTTACTAATGGCAGTCGGAACGATATTCGCTGCATGTAATAAAAATGGCGGGCCGACTGCTATGACCTTTGAGGTTTATGAACAAGAGTCAGAAGCCAACAACTTGGTGAATGGGGAAGAGTGGAAAGGAACAATAAAACTATGCTTTGACGTACCTGTTGGCGATGACGAAGCACAAGAAAATGCCATAAAAGGAATATTGGACATCATCGGGAAATCCGAATTAGCGAAACACTATGGTCCGCCAACTGGGAACACGCTCAAGGAAGTGGCTGACAACTATGTCAACAAATACAAAGAGATATTCCGACAGCAACAATCTTTTGACGAATCATTTTACTATGACCCTACCTTATCTGTCAGATGTGTATATCAGAACGAGGCATGTGTAGTAATGGAAGTTACAGAAGGTAACTTTAACAAAACCTATGAAGGAGTTATACGTTTGTCTGACGGACACCTGCTGACGAACGACGAAATAGCTAACATTAGCAAAGAAGAACTGTTAGAATTAGCACACAAATATGCTGATGCTACTCAGGATGAGAAAATCAGAATAGAGGATGACTATAACCTGTCCATCGGCCCACAGGGACTGTTGTTTCATCCCAGCCAGGACTGTAAAAGTGAATTTGTAATACCCATGTCGGAAGTGGAGTCTAAACTGACGGAAGAAGCCAAGGCACTGATGACTGCTAAGGATGTTTTTGAGGAGCAGGAACTGCAACTGAAAGAACCCATCAAAGGTGACTTGGCACTGTATGGTGTGAGAGGCCCTGTAAAGCAACTGCAAATAATCAACGATTACGTAACGACAACCTATACCTTCGACACTAACGGATGGCTTACATCCGAAAAACATGAGATGGACGGGGAGGTCATAGAAGACAAGACCTTCTACGAACGTTCCAACCGTGATGCTCATGGCCGGGCCATTGAACGATTCAGAGAAGGAAACTTTGTAAAGGAAATCAACACTTTCAATGATATGGGCCAACTCGTCAAACAGGAATACTGGGTAGGTGACAGACTGGAACAACTGACAATCAATTACTACGATAATCAGAACAGACTCTACAAAACCAACGAAAAGCTCACAGTACACGGAACACTATACACCAGTATTACTACCAAAAGCTATTTTTCTGACTGCCAATATGACAAATATGGTAATAGCATTGAAAAGAAAGGATTGGAGGAAAAACGAGTCATCACCTATTACGAAGGAAACTAATCTGACTCAACTTTCTCAAGTTGAGCAATTCATTTTTTATTGTTGTTTTATTTTGGTGATTCAATAATTCTTATTAATTTTGCAGCGGACATTTAAACCCGTTAGAATTATGACGACACTACAATTGAATGCGGAACTGCTTCGCGAACTGAGCCTCATTGCTGAAGATGAGGGTATGCTGAAAAAAGTGCTGACTTTCGTGAAGTCGCTGACGCCTGCCAAAAAGACAACAGTCGTGGCAAGCGCAAAGAAACCGTATAAAACGATTCCTGTATCATCAGATATCCGGGAATGGAGTGGATGCGCATCGTTCACAGAGGAAGAGATTGAAAGTGATCCACGTCTTAAAGCTCTGTTAAGCCGATGAAACGCGCATTCCTTGACACGAACATCCTGGTGGATTATGTACTGGGCCGTGAACATGGCGACGATGCCGAGCAGCTTTTGCAGCATGGGAAAAATGGAACAGTGAGCCTTTCCGCATCGTATCTCACATTTGCTAATATGGCATATATTCTGAAGGGGAAAACAGATGTCTATGGCTTGTTCCATAATCTTCATGAATACATTGCCGTGCTGCCCACCGATGATGCTCAATTAGTGGCTGCAATGGGGCAACGAGTTCGCGATTTCGAAGACATGCTGCAATACCAGTGTGCAAAGGCGGCAGGTTGCGACGTCATCGTGACGAATAACGGGAGAGACTTTGTAGAGTTTTGCAACTTGCCTCTTATGACAGCAGCAGAGTTCCTGACAGAACTGAGCGGAAAGTAAGTGCTGAATCTGTATCATCGTCGTTTGTACCGTAATTCCTAAAAGTAACAGCATTGAAAAGAAAGGATTGGAAGAAAAACGAGTCATCACCTATTACGAAGGAAACTAATCTGACTCAACTTTCTCAAGCTGACTAACTACGACAAGAGCGAAATCGAGAATGTTTCCGATGAGTACATCAAATGGCTCATTAGTGAAACAGGAAAATAACTTTCCCAAAATTGACGAAGAACCAGAAAAAGACAGAAAAAGTCGTCACCTGTCACCTTTGCAGATAAACGACTATATATCAACATGTTATACAGGTGACACTTCTTTTCGAAGTGTCACCTTTTTGTTGTTTTTTCCGAATTTTTCTGCAAAACACTTGCAAATCGGCTGAAAATTTTGTATCTTCGCGTACTAATAAATTATACTGAAGAAAATGAGAATAACTATTATCAACCTGGAAAGAAACGACAGACGTTACAGCCGCATGGAGCTGGAAACATTCGTCGGACAGCTGCAGGACGGAACCTTCCGGCAGGAGGAGTGGCTACCAGTCAACAAGGAGGTTTGCTTTGCCGCCGAATGGCAGAAGACGAACGGTGAGCTGAAGACAAAAAGCATCAACCAGCTCGTGCTGCTCTCACTGGAAAACCTGCGTGACATGCTGACGGCAGAGGAGTACAAGCGCATAGCGGCCCGACTGCCCTACACGCTGCTGTGCTTCCTCGGTCATGACGGCCACTCGCTGCACATTGTGGCACCATACGACGTGGCTGACGATGTGGCATCGGACACCACCCAGCTCAATGCTTACCGTAAGTTGCACTACATCTACTCTTCTCAACTGGGCACGCCGCTCGCCAAGGCAAAGCCTGACTTCCAGACCTGTTGCGCGGCCAGCTACGACCCCACCCCGTTCTATAACCCTGAAGCATTGCCCGTAATGGTGGCGGCAGAACCCGAGGAAACACCGGAGTTCCGCTCAATGCAAGAACACATCAGCGACTACAACTATCCGGAGGAGATACCGGGACTGAGTCAGCACGACAGCCGCATGCGGCGCTTCCACGACTGTTTGGACGCGGCCATCGAGGCGCATCGCGACATGAAAGAGGACGAGCTGTACCTGACCGCCGTGCTCGAACAGCTGGCTGACGGTTGTCAGAAGATGGGTCTGCCACAGGCTTTTGCGGCTCGTGTCACCACCTTCCTGCCCATGTTCGGCAGAGGCCTGCACGAAGACATTATCAATTCGGCATTCAAGACGGCCTACCTGCGCGAGACACTGAAGGCGATGCCCATGAAGTTTACCCGCCCATCGGCACTGATAGCCTACAAGACGGAGGCCTACATGAAGGAACACTACACACTGCGAATGAACATGATGACGGGCACGCCTGAATACAGGCTGAATGCCATAGGCTACGGCTTCGCCCCACTGGACCAGTCGGCACGTAACACCATGACCATCAAGGCACTGAAGGCCGGACTGGACACATGGGACAAAGACCTGAACCGCTATATTGACTCAGACATCATTCCACGCTACTACCCCATGGAGGACTACCTGCAGCACCTGCCACGCTGGGACGGCAAGCATGACTACGTGGGGGAGCTCGCCGCACGCATAAAGACAGACAACCCGCACTGGCCCGGCGACTTCCACATCTGGATGCGCTCCATGGTGGCCCAGTGGCTCGGCAAGAACCGTCAGTACGGCAATGCCATCGTGCCACTGCTCATCGGACCGCAGGGCTCAGGTAAGACCAGTTTCTGCCGACGACTGCTGCCGGGATGGCTGCAGCTGTACTACAACGACCGCCTGTCCATGAAGAACGACAACGACATCTTCATCGCCATGTCGAGCTATGCCCTGATCAACATTGACGAGTTTGATGCCATGTCGAAAAGTCAGCAGCCCATACTGAAATACCTCATCTCGAAGAACGACGTGAAATTCCGCCCGCCCTACGGCAAGGCGATGGAGCAGCGGCCGCGATTCGCCTCGTTCATTGCCACGACCAACAACAAGCGTCCACTGATTGACCCCACGGGCTCACGGCGTTTCATCTGCATCTATGCCGACGAGATTGACAACTCCGGCTACGTGCCGCACGACCAGATATACGCCCAGCTCGTGGCAGAGCTGGAAGGGAAGCAGCGCTTCTGGTTCAACGACGAGGAGAGCCAGCGCATCATGAAGCAGAACGCGCACTTCCAGCAGGTGACAAGTTGCGAGCAGATGGTTCTGCTGACCTACCTGCAGCCTGGCGAGACACCTGCTGACTGCGGCTATGTAACACTACAAGACATCATGCAGCAGCTGGAGGCCGGCTTCCCCAACTTCACCATCACAACAAGACAGAGACAGGAGCTGGGGAAAAGGCTTATCCACATGGGCTACGAGCAGAAACACAGCAAGAAAGGCTCCGTCTTTAAAATGGAAAAAAGGTGACTTGACGCACCAAAACAACTTGTTTTGCATCCTGAAGTGGGCGTTTTCAGCATCAGAAAACGGCTCTTCAAGAGACCAAAACAACTTGTTTTGGCGGGTGACGGCTGGTGACACTTACGGAACAAGCGTCACCACATGTAACAAACTGGCATTTAGATAATTAAATACAAAAGTGACACTTGAACAAAAAAGCAACAATCATGGCAGTACACATTAAACTTATCAAGAACAACATCAAGAGCAGCAGCTCCTACGGTAAATATTTTGCAAAGACCGTGAGCCAAGGCGAAATATCGTTCCGCCAGATTACGGAAGAGGCATGCCGGAACAGTCATCTGTCGGAAGGCACCGTCATTGCCGTGGTCACAGAACTGGAGGATCTGCTCAAGGAGAAACTGTCCGACGGGCATACCGTCGTGCTCCCGGGCATCGGGCGTTTCAGCCTGCGTGTGGAGAGCACTGGCGTGGATGAACCCAGGCAGTTCAACATTAAGCAGCACATCACCCGCGTCATCTGCGGTTTCCTGCCTGCCGGGCGTCGCACCAAGGGCGGCCGCATTCTCTACAACTTCTGCGACGGTGTGCAAGCCGTATGGCAGAAGGGGTTTAAGCCCAAGAGCAGTTGAAACTGGTTTTCGGACTTACTCTTTTCTGATATTTCCTGATACAAAGGAAACTCCTTAATTCCTTGGATAATCGGAGGAATATTAGTAACTTTGCACCGCAATGAAACAGGGAGGACTGAATATGGAACTACAGACAGTTAAGACAGAAAAGGAGAATCTGGTAGCCAGTGGTGCAAGCATGGATGGCATCAGCATCAGGCGCACAGGCATTGCAAAAGTGCTGTGGCGCAAACTGAATGTGGAGGTTCCCAAGAGCGAAGTGATTCCCAACGGTGTAAACATCTACAAAGGCTGAAACGGAATGGGAACAATTACAAGAAAGCTCCTGCCGGCAGCATAGCCAGCAGGAGCTTTCTTCGTCCATAGTATTTCTTATTCAGGTTTCGCATTCGCTCTGGCTTCAAGATACGAGGTGCAAGCCAGAAGCTTACTGCGTCTTGACGCCCTGCACCTTGCGCTGCTTGTTGAACTGGACAATAAGCAGTTTCTTCGTACGCTTGTAGATCCAATCTACACGGCCGTTGCTGGCCTGTACAACGTTGTCGGGCTCACCCATAGCCAGTTCAACCTCGTCCTCGGTCATGCCGATGATGACACGTCCCTGACGAATGGCGGCACGCGTCTCGGGCGTCGAGCTGCGCAGCTTACCTTCACCCAGACCGAAGAGGTAGCCAAAGTAGTCTTCCTTCTTGATGCCAATTTCGCCCGTCTCCTCAATGTTCAGGAATGTAATTTCCTTCGTATAGATACGACGTGACTCTGCCTCTGTCAGCGTCATAGTGACAAAATGGCTGCCCGAATGGGGCGCAATAGCGTCGATGACGAACTCCGTCAGACGGGGAACCTTCACCGTACGCATACGGCCGTCACCCTTCGACTCCATCTCGGTGGCATACTTCGTAAAGATGGTCTTGCCTATGTAGTCCCTGAAGTTGCGGCTCACATACTCAGTACCCGTCAGCACTTCAAACGAATTGAGGAAGACAAACTTCTTGTTGTCCATAATCAGCTCCTCGTCGCGCATGCCGTTGTTCGTACGGCTCAGCACCACGTTCTGGAAGAACTCCTCACCCGTCTGGGGGTTCTCAACAATAATCTTGACAGGATACTTACGCGTTCCCACACCTATGCTCCTGACGATGACCTCGGTGTTCTCGGGAATCCGGACTTCCTCAACACCGTCGCCCTCATACTGGGTGTCGATGTAGAAAATGGGCTGGCGCGTAATGAGCGTCTGGCCGACCAGCAGTTCACGGGCCTTGTCAACATCGTCCAGATACGCCAGCGTGGGCACTCCGAGCTTGCCGTAGCAATAGTCTTCAAACGAGCCATTGGGCAACTCGAAATAATAGGCACGGCTGTCATCCTGACACAGGAAGTTAATATGCACACGACCGTCGGCACCGACACTACGGTTCTTGTAAATCATAATGTGATGGCGCAACTTTCCGTTGCCCACTTCCTTGCCGGTGGCAGCATCGCGGAATGTGTTGACTATGAGGTCGTACTTCTCGGGAATGACCATGAACTTCATTCCCTCCGTCCAGTCGCACATACTGCGATACTTGAAATTCTTTGTAACAAAATTTTGAGGCTCACCTGACTCTGACTCAGCAGGAGTGCCGTCTGCCAACGTTGCGGCTGCTGTCGGTTTGTCAGCAGGTTTCACATTCTTCGTCTTGACAATGTACGAATCCTGAGCCATCACAGCCAACATAGCACAAGCCATGACCGCAGTTAATAACAGTCTCTTCATGATGATTTATCGCTTAAAACGTTTTAACTTCATATTTTGCCTGCAAAGATAAGAAAACTTTTTGATACTTGTGCCAAAATGTCATTATATTATTCAAAAAAAATAATTTGGCACACGCTTTGCAGTATTCTGGCAGCGAATTATCGCACAAAACGAATAATAATAACAAAAAAATAATACAATTATGGGAAAGATTATTGGAATTGACTTAGGAACAACTAACAGCTGCGTTGCAGTATTCGAAGGCAACGAGCCTGTAGTAATCGCTAACAGCGAAGGAAAGCGTACTACCCCCTCTGTGGTAGGTTTTGTTGAAAACGGTGAGCGTAAGATTGGCGACCCTGCAAAGCGTCAGGCCATCACCAACCCGAAGAAGACCGTTTACTCTATCAAGCGTTTCATGGGTGAGAACTGGCAGCAGACCGAGAAGGAA
>ONRS01000039.1 GCA_900320255.1 uncultured Prevotellaceae bacterium
AATCAAACTACCAGTTTGCCGTAATCAAAAGCCCCTCCAACCTCTGGGAGGCTTTTTGTTGCTCCCCCTGCCTAATTCCGCAATTTTGTGACCTCCCCTGAACCCTCCTGTAGGAGGGGGACTATTACTACACAAGGGCATGCACACATACTGTCCTCCCCCTAAACAGGGGGAGTCAGAGGGGGTCTTTACTCCATCGGGAAGAGTCCGTAGAGCTTGGCGTCAATCATGTCGGTGACCTGCTGGAAGTGCTCGTGGTTGTCGCCGAACTTGCAGGTGTCGCCATCCACGATGATGAGGTTGCCCTTGTAGCCGGCTATCCACTCCTCGTAGCGGTTGTTCAGTCCCTGCAGGTAGTCCAGCTGAATGGTCTGCTCGTAGGAGCGTCCGCGCTTCTGGATCTGGGCCACGAGGTTGGGAATGGTGGAGCGGATGTAAATCATGAGGTCGGGCAGCTTGACGAGCGACATCATGAGGTCGAACAGGTCGGTATAGTTCCTGAAGTCGCGGTCCGACATCATGCCCTGCCCGTGCAGGTTAGGGGCAAAGATGCGTGCGTCCTCGAAGATGGTGCGGTCCTGAATGATGGTGTCCTTGGACTGCGAAATCTCCACCACCTCCTTGAACCGCTTGTTCAGGAAGTATATCTGGAGGTTGAATGACCACCGCTTCATGTCGGCATAGAAGTCCTCCAGGTAGGGGTTGTTGTCAACGGGTTCAAAACGTGGTGTCCAGCCGTATCGCTTGGCCAGCATCTTGGTCAGCGTGGTCTTGCCGCTGCCTATGTTTCCTGCTATTGCTATGTGCATGTTGTTATATTTACGATTTACGGATTTACAATTTACATATTTTCCGGGAAGAGTCCGAAGAGCGTGCGGTCTATCTTATCGACGATGCCGGCAAAGTCGTGGGGCACGTGCTCGAAGTCGAGGTCATCCACATCGACCACCATGACGCGGCCTTTGTAGCGGTTGAAGATGAAGTCCTCGTAGCGGTCGTTCAGGTTCTGCAGGTACTCCAGTTGTATGGTCTGCTCGTAGTCGCGCCCGCGCTTCTGGATGTTGGCCACAAGGTGGGGCACCGAAGCGCGCAGGTAGATCATGAGGTCGGGCATCTTGGCCACGTTGATCATCTGTTCAAACAGCTCCATGTAGGTCTCGAAGTCGCGGTCGCTGAGGTTGCCCATCGCCTTGTTGTTGGCCGTGAAGACATAGACGCCCTCGAAGATGCTGCGGTCCTGAACGATGGTGTGCTCCGACTCGGCTATGCGCAGCAGGTCGCGAAAGCGCTCCTTGAGGAAATACACCTCGAGCGCAAACGACCACCGCCGAATGTCCTTGTAGTAGTCTTCCAGGTAGGGATTGTCGGTGACGGCCTCGAAACGTGCCTCCCAGCCGTAATGGCGGGCCAGCATGTTGGTCAGCGTGGTCTTTCCGCAGCCAATGTTTCCAGCTATTGCTATATACATATTTATAGTTTTGCTTGCAAAGGTACAAAATAATTGATAATTGACAACTGAAAATTGATAATTATTTTGTAATTTTGCAGGCAAATAAACTTTTTGGGCTTATGGACAATACTAAAAAAACTGCACGCGTGGTCTGTGCCGTCGTCAGGCACGAAGGGAAATACCTCTGCATGAAGCGCACACGAAGCCGCTATGCCTACGTTTCCGAACACTGGGAGTTTCCGGGCGGAAAGGTGGAGCAGGGCGAGTGTGACCACGAAGCGCTGCTGCGCGAGATTCGCGAGGAAATGAAGTGGGACATCTTTGTGGGGCAGAAGCTGGCCGAGCTGGACTACGACTACCCCGACTTCAGCACGCACCTGGTGGCCTACGACTGCCGTTGCGACCAGCCCGACACGTTCCTGCTGCTGGACCACCTGGACTACAAGTGGCTGGACTATGACGAGCTGGACAGCCTGGACTGGACGGCTGCCGACCGTGAGCTGCTCAGGCTCATTCAGCCGTGAAAGAGCACGGCCTGTCCACCGTCGCTCTGAGCATGCCGGCGCAGCAGGTCCTGAATGTAGCGGGCGTTCTGCATGACCCGCTCGCGGTCGCCGTCGTAGCCGTTAATGAGCACCACGAGGTGGGTGGTTGAGAGCTGTATCTTGGTGCGCTCATGGTCGCTGGTGGGCGTGCCTACCCCACCCTCGGCATCGCGATAGACGGGCAGCCCGGCTATGTTGATCAGCCCGCGACCTATGCCCTCGTAAGGCTCACCCTCGCGGCCTACGCCCAGCGTGAGTGTGTCGCCCACGAACTTGGAGGCATCAAACCCGCCAATGCTGTAGCCGAAGGCTATCGAGGCCAGGTTGATGAGGTCAACCAGCGTGTCTATCTGGTAGAGCTCCTTGCCCTGCAGCATGCGGCGTATGAGTGCCTCGCTGGCCGGACGATAGCGTGAGGGGTCTTTGCCGCAGGCCTTATAGACCCTGCGGGTGGCAGCTATCGACGTCATCTCCTTGAGCGACTCGGTGGTCAGCGTGGCCCTGTAGCGTTCGCCCAGCTCGTGTATCTCGTCCCACAGCGGTTGGCAAAACGTGGTGTTCACCACCTGCGCCTCGACTACAGCTCCTGCAAAGCGGGGACACACCTGTTCTATTTCACTTGAAACTTTTACCTGTATCATAACTTTACAATCTTACCCCTGGTCTCAGCAAATCCCACAATGTTGTTGGGATTATAGATGTAGATAGAACTGACCCGGTTGCCATGATCCCACAGCACCACGTTGCCATCAGCATCTGGGACAGCCTGAAGCTGACTCCACCAAATCTTATCTTCTCCACCCATTGTGTTGGGACAGCTGAAATATTCACCCAGATTTATTGGCGTATCATAGGCTCCTGCCGCCCAGTACTGCGTGTTGTATGCCTCGCTGGCCTTGCCTTGGGTCAGAATGTTACCCTTCGAGTCTATGACGAAGCGGCGGAATTTATTATTCTCCGTGACAGGCACCTTCAATACTTCCTCCCACTTGCTGTCGTTCGAAACAAAATCACGACGCAGCAACCTTCGGCCTATGGCCACATAGACATAGTTACCCTGCAGTTGGACACACTCGATGTTCGTATCGTACTCGTCCTCGGCATAGGCTTGAGCTACGTAGGGCACGCTCATCAGGTCGTAGTTATAGAGATATTTACCTGCCATCTGGGTCAGGTTTCTACCGTTCAGTCCATTAGCATTCCAGTTCCAAATTGTTCCGTCATCCGCCACATGGTAACTCGTCCGTTCCAGGTTCTGGTCCCATTTGTATTTCACGTTCAGGTCAACATCCGTTACTAATCCATAACGGTCGAAACCATTAGAGCAGCGCACCAATAAGTACTTGCCGCTACAGTCCACCAGTTGCTCGCTCTCTGATATCTTCTTCGACGTTGCCAATGAATTGCCGTCATATACATACACTCCGTCTGCCTTAAAGTTGCGCTTCGTTTCCAATACGAGCCGACCGTCGCACTCCATACAGTAAGTAATGGTGGCTCGCCTGCCCTCATAGACATTACCTATGCCCGGAATGATGACCTCCGTCAGCCCCGTCTTGCGGTTAATACCCATCACGGCATTATTGTCGTTGTCTTCTACATAGTAAATGTAGTCTTTACCCAAGAAAACGGACTTGGCATTTACCTCATACTTCGTAGCCTTTAGGCTGACTGACTTAGGAGCCGGCCTGAGCGTCCGTGTGGCAACAGTTGTTTTTGTTACTTTGCGCTTTTGCGCCTTAACGGGTTTTGCCAGTCCTAAGAGCATGGTCACAACAAACAGATAAACGAAAAAAGTCTTCATAATAAATAAAGTAAAAAATTATTGAGTGTATTCACCGATAAGCTGTAGGAATTCGTCTTCCGACATGATGCGAATGCCCAGTTTCTGAGCCTTCTCTAACTTGGCAGGCCCCATGTTCTCGCCTGCCAGAATGAAGGAGGTCTTCTTGCTGATACTGCCCACGTTCTTGCCGCCGTGCTGCTCGATGAGTGCCTTATACTCGTCGCGACTGTGGTGGGCAAAGACGCCGCTGATGACGATGGACTGACCTGCCAGACGGTCGCTCTGGGCGCTGAGCTGTTCGTCGCTAAGTGACATCTGCAGACCGTAGCCCTTCAGCCGTTCCACAAGCTGGCGGTTGTCGTCGTTCTTAAAATACGAAACGATGCTGGCGGCCATCACGTCGCCTATGCCATCTACTTCGACCAGCTGTTCGGCCGTTGCCTGCTCAAGGGCTTCCATCGTCTTGAACTTGCGGGCCAGCAGCTTGGCTGACGTCTCACCTACGAAACGAATGCCAAGGGCAAAGACCACCCGCTCAAAGGGCACTTTCTTCGATTTGGCTATGCCATTAACCACGCGCTGGGCTGACTTGGTGCGCGAGCCGTCGCCGTTAATCTGCTGTACCTCAATGTCGTAGAGGTCGGCCACATTCTTTATTAGTCCACGACGGTAGTACTCATCGACGGTCTCAGGGCCCAGCGAGTCTATGTTCATAGCCTTACGCGAAATGAAGTGCTCTATCCGGCCCTTTATCTGTGGCGGACATTGCGTGTCATTGGGGCAATACCAGGCTGACTCACCCTCGTAGCGAACCAATCGGGCACCACACTCCGGGCAGCGCTTGATGAACTCTACGGGAATGGCAAGAATGGGACGCGACTCAACATCGACACCCACTATCTTAGGGATAATCTCGCCACCCTTCTCCACATAGACGTAGTCACCCAGATGGAGGTCGAAGGAGCGGATAAAGTCTTCGTTGTTGAGCGTGGCCCGCTTAACCGTAGTACCGGCCAGCTGCACAGGCTCCATGTTGGCAACAGGCGTTACGGCACCCGTCCGCCCCACCTGGTAGCTGACACTTTCCAAGCGCGTACGGGCTCGCTCAGCCTTGAACTTATAGGCGATGGCCCAACGAGGGCTCTTAGCTGTATAACCTAATGAACGTTGCTGCCTTAATGAGTTAACCTTCAACACAATACCGTCGGTAGCAACAGGCAGGTTCTTACGTTCTGTATCCCAATAATTAATGAAGTCGTAAATGCCCTGAAGGCTGTCAACCTTACGCATTCCCTGCGAGATTTTGAAACCCCACGAAGCGGCAATCTGCAAGTTCTCATAATGGCCGTCGGCAGGAATCTCGTCACCCAGCAGGTAGTAGAGATAGGCATCCAACTGACGACTGGCCACGAGGGCCGACGACTGGCTCTTCAGCGTGCCGCTGGCCGCATTACGCGGGTTGGCAAAGAGGGGCTCCTCAGCAGCCTCACGTTCGGCATTCAGCCGCTCAAAAACCTTCCAAGGCATAAGTATTTCACCACGTATCTCGAACGACTGAGGCCAAAGCCCATTAGCCTTATCATCCAACACTAAAGGAATACTGCGAATAGTCTTCACGTTTGCCGTCACATCGTCGCCACGAACGCCGTCACCACGCGTCACAGCCTGTACCAGACGACCGTCCTCGTAGGTCAGAGAGATGGACAGACCGTCGTACTTCAGCTCACAGCACACCTCGAAGGGCTCACCTTGCAGGCCTTTCTCCACGCTGTCGTACCAGGCGGCCACATCCTGTTCGTTGTAGGTATTTGCCAACGAGAGCATGGGGTAACGGTGCTCCACCTGCTTAAACTCCTGATTCAGGTCGCTGCCTACACGCTGGGTAGGCGAATTGGCGTCGTAGAGTTCTGGGTGACGCGCCTCCAGGTCCTGCAGTTCATGCATCATGAAGTCAAATTCCTGGTCGCTGATGGTCGGCTGGTTCAACACATAGTACCTATGGTTATGCTCGTGAAGTTCACGACGAAGCCGTATAATTCTTTCTTTCTCGTCCATTTTTTAGGTTGCTTTTTAAGGCTACAAAATTAAAAAATATATTCGAAACAACCAAATTTAAGAGAAAAAACAACCAAAAAGAAACTTTTTTCGAAAATGTTTTGTCTATTTTAATAATAATTATTAAATTTGGCACTTGAATTGTAAAAACAGCTATTAAATGATGACAAATAAAGATTGGTTATTTCTGAATTCACGCGACGACCTGCTGCGCATCGACATGAGGGAGATTGCGTACTTTGAGGCCGATGGGAATTACACTAACATCGTGCTGACCAACAAACTGAAATGTACCGTCGGCATGAGCCTGGGGAAAATGGAGAAAATACTGGCTGAGCGGTTGAAAGGAAAGGTGATGTACTTTGCACGAATCGGCAAGAGTTACATCATTAATCTGAACCTGGTGTTCCAGATCAATGTGCTCAAGCACCGTCTGGTCTTGTCGGACTACCGCCAATGCTCTTACACGCTCGATGTGTCGAAGGACGCGCTGAAGAAGTTGAAGGAGCTGATGATTAAAGTCAAATATTAAATCATATATAACATAACAATTACGACATGGAGATTATTATCGGACGCAATCCACAGAACGGACAGCTGAGCCTTACCTCTGGCAACAAGACTGGAGGCTACGGACCAGCCAACAGCGTGCCAAGAAGCGTCAGCCGCAGGCATTGCCGCATAGAAGCGCTTCCTGACGGGAACTACACTGTAGAGAACCTTAAAATGGAAAACGACACATTCGTTAACGGCAGTCCTATTTTCAAGAAGACCGTCACGCCAAGTGATGTGGTTGAATTAGGTGGCGAGCACTACAAGCTCGATTGGTATGCCATTAAGGAGTTCATCAACAAGGTGGTCCCACCGCCCCCCAAGACTGCTGACATTCGTCAGTTGAAGTACATCTGGATGCGCTACGAACAGGACACCAATGCCATTCAGTCGAACTTGGCAAAAAAGAATGCCATACGTAGTGTTGCCGGCGCGTTCGGTACATTAGGCATGCTTTGCTGGTTCATTCTTCCTGAATCATTAGGAGCACTCCGTTTTGTCTTTATGGGTTTAGGATTTATTCTCACCATTACGATGGTGGTGGTTGCTCTGAACGACTCAAAGAATGCACCTAAGAAGAAGAAGGCACTACAGCAGAGACTGCGCGACACCTACACCTGTCCCTGCTGCAACAAGTTCTTCACGGTGGATTACGACCTGCTGACCAGACAGTACGACAACTGCCCCTATTGCAAGGCGAAATTCATAAAATAAATCAACAATAACTAAAAATCATACAAAGTTAACATTTCGTCACAAAACTAAACTATTTCATGGAGAATGAGAAATATTATTTGGAAAAGGAGGATTTTCGCCTTAACTTTGCAGCATGAAACTTAAATACAAACCTAAAAAAAATAACAATTATGGAAACTAAAAACAACATCAACATGAGACCCGCACCCAAGAAGAACGACAACGGTTTAATTGGAGGTGCACTTGGAGCAGCTATCGGAACAGCATTCGGAGCAACATTCGGAGTAGGTGGCGCGTACGCTTACAATCATCTGAACAGCGATGACGACATTCCCGAAGTAACCCTCGATCCACAGATGGACGACGAAGTGGAGGTGGCACAACAGCCAGAACCTCAGCATCACCACGAGGTACACCACGTTCACCAGACCAGCGACGTTTATATCGTTCACCCGCAACCGGCACCCGCACCTGGGCCGACTCCCACACCGGCTCCCACACCGACTCCCGGACCGACTCCCGGACCTGGACCGACACCTGTTGATGACGAGATTCAGATTCTTTCCTACGAGCGTGTTACGCTGGACGACGGCAGTCAAGTAGATGTGGCAACAGTTGCCATTAACGGTCAGCCGGTTCAGATTCTCGATGTTGACCTCGACGGTTGGGCTGACGGAATGATTGCCGATGCCAACAGCGACGGCAACATCAGCGAAGACGAGATTACCTCATTCGAAGGAACCGACGTTCGCATCAACATGGGCGAACTGGCACAAGCTGCCGGCTATACGGGCGAAGAAATCGACCCGGCCGGAGGTGCAGGCAATGAGGTAGTCATCTACGAAGACGAAGACGGCGAAGATGGCGAAGGTGGTGATGATGACATGATGATCACAACTGACGATGGCGGCTACGACTCAGAGAGCACAGAGACAGGCGGCACCGACGACGGCATGCTGACAGCAAGCAACGAAGGTGGCGATGGTGTCATACCCGACTACGTGAACAACGGCGACGTAAGCGACGTAGTAACCGACAGCGACGACATGCTCTTAGTATAAACCCAACTATACATATTTATAATATATAGAAATAATAACAACTTCAAAAATATTACAACTATGGCAAACAATGAAGAAACCGTACTGATGGGTGCAGGCACCACAAATAACAGTCAGAAACAGAGTGTTCCACCACGTCCTAACATTCCGCCACTCCCCAACACAGGAGCTCAGGCTCGTCCGCAGCAGCCACCGCGTCCGGCTTACCAGCCCGTCAGCGACGACAGCCAGACCTGGAAGCGCGTAGCCATTGGCGGCGTAGCCGGTATCCTGTTCGGAACAGTAAGTGCAGTAGGCGCAACAGCTGCTTACCACCACTTTGCCAACAATGACGAACCGCAGCCGGAAACCGACGACGTTCCCGTAATGCCCGAAGAGGATGGTCACTACACAATGGAGAACGGCCTGCAGGTTGCTGAGGTTGACGACTCTATGTCCTTTGGCGAAGCCTTTGCAGCAGCTCGCGCAGAAGTTGGGCCTGGCGGTGTATTCGTTTGGCACGGTGGCGTTTACGGCACATACCTCGAGAACGAATGGAACTCCATGAGCGCTGCTGAGCGCAACGAGTTTGCACAGCTCTCACAGCCCGCCATCGAGCAGGAGGCTCCCATACACCACCAGCCACACAACGATGTGGATGTGGTATATCACGATCCCGAAGTGCGCATTCACAACACCTCGAACGACATTTCACAGAACGACGACGACGTACAGATTGTTGGCGTTGAGGAAGTGACACTGGCCGACGGTTCTACCGCTACGATGGCTCAGGCTAACGTTGACGGCCACGATGTCTATATGGTCGATGTTGACCAGGACGGCGTCTTCGACGTAGCAGCTATGGATGTCAACGGCAACGGCCAGCTGGATGACAACGAGATTATGGACATCTCCAGTCAGGGCGTTACAATGAACGGCACGGCTTCAACAGTCTCTAACGACGGCATGAGCGGTATGGACGACGGCATGATGGTCGATGCCTCTATGTCTGGCGACGACGGCATGATGCCTGACTACACCAACGACGTTGACGGCGACATCTTAGTGTAAGGCTTATGAATAGCAAGACCACAATCATATCTCTCTTGATGCTGGTGCTGGGCCTCTGTCCGGCATCAGCTCAAAAGAAGATATACATAGTAGCAACCGGAATAGCCGACTACCCGGGCACCAGCATGGACCTCAGCCTTTGCGCCAACGACGCAGCTACCATCAAGTGGGTGTTCGAGAAGAACAAGAAGGCCAGCACCGTGCTGCTGACTAATTCGCAGGTGACGAAGTCGGCCGTGCTGAACGCCTTGCGCCAACAGTTTTCCAAGGCCACGAAGGACGATGCCATTCTCTTCTTCTACAGCGGTCACGGCGCACCGGGAAAGCTGGTGTTTTACGACGGACAGATAGACTACAAGGACATCAAGGACATTATGGCCAAGAGCAAGGCCCGCTCGAAGATGATCTTCGCCGATGCCTGCTTCTCGGGAAAAATGCGTAATGAGCAGCGCACCCAGCATAACACCAGCGTGCCCGCCAACCTGAGGAATACTGAGGTGATGTTCTTCCTTTCGTCACGCTCGGACGAAACGTCGATTGAACGCCGCGACATGAAGAACGGCTTTTTCACGGCCTACCTGCAGCGTGGTCTTCGCGGCGGAGCCGATGCCAACCGCGACCGCACCATCACGGCCCTCGAGCTTTTCAACTTCGTGAGCAAAGGTGTCAGAAAAATCTCCAACGACAAGCAACACCCCGTCATGTGGGGTAAGTTCGACAACAACATGCCTGTCATCTCTTGGTAATCATACGTAATCAAAATAAAAAACAACAAATATGGAAATAGTTAGAGTAGATTGTCCACAATGTAAGGCGCAGCTTGATGTCAAGAACAAGCTCAACGTACCCCAAAAAGTCATCAAGTGTCCTAACTGTGGGTTCCAGATGATGGTGCGTTTCCGCCAGCAAGCAACACCAATGAATGCTGCAAGGCCTGTACAGCCTGCATCTGCAGAGCAACAGTACGGACTGCCTAATGCATATCAGCAGCAGTATCCACAACAGCAATATCAGCAGCAACAGTATCCACAACAGCAATATCAACAGCCGTATCAGCAGCCATATCGTCAGCCCGTACAGGACGACGGTCGTACCATCTATGCCGGCGGTGGTGCACAGCAGCAGCCACGCCAGCCACAGCAGTACCCCCCTATGGCTGGTGTCATGGGTGCATTCAACAATAGTGAATCGACTGTTCCGGCAAGTGATGTTAACAGACCTCAGGCCAGCACAGCCGGTTTCCTCGTTTTTAATAATGTACGCTATCCGCTCAACATCGGGCGCAACACCATTGGCCGTAAGCCTGAGGATCC
This sequence comes from uncultured Prevotellaceae bacterium, assembly GCA_900320255.1. Taxonomy (GTDB): domain Bacteria; phylum Bacteroidota; class Bacteroidia; order Bacteroidales; family Bacteroidaceae; genus Prevotella. The sequence continues at coordinate 10,509 of ONRS01000039.1, forward strand.
TAATGCTCCTGTAAAAGCTACTGTTCTTATTCCCACGAATGGCAATAAGACCATGAGCCGCTTCCACGCGGTCATCGAGGCAGTAAGAATGAACGACGGCTCCATTCGCACCATCATCAGCAACGGCGAGAACAAAAACCCCACCTTCGTGGCCGGCGTACTGCTCAATGGTGCTGACAAGCTCATTCTGAAAAATGGCGCTGAAATCAAGATGGGCAGCCTGCTCATGCGTTATGAAATTCCAGTCTAACTAATTCAAGAAACAGCTCAATTATGAAATTCAGAATATCACAACCACAAGCTATCCACCAGCTGGGTAGCCGTCCGAATCAGGAAGACTCCATCTTTCCGGTTCTGAATGCAGCAACCACAGCCGACCGTCTCTTTATTCTCTGCGACGGCATGGGTGGTCACGAGTCTGGCGAGATAGCCAGCGGAACGGTGTGCAAGACCATGAGTGACTACATTCTCAGTCGTCTGCCTGCTGACGGAGTACTCGAAGACCAGCTCTTCGAAGAGGCACTCACTGCTGCCTACGCCGCCATCAATGCGCAGGACAATACCGGCCAGAAGAAAATGGGTACCACGCTGACGTTCCTCTGCTTCCATAAGGGAGGCTGCACAGTAGCCCACATCGGTGACAGCCGCATCTACCACTTCCGCCCCTCGACCAACGAAATTCTCTATCGCTCACGCGACCACTCGCTGGTCTATGACCTCTTTGAGGTAGGCGAGCTGTCTTTTGAGGAGATGAAGACGGCCAAGAACAAGAACGTCATCACACGTGTCATCATGGCCAATCAGGAGCGTCCCTCAAGAGCTGACATCGTGCACATCACCAACATCAAGCCGGGCGACTATTTCTACCTGTGCTCTGACGGAATGCTCGAACAGATGGACGACGACGACCTGCTCGAAATCTTCGGCAGCGACAAGTCTGACGACGAGAAGCGCAAGATTCTGACCGGCGAGACCATCGACAACTCTGATAACCATTCGGCATACTTCATCCACATTGAGTCGGTGGAGAGCGAAGTTGGCGACGATATGTTCCCCAACGACGAGGCTTCTGCCCGTGCTGCCAACAAAGTACTGCTGGCTGAGCGTGACCCGCAGTCGGTTCCCACGCTGATGCCTCCCCCACCCCCTGCACCAGAAATGAATGAAGCGCCGCAGTCTATTGGCAACATAGGCGACGACGACGTACAGGTGGTAGTAGGTCAGCCGGTTGAGCAACAACCGCAGATACACTATCAGCAACCCATGCCCGCACCCAAACAGGGCAACAACAGCATGATGAAGTGGGGCGTCATCGGTTTCCTGGTCGTAGCCGTCATTGCTGCCGCCATAGCAGCCGTCATCCTTTTCTTCGGCGGAAAGGATGAGAAACCGACGCGACAGGATATGCCTGAGATTGTTAACCCGCCTTCAAAGCCATCAAGGCCAACTTCTACCTACAGTGAAGATGATCCTGTCTCTTCACCTGTTAAGCCTCAGACGACAACGACTCCGAACAACCGTCGTAACAATCTACCGCAGACAAATAGTAATGCTAACACCAACTCGTCAAATACCCGCGCAAGAATTCGTGATGTGGCAAATGGCGGGAAGCATGACAGTGAGGGTAAGGTTAATAGCAACAAGCCAGATTCTGATGATGACGACGATGTTAAGCCTGATAAGAAACCTGAAAAGAAACCTGAAAAGAAACCTGAAGGGGAATTTGTTCCAAACATCTAATAAACTTGAAATAGATAATACTTATGAATACGAAAGCAATAAGAATAGCCTTGATGGTGCTGATAGCAGCATTCATCGGCGTGCAAGGCGTTGACGCACAAGGAACCATCGCAAAGCCTAACAAGCCCAAGCCCAGCAATAACAGTGGTGGTGGCAAGAAACCTGGCAGAGGAACCACTCCTGCAACCAAGAAGGACGCCATGACCTACGTCACGATTACGGGAATCTCCATTGGTAACGTTACCTACGACGGCGACATGATTACCTACTATGGTAACACGCTCTACGAGAACGAAATGAAGTATGCCAAGCCCCGTCTGACCTATAACTGCACCAAGGCAGCCAACGACGTGACGCTCTACACCAAGATTTTCCGTCCTAACGGCACCATGATTACCAACAGCTCGTCACCGGCTGGCTACACCACGTCTGACGATGCCGACTTCTCAACTGGTAACAGCAACTCGCTGGTACTGCCCGGCTGGGGAAGTGACGACGGCGGCTACTACGAGAAGGGCATCTGGCGCTGGGAGATTTGGTATAATGGCCGTAAGCTGGCCTCAACAGCCTTCACCGTCTATGGCGGAGGAACCACCCCGACACCTACAAGAACCAGCTTCGACTACTACGGCACCACACGTGACTATACTGACAACGCAAAGGCCCTGTCGTACATCACCACAACCATCAAGGAATGGGGCGACAAGGGCTGCCGCACGGGAGCCATCACCGAGAACGAGCGTGGCGTGGCCTTCTACGGCAAGAACGGCTACTGCTACACTGGTGCCTGCCCCGACGGTATGAAGAATGCCATCAAGGAGTTCAACAACAGCAACTACCGCCTCTCTGACGTCACCGTCACCGACTCTGGCTGGTGGTGCGTGGTGTGGAACGACAACGGCTATCGCGGCCACATGCCCGACAAGATGACCGAGGCCATGAAGAAGTTCAACAATGACGGCGAGGAAATCTGGTCTGTCTCCATCTGCGAAAACGGCAACTGGTCTATCATCACCAACAAGCACTGGGATGCCTCCCACGAGACCGACAAGGCTAACCTGAAGCGTGCCTACGAGAAGTTCGGCACCATTCGCAGTTGCTGCGTCACTAACAAGGGTATCGTCGTCTGCTGCGACGGTGGTGTCTATTACAAGGACATCCCCACCAACGTGGAGACCGCCATCAAGGATCAGGATTTCCATCCGCAGATTGTGAAGTTCACCGATAGCGGTACATACCTTATTACTGACGGCGACAAGCAGCGCTCTTGGTACATGTAATGAAAGGGGTGCTGAGGTCTTCTCGTACCTCGCACCCTGTACCTCGTACCTCGATAATTGAATACGAACTAAAATAAAAAAAATAATGGACACACAGAAAAATTCTTTGCTACGTTATGGAGCCACGCTCCAGAATGGACGCTATACCATTATCAGGGTCTTAGGGCAAGGCGGTTTCGGCATTACCTATCAGGCCACAACAAAAGAGAAAGTAACAGGTAACCTCGGTGAGATGGAGGTGGAAGTACCCGTTGCCGTCAAGGAGTTCTTCATGAAGGACACCTGTCTGCGCGATCAGACCAACAACAATGTTTCCATACCTTCCACGGGCAGCAACGAGCAGGTTGACAAGTACCGCCAGAAGTTCATTAAGGAGGCGCACAACCTTGCCCAGCTCAACCATCCCAACATCGTCCACGTGGCTGACGTGTTCGAGGAGAACAACACCGTTTATTACGTCATGCAGTTCCTGAAGGACGGCTCTCTGCGCGACAAACTGAAGGCTAACGGCCGCCTGTCGGAGGAAGATGCCATTCGCTACACCACCCAGATAGCCGAGGCACTCCAGTACATGCACTCCGAGAAGCACATGTGCCACTACGACGTGAAGCCGGGCAACATCCTGCTCAACGGCGACAAGGCCATGCTCATTGACTTCGGCATCTCCAAGAACTACACTTCCGACGGACGTGAGACGAGTGCCACGCCGGTTGGCCTCAGCAAGGGCTTCGCCCCGCTCGAACAGTTCCAGCAGTCGTTGCAGGACTTCTCACCCGTTACTGACATCTACAGTCTCGGTGCTACGCTCTATAACCTCGTGACTGGCGAGGTGCCGCCCGAAGCATCAACCGTCAACGAGGAAGGCCTCGGCCAGAAGCCAGACTACGTCAGCGATAAGGTGTGGAACGCCATCACAGCAGCCATGCAGCCCCGCCGCAAGGACCGTCCACAGTCCATGCAGCAGTTCATTGATATTCTGCATGCACAGCCACTTCCCGAGATTCCCGTTGCGCCGGTCGTCGAGTCGTCCGACGAGACGATGGTGGGTTCTATGGGTAACGACGACGATGAGATCATCATCTCTCGTCCCGGCATCGTGCCTCCTCCCCCACCCGTTGCCGCCGCTGCTAACATTCAGCAGACGCCGCAGGCACCAACGCCTCCTCCCACACCGGGCCAGCCGGACATTGACAACGAGAGCACCACGTTCAACGAACCGGTGCCCCCGACACCCAACGCTCAGGGTTCAGCGCCCAACACTCAGGGCTCTGCACTCAACGCTCAACCCTCAACAATCAACACTCAACAATCAGGACCCAAGCCTGCGTCCTACAACATCCCGCCCAAGAAGCCAAAGAGCAAGGCACCACTCATTGCCCTTATCTTCGTGCTCTTCCTTCTCATTGGTGGCGGTATCGGATTCCTGGGTTATAACTTCCTGACGGGTTCCAGCAACACCACCACCACGACCGCTGATGACGGCACGGAGGCGACCACGGTGACCGACCAGGCTGTCTATGGCAACAACAATGCGGTCATCTTCAAGTACACGGGTGAGGTGAACGACAAGAACCAGCCTCACGGCAAGGGTGTGGCAAAATACACCGACAGCCAGAAGGACACCTACACAGGTAAGTTCGTTAACGGTCTCCGTGTCGATGCCAAGGGCACGCTGACCTATAAGAATGGTGACAAGTACGAAGGCACATTTGTTGACGACCAGTTCGGCGAAGGCGTCTATACCATTGGTGAAGACGGCACTTACTTCAAGGGCACCTTCCGTGACTACAACCCTTACAACGGCGTTTGGTACGAGAAGAGCGGCAAGCAATATGCCAAGGTGGTCAATGGCGTAACTAAGTAATGGCCCACGCACTCTACATATTCAAACTCTTGCTCACGGCACGACGTCCAAGCCACACGGCTGACATGCGTGCCGTGAGCATGCCTTTTTGGCTCCACGGCGACTACGACGCCCTCACCTTCTTCGGGAGCATCATCACCAACAACGACAAGGAGGCTGAACGCTACAACCAACTGGAACCAACTCCCAAATCTCAAACCTCAACTCTCAAACCCCAAACCAAGTCCTGGTACCACCCCGTGAAGTTTCACGAGACCATCCATCTGCGCCAAGCACAATCCACCCATAACTCCTGGCTCTGCTTCTACTGGAAGTACCTGCTCTTCTGGCTGCAGGCCCGCCGTGCCAATCGCATTCTGCCCAATGCCGGCTACCTGCTCAACCCCTTCGAGATGGAAGCCTATGCCAACATGTACAACCCTTTCTACCTTGACCGCTACCCCGACGGCCGCGCCACTGGCTGGCAGGCCTACGCCAAGATGACCCTCGCCCAGCGCTTCTATGCCCGCCGAAAGTACAGCCGCCGCTGAACAACGACAATTCCACCTATTAAAGATTATTATAAAATAATTATTATAAGTAACTACTCATAATTAGTTTATACAATCCTTTTTTTGACAACGAATTTAACGAATTA
>ONRS01000083.1 GCA_900320255.1 uncultured Prevotellaceae bacterium
AGACATCAAGTCTATAGAAGCCCCCTCGGGGGCAGTAGGGGGGGCTAAGCATAGCTGGAAGATGGACATCCCCGAGATTCCCGAACTCTTCATCGACAACACCGACCGCAACCGCACGTCGCCCTTTGCTTTTACCGGCAACCGCTTTGAGTTCCGTGCCGTCGGTTCTGAGGCCAACTGTGCCTCGGCCATGATAGCCCTGAACAGTGCCGTGGCCGAAGCTCTGGTTGATTTCAAGAGGCGCGTTGACCAGAAAATCTCTGAGTACTCAGAGCGTCCAGAGTTCTCCGAGGGCACAGGTCACACCCCCAAGTTCCACGCCATCATCGACGTGCTGCGCGAGGATATCAAGACCTGCAAGCCCATCCGCTTCGACGGCAACGGCTACTCAGACGAGTGGGTAGAGGAGGCAGCCCGCCGTGGCCTCGACGTGGAGAAGTCGTGCCCCATCATCTTCGAGCGTTACCTCGACGATGCCAGCGTCCAGATGTTCGAGAGCCTCGGCGTGATGACCCGCAAGGAGCTGGAAGCCCGCAACGAGGTGAAGTGGGAGACCTACACGAAAAAGATTCAGATTGAGGCCCGTGTGCTGGGCGACCTCTCGATGAACCACATCATTCCCGTGGCCACCCGCTACCAGACGCAGCTCCTGCAGAACATCAGCAACATGGCTGTCGTCTTCCCCATTGATACGGCCGACAAGCTCTCTGCCCGCAACAAGCAGATCATTCAGGAGATAGCCGAGCGTACCAGTGCTATCGAGAAAGGCGTAGAAGACTTGGTGGAGGCCCGCAAGAAAGCGAATAAGATTGCCGACGAGCACCTGAAGGCCATTGCCTATCACGACACGGTGGAGCCCAAGCTCGACCTCATCCGCTATCAGGCCGACAAGCTCGAACTGATAGTTGATGACAGCCTTTGGCCGCTGCCCAAGTACCGTGAACTGTTGTTCATCAGATAAAAAGGAGAAAAAGCAGAAAAACTTTGTCTTTTATTTGGTTTTGCGATTATTTTTTTGTACCTTTGCAAAGTAAAGAAAACAACACAAAACGAACAAAAAGAGGAGTTGAGCGGGCGGTCAACTTGATTTGACCGGGCGGTAAACTTAATTGTAGCGGGCGGTGCAATTGATTGCATCGCCCGCTACAGTTTCGAGACTCGGCACCTCTGTCCCCCGAACCCGCCGCCTCTGCACCCTGAAGTCGGCACCTTTGTACCTTAAAGTGGGCCACTTTCCTGCCTAAAGAGGGCCTCTTTCCACTCCAAAGCCGTCTGCTCACTTCACTTTTCGGCCCCAAATGACTAATATATTGTTGCGTTTTTTTTGGCTTTTTCAGATAATTGTCGTACTTTTGCAGCCAAATGAAGAGTGTTGCACGATATTGGAGTGCTGGTTTGTCGGTGCTGTTGGGCATTGGCGTATTCCTGTTTTGGCTGTTGGGCTACCCTTACGCCCTCACTTATCAGGAGCAGTATCAGCTGTTTCTGTTCTCTTCCGATTATTTTGTTGAGCGCATCAGCATAGCCGGTGGCCTCTCTGATTATCTGGGTGACTTCGTGGCTCAGTTCTATTATGTGCCCTGGATGGGTGCGCTGGCTCTCGCCTTGCTCGCCGTTGCCATACAGCAATTGACAATGCTTAATGGTCAAAGGGGGGCGGTCAAAGGACTAAGGTCAACGGGAACGTCAACGATAACGTCAACGGGAACGTCAACGCTCAACACTCAACACTCCACGCTCCACGCTCCACGCTCCACGCTCCACGCTCAACTATTCAGCTTTGTAGGGCCTTTGCTGCTGTTACACCTGATGGGCGACGAGAGCGTCTTGCCGACTTATCAGGTGGCAATGGTCATGGTGTTGCTGGCTTCGCTGGTGTTCAGCAGGGTGAAATGGTATTGGGAGGTGCTGCTGGTGCCGTGCCTTTATTGGGCGGCGGGGCCTATGTGCTGGCTCTATGTGGTGCTGCACGTCATTCTGCGTGGATGGAAATGGGCATGGACGCTGGTATGGCTGCTCGCCGTGGAGTGTGTGGCGTATGTCACGGTCATGCAGCAGTGGCCGCCCGAGTCGGTACTGTTCTGCATCAATTATTACCGCACGCCGATGCAGATGCCGCTGCTCATGGCTATTATACCGCTGGCCATTGCGCTTGTTGTGCTGCTGTCGCGCTTCAGGCTGAGCAATAAGATGGTCCTCCCGTTGGGTGTCGGGTGTCTGGTGTTGGCGGTTGTGTATATTCCCTCGGGCTATGATGCCGACAAGTATGAGCTGATACGCCAGGACCAGCTGATACGTCAGGAGCGTTGGGACGACATTATTGAGCGGGCTCAGAAGCACGTGGTGAAGACAACGTTCTGGTCGAACAGCGTCAATCTGGCCCTGTCGCAGAAACGCCTGCTGGCTGAACGGATGTTCGACTTCTACCAGAGTGGCGAGGATGCGCTGGCCATGCCGCCCCACCGTGACCTGACGAGCAACCTGCCGACGGCCGAGGCCTACTACAGACTGGGGCTGGTCAACGCTGCCCAGCGTTACATGTTCGACATACAGGAGTCCATCCTGAACGGCAAAAAGAGCGGGCGCTGCACGAAGCGCATTGTACAGTGCATGCTCGTGAACGGGCACTACAAGCCCGCCGCCAAGCAGATTGCCATTCTGAAGCGTTCGCTGTTCTACAGCAGCTGGGCTGAAGAGGCGGAGAAGTGTCTCTTCAAGGACAGCATGGTGGAGGGGAATGCTGAGCTGGGCCGCCTGCGGAAGATTCGCTTCAAGGACGATTTCCTGTTCAGCTATGGCGAGATAGAGAAGATTTTCGGCCTGCTGTTTATTAATAACCCCGAGAACAAAATGGCGCTCGACTACTTCCTGGCGGAGCATTTGCTGAAAGGCAACGTGCAGCAGTTCATGCAGTACCTGCAGTGGGCGCAGCAGTATGGTGGCTACTATGCCATGCCTGCGGGCTATCAGGATGCCGTCAGGTGTATTCAGTCGCAAGGACGCGAAAGCGGAAAGTACGGGGAGTATGTGCAAAGACAGATTGAAAAAGTGAAAAAGTGAAAAGGTGAAAAAGTGAAAAGGTTGAAGGTCAAAGGTCAAAGGTCAAAGGTAGCCCCCTCCAACCTCCCCCCACTGGGGGAGGCTTTTGGGCTCATCGTTTTCCAGATACTGTTTTGCATGGCATGCAGTCATGCGCCAAACAATGTGCAGCTGGCTGATGAGCTGCCGAAGATATACCCTGACTATGTAGGGGTAACTATTCCGGTGGATATTGCTCCGTTGGACTTTGAAATGGAAAGCGGCGACGTGGAGTGTATGGACGTGGTGGTGAAGGGCACGAAGGGCGGCGAGCTGCACGTGAACGGTGAGACTGCTGACTTTGACATTGACGAATGGCACGCGCTGACGGCCCAGAACCGTGGCGGACAGCTGACGGTCACCGTGTGTGCCGAGACGCAGGGGCAGTGGAAACAATACAAGGACTTCACCATTGACGTGAGCACCGACAGCCTGACCGACTGGGGTGTGACCTACAGGCGCATTGCACCGGGCTATGAGATGGGCGGCAACATCGGCATCTACCAGCGTAACATCCACACGTTTGATGAGTACGCCATTCTGCTGGAAACGGCCGTGCCGGGCCGCTGCTTCAACTGTCACACGCCAAACCGTACCGACCCCCGCCAGCTGACCTTGCAGATACGCGGCGAGGGAGGCGGCACGCTGGTGCAGATTGACGGTGAACAGCGCTGGCTGAACACGAAGACCGACTCGACAAAGGCTGCCGGCTCGTATGCTTACTGGCACCCGTCGGGTAACTACTGCGCCTATGCCACCAATACCGTTCACCAGAGTTTCTTTGTGGGCAGAGGGCAGCGCATTGAGGCGTACCACGAGTTCAGCAACATTGTGGTGCTCGACGTGCGGACGAACGAACTGATATTGTCGCCACAGCTGATGACAGCCAGCCATCTGGAGATATTCCCTGCCTTCTCGCCCGACGGGAAGTTCCTGTATTACAGTACGTCAGATTCCTGTCGCGTGCCGGCTGAGTACGAGCGGGTGAAGTGTTCGCTGTGCCGTATTCCCTTCGATGCTGACAAGGGAAGGTTTGGCGAACAGGTTGATACGCTGCTCAACGGACCGGCATTAGACAAGAGCTTCACGCTGGCACGTCCGTCGTACGACGGGCGCTGGCTGATGTACTGTCAGACGAGCCGCAGTAACTTCCCCGTGTTCCATAAGGATGCCGACCTCTGGCTGATGGACCTGCAGACGGGCGAGACACGTGCCATTGACGAGGCGAACAGCGACGACACGGACAGCTACCACAACTGGTCGAGCGACTCGCGCTGGTTTGTGTTTACCTCGAAGCGCGAAGACGGTATGTACGGCCGGCTGTACATTGCCCATATCGATGCCGACGGCAAGGTAAGCAAGCCTTTCCTGCTGCCGCAACGGCATCCGAAGAAGTATTACCGGGACATGATGGACTCGTACAATGTGCCTGACTTTACGCGGATGAAGGTTGATTTCAATGTCCGGGAGGCTCACCGTCAGGTGTTTGCCAACGAACGTGTGCAAGTAAACATTAAACAATAAACAAAAATGAAGAAGACATTTTTTTATTTAGTAGTCCTGGCAGTTGCGCTGATGACGTATAGCTGCCAGCAGAAGGAGAGTGACGGTAAGTGTCACATTCACGGTACGGTGGGCCAGCCCGCCCTGTCGGAAGGCAAGCTCATCTTCCTGGTGCCGCTGAAGGGACCGGCCACAGCCGAGACCGTTGACAGCGTAGTAATCAAAGACGGTAAGTTTGAGTTTACGCCTGACTCTGTGCAGATGTACAAAATTCTGCTTGACTATCACTACCGCTTTGGATTCCAGCAGCTGCTCATAGTAGGTGAGCCGGGCGACATCATGGTAAGCATTGACAGCATCAGCTCTGCACACGGCACACCGCAGAACGACTCTCTGCAACTGTGGAAGGAAGCTACCGAGCGCCATAACCGCGAGTACAACAGAATGCTCGGTCGTGCTGAGGAATGCAAGCGACAGGGCAACATGGCACTGGCGGACAGCCTGAAGGCTGAGGCCAAGCGTTATCATCTGGATTACAAGAACTATTCGCGCCGTATGTCTGCCGGACTGAAGGAAGGTCTGCTGCACGATTTCCTGGAGGGCCTGTTCCCGTTGACCTATCAGCGCAAGATGGCTGACGGCACTATGGTAACGATGGATGCTGACACGCATGAGCCGATTAAAGAGTAATATTGCAGACTGGGCGCTGTCGCTGTTGTTCGGTGTGGCGGTGTTCCTGTTCTGGTGGCGGAGCTATCCTTTTGCGCTCAGCTATCATGAACAGTTCCAGCTGTTCTTGTTTGGCGGTGACTATCTCGTGGAGCGTCTGGGTGAACCAGGCGGTGCTGCACGTTATCTGTCAGAGTTCCTTGTGCAGTTCTATAATAACGTGTTAGCAGGAGCGGCCGTCATTGCTGTGCTCCTCGTGCTGATGCAACGACTTGAACGGGGCTTAATGCTTAACGCTCAACCCTCCACGCTCAACCCTCCACGCTCCACGCTCCACGCTCAACTATTCAGCTTCCTGCTGCCTCTGCTCATCTGGTACATGATGGGCGACGACAAGCTGCTGTTGGCTTTTCCCGTTGCCATTATCATGGTGCAGGCACTCATGCTGCTGTGCAGACCTTTGGCACAGCGGGGAGTGGCGGCTTGTGCGGTGGTGCTGGCCATTGCGGTGCCGGTGGGCTATTGGCTTTGCGGACCGGTAGTCTTAGCATTGGCAGTGTTGCCAGTGCTGACGATACGGGATAACCGTATGGCGCAGTGGCTGATGGCACTGGGAGTTGTAGGCTATGTGGCTTTGTGTGTATGGGGAAGCAGCTTGCTGGTACCCTACACGGTGTCACAGCTGTTCTGCGGTTTGGGCTATTACCGTTTCTTCGAGGTGATGCTGCTGACGATGGTCTTGGCGGTATTGCTCATGATGGTGTTACCGGTAGTGGCCCGGCACGTGCATACGCAGAATCCTGGCATCTATGCCGGATTGGCAACGCTGATGATTCTTCTTGGCTGGTTCTTGGTGCCAAGCAATTTCGACGAGAGAACCTACGAGTTGATAGAGTACGACTATCTGGTCCGTACGCAGCAGTGGGATGCTGTCATTGCGAAGGCTGAACAGAAAACCCCGGACTTGCCGATGAGTGTGTGTGCCACTAATCTGGCACTGGCCATGAAAGGGCAGCTGACGGAACGTGCCTTCGACTTCTACCAACGGGGCAGCGAGGGCCTGTTGCCTAAGTTTGAGCGAAACTACGCCAGCATACTGACCACGGGCGAGGCTTACTTCCAACTGGGACTGGTGAACATGGCACAGCTCTTTGCCTTTGAGGCCATGGAGGCCATACCTAATTATAATAAGAGCGTCAGGTGCGTGCGCCGTCTGGCTGAGACGAACCTGATTAACGGTGAATACGACGTGGCCCGCAAATACCTGAAGATGCTGAAGAAAACCATGTTCTACAGCAAATGGGCTCAGCGCACGGAAGCCTTGTTGGGCAATGAGCCGCAGATAGCCGCCCATCCGTTATATGGTAAGCTGCGCAGTATGCGAATACGGGAGGACTTCCTCTACAGCGACCGTGAGCTGGATAAAATCTGCGGTCAGCTGGTGATGGCCAATCCTGACAATACGGTGGCAGAGCAGTACCTGCTGATGTACCCCGTGCTGGATCGTGACGTCAATAGGTTTATGAACTATTTTCAGTTTGTGCAGCAGCAACGGCCAACCCTTTCTTCGCGTATTTGTCTGGAGATGGTCACTTTTGCCTATGCCAGCAGGCAGCAGCAACCGCCACAGGGTGCCGTGCCAGAGCGTATGCTGCAGCAATATAACCAGTTTATACAGGAGTACAGGACAGGTGGTCCGCTGGCTACTTTCCGTACTACGGCTTGGTACTATTTACTGAAAGGACAATGAAGATGAAGTACATATATTACATGATAGGCCTGTGCCTGCTGGCGGCTTGTTCGAAACGTCCCGTCAGTCCTGCACAGTCAGGCGAACTGCCCAGGCTCTTCCCTGACTATGTCGGCGTGACGGTACCGGTGGGCATCGCCCCGCTGAACTTCACCATGGCCGACGAGGCAGTGGAGTGTATGGACGTGGTGGTGCGTGGCGCAAAGGGTGGAGAGTTGTATGCTAACGGTGAGGAGGCAGACTTTGATGTTGACGACTGGCACGACTTGTTGGAACAGAACCGCGGCAGCCAGCTCACCGTGACGGTGTGTGCACTGAAAGACGGCAGCTGGACCCAGTACAAGGACTTCGTGATGACGGTCAGCCCCTTTGCCCTTGATGAGTGGGGCGTGACCTACAGGCGTATTGCACCGGGCTACGAGGTGTACAGTCACATGGGACTCTATCAGCGTGACCTATCCAACTTCGATGAAACGGCGATTATCGAGAATACGCAGGCCCCGGGCATGTGTGTCAACTGTCACACGTCGAACCGAACGAATCCTGACCGCTTCGTCTTCCATGTGCGTGGCGAGCATGGTGCTACTATGGTACAAATCGATGGAAAGCGTGAGTGGCTAAAAGCCAAGAACGAGCTGCTGGGCGGTTCTATGGTTTATCCCTATTGGCATCCCACGGGTAAGTTCTGTGCCTTTTCTACCAACCAGACACGTCAGGGATACCACATCATGATGAACGGGCAGGCCCTGACTGCCAGTTCGCAAAACTCCAACCAGAACCGTATTGAGGTCTTTGACCTTTCGTCGGATATCTTTGTCTATAACGTTGAGACACACGAGACGATTCGCGATTCGCTCATCATGACGAAGGACTGGTCGGAGAACGTGCCTGTCTTTTCGCCTGACGGACGCTGGCTTTACTTCATGACCTGTAAGCAGAAGGAATACCCCATGGAGTACAGGGACGAGCAATATAATCTCTGCCGTATTGCCTTCGATGCGGAGAAAGGGCGTTTCGGCGAAAAGGTGGATACGCTGTTCAATGCCGTTGAGCGGGGAAAGAGCCTGACATGGCCGAGACCGTCGTACGACGGCAAATACCTGCTGTTTACACTCATGGACTACGGCTACTTCTCTATTTGGCACAGCGAGAGCGACCAATGGCTGCTTGACTTAAGGACGGGAGAGGCCCGTGCTGTTGACGAAATCAACAGTCCACGCGCTGACAGCTATCATAACTGGAACGTGAACAGCCACTGGATTGTCTTCACGTCTCGCCGTGACGACGGGCTTTACTCAAGACTTTATCTGGCCAGTGTCGATGAAAAGGGGCATTTCGGAAAGCCCTTCCTGCTGCCGCAGCGTCATCCGCGTCAGTATTACGACAAGACTTTCTACTCCTTTAATACGCCTGATTTCACCCAGCGCCGCGTTGATTTTGAGGCCCGTCAGGCTGGACGTGAGATTCTTGGTGACGAAAGAACTGCCACGAAATAACAAGAAAAGCGGCATCTTCCTGGTTCGAAGATGCCGCTTTTTGTATGGTTACTTGAATGGCTCTGCCTCTTTCTGCATGGCTTCTTGCACATCGTAGGCATCAAACGGGAGCTTCCCCTTGGAGAGTTCCGGTGCGTTGAACGACTTGAGGAACGTGTCGTAGAACGTCGGCGACTGCTGGGGTAGGCAGAAGGGCTTGTGTGCCCGTCCGTTTTTATCAACATAGCAGAAATAGGGTTTGCCGTAAAGGCCGTCATCGCGCTTGGAGGCAAAGACGAACCATCGGGAGTTGCTGGACCATGAGTGATAGGTGTCGCTTAGGTCAGAATTGACGATGGCAAGCGAGTCTATGGCTCCAGTCTGAAGGTTCATCATTCGCAAGTCGCTCTCGGGGTGCCAGATAGGGAAGGTGCCGTAGTCCTGAACGGTGAAAAGCAAATACTGACCGTCGGGGCTGATGCGGGGGTGGCACACGGAGCGTTTGCCCTGTTGCCCGCTTTGTTGTGACCTTGCCGTAGCAGAAAAGACGGTATCCACAGCTGTGCCGAACTGGCCTGTCGTTTCGTCAAAGGGAATGCGAACAAGCGAGTATTGCAGTTGCTTCAGGTCCTGCGGCAGTTGCACCATTGGTGCAGCGCAGTAATACACCCATTTCCCGTCGGGCGAGAAGGTGGGGAACGTCTCCAGTATGGTGGAGTCAGCTGTCAGCGCTGAACGGATGATGCGGTTCTCCTGTAGGTCGGCCGCATAGACGTCTGACTTGGAGTCGAAGACCTCCAAACGTTTCTTCTTCATGGAGTGAAAGGCGGGAATAATGACATTGGTGGAGAAAGTGATATACCGGCCAGAAGGAGAGAAACCGTAATAGACGGAGCCGCTGACCATGTCGTCAGTCTTGATGTTCAGTTTGCGTAACTCGCCTGACTGGTTAAGAATAGCACCACCGCCTTTCCCGCGGACATACAGCATGCTGAGGTCAGAACGCTGGTTGGCGGGGGTATGACAGTTCATGCAGCGGTTCTCCTGCTGACGATAGTCGGTAAGTATGGCTTCGTCGAAGTTCTCCACACAACGCTGCTTCAGCTGCAGGTTGTTCCAGATTTCATAGTCAGGCTCAATGAGACGATAGGTGAGCCAAGGGTCCAGTTTGTCTTCTACCACATACCAATGGAAGGGACGGTACTGAATCCACTGTCCGTCCATGAGGGCGGTTACGATAACGGTGATGTCGTTATGCTCAGCCAATAGCGTTCGCCACTCGTCAATAGGGAAACAGACGGACTCACAGGCTGAGCTGACCGTTACGTCAGCTGCTTTGACTGTCACAGCCTCGGCTCCCCGCACCAGAAAGTTCAGTGGTGCAATGTTGACAGGGATGGTCACGTCTGTATAGTCCGGATAGATAGGGGGCTGCGAGTCCTGCTGCTGTACGTTCTCGGGTGTCGGCGTACAGGCTGTAAGGGCTATCAGGCTTATCAGTAATAGAAAGATGTGTCGTCTCATTGTACTTGCGGTTTCTTTGCTTTGTCGAAGTAATACCAATAAGTCCCCTTGAAGCGGGGGTTGCCTCGCTGCTCGTTGTAGTCGGCAAACCGTTGCAGCACGTCTTCGCGGCTGATGTACTGTCGCCACAACTCTTCTGGAGCCTGGTTGGCTGCCAGCCAGATGCAGAGGGCTTCCTGATAGAGCGTGTTGTTGAGCTTGCGCCCAAGGTCGGTGCAGTAGCGGTCATAGTCGCGCTTGAAGTTATGAACATCCTTCAGCAGCAGGTTGCTGCACAATATGTAGTCGAGTGCCACGGTATTATCGGGGTTTGAGTCTAACAGCTGCATCATGATGTTATGGGCGTTATCGCCTAAAGAGATGGTGTCCTTGCGATTGCAGAACCTTGTCTTTTCCCAGTAAGAGACAACGGTCGGCGCATTTTTCGCCCAACCGCGGAAAACAAGGGTGTTCTCTAAAATGCCCAGATACTTGCGGGTGGCAGCCGAGTCCTGGCTGACGATGCTGCATTCTGCCAAGCGCTTAATCATGCGTACGTTGCGGTTGTTGTGCGAGAAGACATTAGCCATCATGGCTGCCCGTTCCGTATAGGTCATGTCGCCTAAAGCCCAGTACAGCTCGTTCATGTTCTTGATGGTCATCATCGGTGTCTCGGGGCCGATGGCATAGAACGTGCCCAACTCCGGTTTGTCGAACGTGAGTAGTTTCTCGGGCAGCTGACCGCGCTGTGCCTGAACCAAGTAATAATAGAACAGCATTTCAGGTGTGCGGTCTGCATCCTGCTCCACGAGCTGTATCACTTTGTCCCAGCTGCCAAAATAGTATTCGCAGTCAACCGACAGTTGGCGTTCAACGTACCACTGAGGACCTTCCAGCTTACCAGGTTTCGGTATTCCAAACAGCCATGCGGACAAGGGGAGTAGCAGGACAGCAAGGATGATTCGAGGTATGAGGTGCGAGGTGCGAGGTGCAGTGCGTGAGATGCGGGGTACGAGCAGAGCCAGCACCGTCACCCATCCCAAGAGCGACAACGAAGCCGACAGCTGGAATTGGTAGTGCAGGTGAAATATCGCCTCGACGGTAGCTAAGGCCAGCGCAATGATGAGTGCTACGTAGCGATTCAGCCCCAGCCGATTCAACAGCAACAGGGCCATAACTGCCAAAAGCGTCAGTACCAGCGTCAGAATGGTAGCTCCGGCGAAGAGGTAATAGTAGAACTGCGTAAGGAACTCACCGCCCATTCGGGCCAGCCAGCCTGCTCCGTCGTCGAAATAGGTGCGCAGCCAGTCGCTCGTCATGAGAAAGAGTTGGTTCTGCTCCTTATAAAAGAAGTGATAGGGATAATAGAACTGGAAAAAAACAAAGCAGGCAATAGCCCAAATGGCTATTGCTGCTGTGGGGATGATGATCTTTGTTTTCAGCTTCATGGGTTACAAAGCTTCCAACATCCGTTTGAGCACCACCGAACACGATATTTCGCGGTTGGCGGCTTCTGGGATAACGAGTGAGTTCTTGCTTTCTATCACGTCGTCGGTAACAATGAGGTTACGGCGTACGGGCAGACAGTGCATGAACTTACCGTTATCCGTCCATGACATGTGTTCGGTATCTACTGTCCATGACCTGTCCTCGCAAGTAATCTTACCATAGTCGTTCGGATTTGTCACACCAGGATTCGACCAGTTCTTGGCATAGATGAAGTCTGCACCTTCGAAAGCCTTGCGTTGGTCATATTCCACACGGGCATTACCCACAAACTTAGGGTCGAGTTCGTAACCTTCAGGATGGGTGATGACCAAATCGACATTCTCGGCTGCATTCATCCACTGGGCAAATGAGTTTGGTACAGCCTGCGGCAGGGTGCGACAGTGGGGTGCCCAGGTAAGAACAACCTTAGGACGCTCCTTTGTCTTATGCTCCTCAATGGTAATGAGGTCGGCAAATGCCTGCAAAGGGTGGACGGTTGCCGTCTCCATGGCGAAGACGGGCTTGCCAGAATATCTGATGAACTGATGAAGTACCGTCTCTGCATAGTCGTACTCGCGGTCAGTGAGTCCGGCGAAAGAGCGCACGCCAATGATGTCGCAGTAGCAACCCATGACGGGGATGGCCTCCAACAGGTGTTCCGACTTGTCACCGTCCATGATGACGCCGCGCTCTGTCTCCAGTTTCCATGCGCCGGCGTTTACGTCCAGCACGATAACATTCATGCCAAGGTTCATGGCTGCCTTTTGTGTCGAGAGACGGGTACGCAGGGAGTTGTTGAAGAAAATCATCATGAGCGTCTTGTTGTGGCCCAACTGCTGATATTTGAAACGGTCGTTCTTAATCTCCATTGCCTCGGCCATAGCCTTTTCTAATGGGCCGATGTCTTGTACGTTGATAAAACTTCTCATATTATATATAGTTAGTTAAGAGTAGTGTCATTTAATCGCTAATGTTTTTACTGTCTCGCCCGAATATGTCTTGATGGTCAGTCTCAGGGAGTCTGCAGTGAGAGAACGGATGGGAATACTGAAATAGCGTTGAGCAGAATAGTATTCCGGCACGTTGTTTTGGTCGTGGTACAAACGACAGCAAAGGGTCTTAGTGCCGTCGTCATGCTCCTCAACTTTGTCCTGTGCAACAGCGATAGTCTGGTAGAGGTCTTCTTCATCAACCTTTCCCGTCTTCAGTATGATGCTGACATTCAGAAAGCGCTTGTTGCGGCTTAGCCAGATGCTCTCAAAGGACAGCGGGTCTTGCTTCATGGATTCAAGCACAGTGGGTGGTACGGGAACCAGTGTCGGTACGAGCGACATGCCTTTGGCCTCTGCAACGTTTTTCCCGTCGTTCTTCTTTACCTTATTATAATATAGGATGCCACGATAGATGGTGTCTGCAGTCTCAATGGCCTTGGTAGTGAATAGGGGGTCTGTACCCAGCGAGTCACCGTCGTCGGTCACCACATAGTCAATGCGTTTGTCACCGTTGACATGCGCTTCCACGAAGTCAGCCCTCATTTGTGAGTTCGTGCCTTCGCCCTTGTCGTAGTTGTCCTGTTCGCAGGCTGCGAGCAGTAATACGAAGCAGAAGATGAGGAATACCCTCGGCAATTTATTTTTGCTGTATCGCATTGAGAAGGTTTTTAGCGGGATTAGCATACATCAGCAGCATCTGGTGGCGCAGGAAGTCCATGTCGGGGTGTGGAATGGTTACCTTCTTGAGCTGGCCTTCTATATATTTCTCGAAACGCTGCTTGTCAGCGGCAGTATAGCGGTCAGTGTGCAGCTGTGTACCTGTCACCATGTCGAGAGCAGCAAAATAAACGGCCATTGGCTCATAGTTGCTGTGTATCTCATGGTCCATACGGGCGGCAAAAGCAGCAAAGAAATCTTTACGAGGCAGACTGGACAATTCGTCAATCCAGCTGTTGGCTGGTGTTCCGCAGCGGTAGCTCACGCGGCCTTTATAACCAAAGATGCCTGTTTTCATGTTGTCAAGGTCATCCTGACGGCTCTTCTTGAATGTCGGGTTGTCACGTTTCTGCTGCATCTCTTCTGCCTTCAGGTAGTCGCATGGGTCAAACTCATAGCTGATGCTAAGCGGTACGATGTTCAAGTCACGCAATTGCTCAGCAGGTGAACCTTCACCCTTTACTGGGCTTCCCATGGCCAGCATCTTCAGCACCGACTCCTGGGTACGGTCGTCGCTGTCTTTGGCGCGTCCCTCGCGTTGGGCTATCCAGATGTTCTCTCGCTTCTGCGTAACGGCATAATGGATGTAACGGCTCATGAGCTGGCTGGATTGCATCATTTCGTGAGCCGTCAGACCGCGCCTTACGGTGAAAGCTTTGTTCATACGTACCAGCCGCTTAATCCAGGGGTAGATGAGCAGGTTGTCACCAATGCCAATCTCAACAGTTGTGGGGAACCCGTTTCCTACCAGCATGACATCAAGAAAAGCAGAGTCAAGCACAATGTCGCGATGGTTGGAAACAAACGTGAAACGCTCGTTCTTCTTGGTCTTCAAGGGCTTGTAGTCGAACGAGCAGCCGTCCGTGTGCTTTCGGATAATCCATTTGACGACGGGTTTCATGAAACGCTTCTGGAAGTCGAGCGGAGTCTTCACTCCCGTAAAGGCTAACCGTAGTAATCCGTTTCTCAAGGCTTTTGGCAGCCAAGGGGCAAAGCCCTTTAGCACCAACGAGAATTGACGGTCGTTCAGCAAATCGTTGAACGCCTGTTTCATCTCACTTGCCTCGTAAGGCCGAATATCGTCAAACTCACTCATGTTAGAACTGGTTTTCAACTATTTCAGTCAGAACGT
Source organism: uncultured Prevotellaceae bacterium (assembly GCA_900320255.1). Classification (GTDB taxonomy): domain Bacteria; phylum Bacteroidota; class Bacteroidia; order Bacteroidales; family Bacteroidaceae; genus Prevotella. The sequence continues at coordinate 14,308 of ONRS01000083.1, forward strand.
CTTTCATTTCCAGACCGGCAGCACGTACTTGCTGCGGGATGAAGCTGGTGGCAGTCATTCCGGGAGTGGTGTTCACTTCCAGCATCGAAATCTTGCCCTCAGGAGAAATGATGTAGTCAATACGGATGATGCCGTTACAATGCAGAATGTCATAGATGTGACTGGTAATCTGGCTGACACGGCTTGCCACTTCCTCTGTAATACGGGCAGGTGTGATTTCCTGTACCTGACCGTTGTACTTCGCATCGTAGTCAAAGAACTCGTTGCTGGTCACCACTTCTGTGATGGGCAGTAATACGGCCTTGTTCTTCGTCTTATAGACGCCTTGTGTTATCTCTGTTCCCTCCAGGTATTGTTCAACCATTACTTCGGGACTTTCCATCATCGCCTTACGGATGGCAGGAGCCAGCTGGTCCTTGTTCTTTACCTTCGATACACCGAATGAAGAACCGTCAGAGGCAGGCTTCACAAAGCAAGGCATGCCGATGCGCTCCTCTATTTCGTCGTCGCTTACCAGTTGCTCGTAGCCTTTGCGGATGAGCAGAGAGTCTGCCACCGAAACGCCATAACTGCGCAGGTACTGGTTAAGAACAAACTTGTCGAAGGTCATGGCCTCCACCAGAACACCACTCGTAGAATAAGGCAGGCGGATGAGGTCGAAATAACCCTGCAGCAGTCCGTTCTCACCTGGGGTGCCGTGGATGGTTATATAGGCATAGTCAAACAATTTGGCCTTGCCGTCTTCCACAAACGAGAAGTCGTTACGGTCAATTGGTGTGGTGACCCCTCCGGGTAGTTCCACTTGCCAGTCAACGCCTTTCACGTCAACAAGATATACATTATATTTATCTTTGTCGAAGAACGAATAAAGTCCTTTGGCAGAACGCAGAGAAACGTCATGCTCTGACGAATCTCCTCCACACACAATAGCAATGTTTCTCTTCAAATGTTTCATTAGTTCTATTACTGTTTACAATATTTATTGTTCGTTTTTACTGTTCATATAATTGCGCCACTTACTAACTAAGTGTTCCATGTCGGCTGGCAGCTCGCTGGTAAAGTCCATTTGCTTCTTCGTTACGGGATGGACAAACCCCAGCGTACGGGCATGTAGCGCCTGACGATTGCAAAGTTTAAAGCAGTTGGCAATGTACTGTCGGTAGCTGGCCGTGCGCTCTCCACGCAGGATCTCTGTACCACCATAACGTTCGTCAGCAAACAGAGGATGCCCGATGTGCCGCATGTGGGCACGAATCTGATGCGTACGTCCTGTCTCCAGAATACATTCCACCAGTGTCGTATAGCCGAAACGCTCCAATACGCGATAGTGGGTGACGGCGCTCTTTCCTGTGTCAGAACCCGGTGGGAAGACGGCCATGCGCAAACGGTCCTTTGGGTCCCGGCCGATGTTTCCTTCTATTCGGCCACTGTCCTCTGTGAAATGTCCCCATACCAGTGCCACATAGCTGCGGTGGGTGGTCTTATTGAAGAACTGGGCACCCAGCTCTGTCTTTGCCTCGGGAGTCTTGGCGATGACCAACAGGCCGCTGGTGTCCTTGTCAATGCGGTGAACCAGTCCGACGCTCGGGTCGTTAGGGTCGTAAGACGGCAGGCTCCTCAGGTGCCAGGCAATGGCATTTACCAGTGTGCCGTGGAAGTTCCCCACTCCCGGATGTACTACAAGACCTGCGGATTTGTTGATGACCATCAGTTGGTCGTCCTCATAGATGATGTCGAGCGGAATATTTTCCGGTTCTATGGTCGTATCGTAATGCGGACGGTCCATCATGAGTGTCACCACATCACCAGGGCGCACTTTGTAGTTGCTTTTTACCGGGCGGTCGTTGACGTGGACGAACCCGGCATCGGCAGCTTTCTGAATACGGTTGCGCGAAGAGTGCTGCAACTTTTCGAACATATATTTATCTACGCGCACAGGAACCTGACCGCGATCTACTTCAAAGCGATAGTGCTCGTAAAGTTGCGCAGGCTGTTCTTCGTCGTCCTCGATAAGCTCGATATCTTCCACTTCGTCTATCATTCTACGTCCACGTCAATGATGCCATCCGTCGGGTCTTCTCCAATGGCATCGTCGTTATTAGTATCAGTTGTGCCCACATCGCTCCCCCCAATCGGGTCGGAATAGTAATCCATGTCATCTTCTTCTGCTTCATAACCGCCAGTTCCCACAATCAGTGTCAACGGGGCATCGGTGCTGACACGGTCACCCGTGCCGACGCGGCGGCCACGGCTGATGATGCCATACACCCAGTCTTTTTCGCCAACAATACGTTTTGGGGGTAACAGCTTAAAGCCCATAGCCGCTAACTTGGCTTCCGCTTCGCGAAGGCTGCTGTTGTCTATGATGTCTGGAATAGTGACAGTAGGCGAGGAAGGTGAGTTGACCGTGACATAAATAATGTGACCGGCCTTTACCTTTGCGGTGGCACCTGGCATCTGTGCCAGAATGCAGTCGGCAGGCATACGTTTGTTGTACCCAGAGTCTGCTACTTGGATGTTCAAGTCATATTCATCGAGCAGCAGTTTGGCCTGGTCGAAGCTCATATTCATTAAGTTGGGAACCTCTACCTCCTGTCCGTGGCGGGTGTAGATGTCAAGTCCGACTTTTACACCAATACAGAAAAGCAGCATGACCAGTAGCATGGCCAACAAATGTGCCCAAAAGCGCCAATCGGCAATCTTTCCAATCATCTTACTTATACTCATTCTTTATTCATTCTTTTTATCTAACCGACAAAAGTACAAAGAATAATCGGAAATACCAAATAAATCTGCAAAAAACAAGAAAACGGAGTGAAACACATGCGTTCCACTCCGCTATTCTTACTTCGTTCACGAACACATCGTCGTGATTACTTTCCGTGACGTTCGTCAGAAACGGTCAGCTTCTTGCGGCCCTTAGCGCGGCGAGATGCCAAAACGCGACGGCCATTCTTTGTTGCCATGCGCTCACGGAAACCATGCTTGTTCACGCGGCGACGATTGTGCGGCTGGAATGTTCTTTTCATTGTTTTTATTTATTTTTATAGTTATAATTCGCAATTCGGGCTGCAAAATTACGCATTTCTTTTTAATTACGCAAGTTTTTTCGAAAATTTCTCATTTCTCATTTCTCATTTCTCATTTTTTTTGTACCTTTGCACCCACAAACAACGAAAAATATTAATTAAGAGAACAATATTTTAAGTATGATTAATTCACAAGACATCAAGAAAGGAACCGCCATCCGCATGGACGGGGCCATTTGGGTTTGCATCGATTTCCAGCACCGTAAGCCCGGCAAGGGAAACACCATTATGAACATTAAGATGAAGAACGTTACCGACGGTCGTGTGCTGGAGCGTCGCTACAACATTGGTGAGAAACTCGAGGACGTTGTCATCGAGCACCGTGACTATCAGTATCTCTATGAAGACCAGGAAGGACGTATTTTCATGAATCAGGAGACCTTCGAGCAGATTCCTATTGCTAACGATTTGGTTATTGGTCATGAGTACATGAAGGAAGGTGACGTTGTATCTGTTGTCAGCGACACTACCGATGGCACTATTCTCTATGCTGAGATGCCCGTGAAGACCATTCTTCGTGTGACCCATTCAGAACCGGGAATTAAGGGTGACACCGCTACCAACACGCTGAAGCCCGCTACGCTGGAGACTGGCGTTGAGGTTCGCGTGCCGCTGTTCATCAATGAGGGTGACCTCATCCAGATTGACACTCGCGACGGTTCTTATCTGGCTCGCGCAAAGGAGTAAATGAGATATTCATTTATCGTCCCGGTATTTAATCGCCCTGATGAAGTCGGCGAACTGCTTGAGAGTCTGTGCTCTCAAACGGTTAAGGACTTTGAGGTGATTATTGTTGAGGACGGATCACAGAAAACGTGCAAGGATGTCTGCGACAAGTACGCAGGCATCCTTGATTTGCATTATTATTATAAGGAGAACAGCGGCCCGGGCCAAAGCCGTAACTATGGTGCAGAACGGGCGAAGGGTGAATGGCTCATCGTCCTGGATTCAGATGTGGTGCTGCCAACGGACTATCTGACTCATGTTGACGACAGCCTAAGGCCGGAGCTCTCTGCGTGGGGCGGACCTGACGCGGCTCACGACTCTTTCACCGATACGCAAAAGGCCATTTCCTATAGTATGACTTCGTTCTTCACTACAGGCGGCATTCGTGGTGGCAAGAAGAAGTTGGATAAGTTCTTCCCCCGTTCGTTTAACATGGGCATCCGCCGTGACGTTTATCTACAGCTTGGCGGCTTCTCGAAGATGCGCTTTGGTGAGGACATCGACTTCAGTTATCGAATTGTGGAGGCGGGTTATCAGACAGCCTTGCTGCCCGACGCATGGGTTTGGCACAAGCGGCGAACTGATTTTCGTAAGTTCTTCCGTCAGGTGTATAACAGTGGAATTGCCCGTATTAACCTTTCCAAGCGACACCCCGGCACATTGAAACTTGTCCATCTGCTGCCAACGGTGTTTACCGTAGGAGTCATATTGCTGGTACTTATCGGTGCTTTCGGACGTATCATGATGGTCTATGGAAATCCAGATGATTTCCGCCTTTGGTACTGGGTGGTTGTGGCTGCTCTTGCCCCCATCTTGTTCTACAGCCTTGTCATCTTCATTGATTCCACGGTCAAGAACCGTAGCCTGATGGTCGGACTGCTGAGTATTCCTGCAGCTTTTGTTCAGCTTATGGGCTATGGCTTAGGATTTATAGAGAGCTGGTGGAAGCGTTGCGTACTGAAGAAAGACGAGTTTCAGGCATTTGAAAAAACATTCTATAAGTAATGGCAGACAAACTGACAATAGCAAACTGGTCACCAGAAGACCAGCCACGTGAACGGCTGCGAGACTTAGGTCCTCAGGCACTTAGCGATGCTGAACTGCTGGCTATTCTTGTCGGTTCGGGGTCGCCGGGTGAGAGTGCTGTAGAGCTGATGAAGCGCATTCTCAACAGCTGTAACAACAACCTGAACACATTAGGAAAACTGACCATTCGCGACCTGATGGAGTTTAAGGGCATAGGTGAGGCGAAGGCCATCACCATTCTTGCCGCTTGTGAGTTAGGAAAACGGCGACAGCGCGAGCAGGCGGAGGAACGCCGTGACTTAGGTTCTGCCACCCTTATGTATAGGTATCTGCATACCCACATGCAGGACCTTGACGTTGAAGAGGCGTGGCTGTTGCTCATGAACCAGAATTTCCGGCTCATCAAGAGTATTCGCCTTTCGCATGGCGGCATTACCGAGACAGCTGTCGATGTCCGGCTCATCATTAAGGAAGCGGTGCTCAACAATGCTACTATCATTGCCCTTGCCCATAACCACCCGTCGGGCAGTCTGCGCCCAAGTGCCGACGATGACCGGCTTACCGAACGAGTGAAAAGAGCCTGCGACGTGATGCGCATTCATTTCCAGGACCATCTTATAGTTACAGACGGGAACTATTATTCCTACCATGAGCAGGGACGATTATAATCAAAAAAAACAATATTACCACTACACGACATGACACAACAAGAAAAGACACAGATAGAAGAGCGCATCGTCGATGTGCTGAAAACCGTCTATGACCCGGAAATTCCTGTCAATATTTATGACCTGGGAATGATTTATAAGATTGATGTCAAGGACGATGCTACTGTTGAACTTGACATGACCTTTACCGCACCAAACTGTCCTGCTGCCGACTTCATCCTTGAAGACGTGCGCACCAAGCTGGAAAGCGTAGAGGGTGTCAAGTCGGCTAATGTTAATCTGGTGTTTGAGCCGGCTTGGGACCAGAACATGATGAGCGAAGAAGCCCGTGTCGAACTGGGTTTTGATTAAGAATATTAGTTATGAAGAACGTTTATTTTCTTTCCGATGCCCATCTGGGCTCATGGGGCATACCCCACCCAAGGCAGCAGGAGCGCCGGTTGGTGCGTTTTCTTGACAGCATCAAGGAGAAGGCGGCAGCCGTCTATTTGTTGGGCGATATGTTCGACTTCTGGTACGAATACAAGTATGTGGTGCCGCGTGGCTATACCCGTTTCCTTGGTAAACTTAGCGAACTGACCGACATGGGTGTGGAGGTGCACTTCTTTACCGGCAACCACGACATCTGGGCCTACGACTATTTGGAACGGGAGTGTGGTGTCATCCTTCATAAACAGCCACTAACAACCGAGATATATGGTAAGATATTCTTTCTTGCCCATGGCGACGGACTGGGTGACCCCAGTAAGGTATTCAAGTTGTTACGGGGCTTTTTCCATAATCGCCTCTGCCAGATTGCCTTCTCCGCCATTCATCCTCGGTGGAGTATCTGGCTCGGGCAGACATGGGCAAAGCACAGTTACGACAAGCACAAAGAAACGGGGGTGCCCCCCTACATGGGAGAAAATAAGGAGTACCTGGTTCGCTACACCCGCCAGTATATGCAGCATCATAGTAATATTGACTACTATATCTACGGCCACCGGCATATAGAGCTCGACCTGCAACTCACCAAGAAAGCCCGCATCATGATACTTGGCGACTGGATTAACCAGTTTACATACGCTGTTTTCGATGGTGAACACATGTTTTTCGAACAATTTGTTGAAGGAGAAAGCCGCCCTTAAGTTTTTTTAACACGGATTAGCAAGCGAATAATTAAATAATCACTAAATTTGCAAGCGATTATATATTACTACCAAAAGGACAATATTTTCAACCAATAAATAACATTAATTATGATTAAGGAAAAAATTGATCAGTTCTTGGCAGCACAGGCTGCTAACCTGCCCGCAGAGGCTATGACTGAGATTCGTGAGAGACTGGAAGCTGCTGATGACAGCAAGTTTGATGAATTGCAGATGTTGGACTTCAAGAACCCGACGACCATGATGCTCATTGCTTGGTTGTTAGGCTGCTATGGTGTTGACCGCTTCATGCTGAAGGACAACACAATGGCCATTGTTAAGCTTTGCACCTGTGGTGGTTGTGGTATCTGGGCCATTATTGATATCTTCACCGCCGGCAAGCGTACAAAGGAGTTCAACCTGAACAAGATCTACGAGATTCTGTAAAAGGTGAAAAAGTGAAAAGGTTAAAAGGTTAAAAGGTCAAGGGCGGGCTCCCTTAGACCTTCAACCTTTTCACCTTTTCACCTTCTCACCTTTTCACCTTTTAACCTTCACACATTATGGATAATCAGACAAATGTACTGCTCATGAATTGTGCCAAGTACTTCCCTGAGGCCAGTATTCCTGCCATTCGCCAGACGCTTGAAGAGCTGGGACCGCAGAGGGCAAGTCAGGCTTTGGCCATGGATTACAAGGACCCCACCGTTGCCCTTTGCCTCTCGCTGATTTGCTTCTTGGGCGTCAGTGGCATCGACCGTATGTACATTGGCGACATCGGGCTGGGCATTGGTAAGCTGATCACTGGTGGTGGCTGTGGTATTTGGTCGCTTATTGACCTCTTCCTCATCATGGGTGCTACCAAGGAGAAGAACTATCAGCAGTTTATTCAGAACGTCAGCTATCTCTAAGCGTTCGTGATAAGCCGTAAGAGTCTTATACTTATATGCATAGTAGGTGTAGCCTGGGTGCTGGTGGCCTTTTTTACCCAGCGCGCAGGTTACAATTTTATCGTGTGCCCTTCACGCTTAGTCTATGACCTGCCGTGTGCCGGTTGCGGTGGCACGCGCGCGTTCCTATTATTAATAAAGGGGCATCCCGTCGATGCCTTTTTTATGAATCCCAATGTCTATCTTTTTGTTCCGCTCATCCTGGCCGGTGTTGTGCTGATGGTCTATGACTTCTTTCACCATACAGACAAGTTGAATTTTTGGTATAAGAAGTTCAAGCAGACAGGCAATAAGCCGTCTGTCTATATACCAGTACTTGTGTTCGAGGCCGCTATTTGGGCCTACAACGTCTGGCGCTATCGCCAGGGAATGTTGTGAGTGGTCGCTACTTCACGTTTATTGTTACCGAACCCGTCTTCAGACCGTCGGCCGTACAGGTCAGCAGGAGCGTTCCAGGCAGGTTGTCGCTCTGAACGAGCACCTGGGCCAGTCCGTTGAATGCCGGTATCTGCATTGTCTTGCAGTTCAGCTCCTGCGGATGGTCTTCACCGGGATAGGCAGGGTCGCCGTTGCCTACGCCAATAATGTGACCATTACCTTCCACCTTAAACGTCAGCAGCGGGCAGGCATCGGGCACCACGCGTCCCTTCTTGTCCTTCACCTCAATGGTCACAATGGCCACGTCACGTCCGTCGGCGGTAATCGTTGTGCGGTCAGTGGTGAGCAGCAGCTGTGAGGCGGGCAGGGTGGTCTCCACGACTTGGGTGAGCACGCGCCGTCCGTTCTTGTAGCCTGTGGCTACCACTTTGCCAGGCTGATAAGTGGCGTTCCACTTCAGGTGTCCGTTACGTGGCATCTTCTGCCGTCCGAGTTTCCTGCCGTTCACCGTCAGTTCCACTTCGTCGCAGTTGCTGTATGCCCACACTTCCACCTGCTCGCCCTCGTGGCCTTGCAGGTTCCAGTGGGGGAAGATGTGCAGCGTGGGTTCGTCAGTCCACCACGACTTCAGGTACCACGCCTCGTCCTTGGGGAATCCGCAGTAGTCCAGTATGCCGAATTCCGACTCATGGGCAGGGTATTTCAGGGGGTTGGGCTCGCCTCGGTAGTCGAAGCCGGTCCAGTAGAACAGGCCTGCGGCCCAGTCGTGGTCAGCATAGAATTTCCATCCGCGCTCAATGACGTTCTCCACGTGGTGGTGCGTCGTGTCGCGGTTCATGGCTACCATGTGTCCCGGAGCGTCAGGGGTGTTGAAATAGACACCGCGTGTGCCGCAGCCGGTCGTCTCTTCTGTTCCTACAATTTTCCACTCGGGGTGCTGTCGGCGGCGGTTCTCCACGTCGTTCTGGGCAATGTAGTTATAGCCCACCACGTCAAGCCCCTTGATCATCTCCGTACCACCGGCATTTGCGATGGTCGAAGGACGTGTGGGGTCCAGCAGCCTTGTGTATTCGCGCATAGCGGCGGCTATGCGTGTTCCCTGCACTGTGTTTTCAATGCCCCATTCCTCGTTGCCGTCGCTCCAGAGTATGATGCTGGGGTGGTTACGGTCACGCTTGATCATGCGTTCCAGCAGTCGCAGGTGCTCATCGTTAATGCCCGTCAGGCGGTTCTCGTCAATGACCAGCATACCCTCACGGTCGCAGATGTCGAGCAGGGCCGGTGTCATGGGGTTATGCGAGGCACGGTAGGCGTTACAGCCTAATTTCCTAAGCTGTCTGATGCGCCACTCCTGCAGCGCGTCGGGAATGGCGGCTCCCACTCCGGCATGGTCCTGGTGCATGTTGACACCCTTCAGCTTCAGTGGCTTCCCGTTGAGCAGGAACCCGCGGTTGCTGTCGAACTGAATGTCGCGGAAGCCTGTTGTCGTGGTATAGACGTCACAAACTCTCCACTCTCCACTCTCCACACTCCACACTCTCACCGTTGTCTCTACCTTATATAAATAGGGGTCGGTGTTCGACCACAGGTGGGGGTGGGGAGCGTTGAGCGTTGAGCGTTGAGCGTTGAGCGTTTGCTTCGCTTTCAGCGTCAGTGTCTCGGCGGTGCTGGTGGCTACTTCGCGGCCTTCGGCGTCGAGCAGACGGTGCGTCACCGTGCACTGCTGCTCGGTCAGCGAGTGGTTGCTGACCTCCGTCTCTACGTGAATGGTGGCTTTGTCGTACGGGGCAGCAAGGTCGGCATAGACAAAGGTGCCGAACGGTGCCACGCTGACGCTGCCGGTCTTCACGAGCCATGCGTCACGATAGATGCCGGCACCCTCGTAGAACCAGCCTTCCTCGAGTGAGGCGTCAGCCCTTACGCAGATGAGGTTGTCGCCGCCATAGTTGACGTATTCGGTCACGTCATACACCTGGGTGGCATAGCCGCTGGGCTCCGTACCCATGTAGAAGCCGTTGAACCATACCGTCGCGTTACGGAAGATGCCGTCGAACTGCAGGGCGATGTGCTTGCCGAGGTCACTCTCGGGAATGCTGACCGTCTTGCGGTACCAGCCCACGCTGGTCTCGGGGAACTTGTAGCCCACCGTCTTATAGCCGTGGGAGTGGCTGGCGTCGCTGGCGTAGGGCAGCGTGGTCACCCAGTCGTGGGGCACGCGAACCTCCTGCCAGGCGGAGTCGTCGAATTTCGCAGCGTAAGGCCCCTCGTTATGAATAGAGTTGGCCTTCGTCAGATAGTTAAAGTACTCGGTGCCGCAGCCGAAGTCCTTTACGGGGTCGGCGGCATGGCCGAAAGAAAACTTCCATCCTTCGCTGAGGCGCGTTGCTTCACGGGTGTTTTGGGCTTGGAGGTGGCAAATGCCACAAACGGCCAGCAGCAGTGCCAGCGTCATTGCTTGTCTTAGGTTTGTCATGTCTTTAGTATGCTATGTTTTGTATTCTGCATGCAAAGATACTGTTGTGATACGCTAATATTCTTTACGTTGCAAAATTACGAAAAATAAATGACAATACAAAATAAAAGGCAGACTTTTTAGATAATAGGTAAAGAGATGCCGTTGATTTTCTGATAGACATCGAGCGCATAGACGTCGGTCATGCCGGCAATGTAGTCGATGACGGCCATGAGGCGCATCTCCAAGTCGGCGGCATTGATGTCGTATTGCGACGACACACGGCCAATGAGCTGCTGCGAGTAGTAGCGGTCGGGGTTCATGACGGCCCGCACCATCTGCTCCATGAGTGTCTCCATGATTTTGTAACCCGACAGTTCCACGTCAAGTACAGGCTTGCTCTTGTAGATGCGCTCCACGGAGAGTGCCGCACACTGCTTGTAGGCCTCGCGGGGCAGGGGGCTGACATGGTCAATGAGTGCGCCTGTGAAGGTGCCGGAAAGTATATTTTCCTCGTTTTCAACGAAGGTTCTTACACATTCACTCTCCAACAGGCTGATGACGCATGCCCGCATATAGACCACCTTCTCGTTGGGGTCGGTGACGCCCTCTTCCTGGATGCGCTGGCGAATACGGTTTTTGCCCATTTCATCGAAGAATCCAAGCATCAGGCGTTCCGTTTCCCCGAAGGAGAGAATCTTCAGTTTATGGGCGTCTTCCAAGTCCATGATTTCGTAGCAGATGTCGTCTGCCGCCTCGACAAGATAGACCAGTGGGTGGCGAACGTAACGAAGCGGCTCGTTGGGCTTAGAAGTGCAAATTATGCCCATTTCATCGGCAATTCGCTGGTAGTTTTCCCGTTCGCTTTCGAAGAATCCGAACTTGCCTTTCCTGCTGGCAGCCGACGAGGCAAAGGGGTATTTCACGATGCTGGCCAGCGTGCTGTACGTCATGACGAAACCGCCGGGCCGACGGCCGCAGAACTGGTGGGTAAGCAGACGGAAAGCATTGGCATTTCCCTCGAAGTGGGTGATGTCCGACCAGAAGATGGGTGACACCTTCTGCTGCAGCTCCCTGCCCGGTCCTTCGGTGAAAAAGGTCTGAATGGCCTTCTCACCGCTGTGGCCGAACGGAGGGTTGCCCAGGTCGTGAGCCAGACAGGCTGTGGCGACAATTTGCCCGATTTGTTCGAACAAGGTACCCCGTAGCTCGGGATGCCTGACAGTAAGCTGTGCCGCAATGTCGTTACCTAACGACATGCCGACGCTGGCCACCTCAAGCGAGTGGGTCAGCCGATTGTGAACAAAGATGCTGCCCGGCAGGGGAAATACCTGCGTCTTGTTCTGCAGTCGGCGGAAAGGTGCCGAGAAGATGAGTCGGTCGTAGTCACGCTTGAACTCCGTGCGGTCGTCGTGGCGTATGGCGTGCCGGTATTCCTGTCCTAAGCGCTTGTTGGATATAAGTTGTTTCCAGTCCATCATATTAGTCTTTCAGTGAATTTCGTCGCAAAGTTACAAACTAATTACGAACCGTGCGCAAAACGGCAGTCTAAAGAATGTTAAAACCGCGTCTTTGGCCTTTTGAGGGAATAAATACAATTAAAAAGGCATAAAATAACACTTTTTCAGAAGAAAAATGTGGATAATTCATAGGAAATGACTACTTTTGCAACCAATATGACAGAAGTTAAAGTTGTAAATCGCGGTCATCAGCCGCTTCCGCAGTATGCCACAGCGCAGAGTGCGGGCATGGATCTACGTGCAAATATTGACGAACCCATCGTGCTTCGTCCCATGGAGCGTAAGCTCATTCCCACAGGACTTTTCATTGCTTTGCCCGAAGGTTTCGAGGCACAGGTGCGGCCCCGTAGTGGTCTGGCCCTGAAGAAAGGCATCACGGTGCTGAACGCTCCGGGAACCATTGATGCTGACTATCGTGGTGAGGTGGGCGTGCTGCTCATCAACCTGTCGCAGGAAGACTTCGTGGTGAACGATGGTGAACGCATCGCCCAGATGGTGATTGCCCGCCACGAGCAGGCGCAGTTCCGCGTGGTGGAGGAGCTCGACGAGACGGAGCGCGGTGCCGGCGGCTACGGCCATACCGGCGTGAAATAGTTGAATAATTGGGAAATGATGGTTGAACGACTGACATATCGCTACAGTAGTGGGGGAATGAGGCTGTTTCTCATTTCTTCATTGGCATTTCTCATTTCTCATTTCTCATTTCTTATTTGTTCTGCACAGGAAGCGCAGGGCTACGATGAGTTTTTCCTTCAGGCCATTTGTGAACGGGAGAAAGGGAACCATGATGCTGCCTTCGACCTGCTTCAGCATTGCATCAGGCTGAATCCGGAAGCTGCCGAAGCCTACTTTTTCATTGCACAGTATTACGGCTCCATGAAGCAGAATGAGCAGGCGCTGGCCTGTTTGGAACGTGCCTACGAACTGAGCCCTGACAACTCCACTTACACCGAGACGCTGGCACAGGCCTACACCAGTACCCAGCAGTACGACAAGGCCATCGGCATCTTCGAAGAACTGGTGCATCGCGAGACCGACCGTGACGACGTGCTCGGCATGCTTTATGAGCTGTACGTCAGGAACGACCAGTTGGACAAGGCCGTGGATGCCCTGGAACGAATTGAGGCTCTCGACGGCAAGACCGAGCGGCTCACCATGGCGAAGAGCGAGCTCTTCACCCGTCTGGGCAATAAGAAGGCTGCCATCTCTGAGATGAAGTCGTTGGCCGACCAGTATCCCAACGACCTGAACTACCGGGTGATGTATGGTGACGCCCTGCTGCAGAACGACCAGAAGAAACAGGCACTGGCCGTTTATCAGGCCGTGCTCAGCGAAGAGCCGCAGAACGTGCAGGCCCTGCTGTCTATGGTGAGCTACTATGCCAGCGAGGGTGACACGCTGAAGGCTGACGAGGTGAACGAACGGCTGCTGCTCAATGCCGACGTAGAGGCAGAGACGCGTCTGGAGATTATGCGCCGCGAGGTGATGAACAACCTGCGCAGCGGTGCTGACAGCACCCGCATCCTGCAGCTCTTCCGTAAGATTCTCGACATGCCGGAGGCCGATACCGACATGGCACTGATGTGTGCCGCCTACATGAAACTGCGCGAAATGCCGCAGGACAGCATTAACGGTATGTATGAGCAGGTGCTCCGCATGGCGCCCGACAACGCTTACGCCCGGTTGCAGTTAGTGGCCGACGCCTGGGAGCGTGAAAACCTGGACCAGGTCATCAGTCTCTGCCAGGCTGCCAGACAGTATAATCCTGACGACATGGCTTTCTACTACTATCAGGGTTTTGCCTATTTCCGTCAGGACGACCTGGACAATGCGCTCGATGCCTTCCAGAACGGTGTGAGCGTCATTACGCCGGAAAGCAACCCCGACCTGGCCAGCGACTTCTACGAAATGATGGGCGAGCTGCTGCATAAGAAGGGAATGGTGCGCGAAGCCTTCGAGGCCTACGACTCCTGTCTGGTGTGGAAGGCTGACAACATAGGTTGTCTGAACAACTACGCCTACTACCTGAGCGAAATGGATGAGCAGTTAGACAAGGCCGAGCAGATGTCGTATAAGACCATAAAGGCCGAGCCGCAGAACGCTACTTATCTGGATACCTACGCCTGGATTCTCTTTAAGCAGGAGCGGTATGCCGAGGCCAAGATTTACATGGACCAGACGCTGCAGTACGACCCTGATGCCTCGGCGGTGGTACTCGAACATGCGGGCGACATATATGCCAAGAATGGCGACATGACGCAAGCCTTGGACTATTGGCAGCAGGCCCTTGCAAAGGCATCGGGCGACTCAGAGGTCAAAGGCGAGCGGAAAGAGTTGTTAAAGAAGAAAATAGAAACAAGAAAGTTTATTAAGCGATGAAAGCAACAAGTTTTTTCAAGTTGGCACTTGTCGTAGTGCCGTTCCTCTTCGGAGGTTGTAAGTCAAAGCAGGCTGTGGTGGAAACCCCAAAGCCACCAACGGTGGAAGAAATGCAGCAGCAGACCTTCTTGCAGAAAGTCAATGACAATGCACAGTATGCCAAGTTCATCACTTCGAAGGTGAAGTTCTCTATTGAGGTGGGCGTTCAGAGACTGACGCTGACTGGAAACCTGAAGATGAAGCGTGACGACTGCATACGCCTGCAGCTCATGGCCTTCGGCTTCGTGGAGGCCGGACGCATCGAGCTGACGCCCGAGTATGTGCTCATTATGGACCGCATCAACAAGCAGTACCTGAAGGCAACTTACAGCTCAGTGGATTTCCTGCGTAACAGCGGACTGAACTTCTATACCCTGCAGGCTCTCTTCTGGAACGAGCTCTTCGTGCCCGGACAGAGTAAGGTGACCGACGAACTGCTGAAGGGCATGGATGCTGACCTGTCGGGTGAGGATGCCATCATCTCGCTTGAGAACGGAAAGATGCAGTACCGTTGGCTGGCCACGAAGGACATGGCCCGCATTCGCATGGCTAATATTATCTATAGCGACCAGTTCAGGGGCAACACCCAGCTGAACTGGGACTATGAGGATTTCCGCGCTATGGACCGCAAGTTCTTCCCCTGCGACCATCACATCTCCTTCACCACGCCTGACAAGGAGGTGAAGCTTGGCATGATGATCAACTACATCAAGCACGATGACGGATGGGACACCCGTACTGACGTGTCGTCCAGCTATCGTGAAGTGTCGGTTGACGAAATACTGCGCCGTTTCATGGCCCTGTAATCAAATAGGCACATGAACAGGTTTCTCGTCATTCTTTTACTGCTTGTCGGTTTTTGTCTGGCTCCTTGCGCACAGCAGCGTAAGAAGGCAGCCAAGAAACCGGCAGCTACTGCTGTGCAGCAGAAAAAGAAACCCGCCCGGCAGAAAAAGCCTGCCCAGCAGAAGAAACCCACGCAGAAGAAGAAAAAGAAGAAGACGCCTGCCGCCACACCCTCTAATCCGTCCATCAAGGGACTGCAGAATGAGCGCCAGCAGTTGCAACGCCAGATACGTGAGCAGGAGCAGCGTCTGAAGAAGAACGAGAAGGACGTCAAGGCCCGCTTGCAGAACCTCATGGTGCTTAACACCGAGATAGAAGACAAGAAGCGGAGCATAGAGGCCATGCGCCTGGACCTCTCCCACATCAATGACACCATTCAGCGGCTGAACCGCCAGCAGGAGTTGTTGCAGGCACAGCTCGAACAACATAAGCTGGAGTACGTCAAGTCGTTGCGCTACATGCACCGTAACCGTACCATGCAGAGCAAGCTCATGTTCATCTTCAGTGCCAAGACGTTCACGCAGATGTATCGCCGCATGCACTTCATGCGCCATTATGCGTCCTATCAGCGCAGCCAGGGCGAGGCCATCCTGCAGAAGAAGGAGGAGCTGACGCGCATTCAAAGCCTGCTGTTAGGCGTGAAGGACAAGAAAGACCAGCTGCTGAAGCGCGACATCACCACCCATCAGGAACTGGAGGCTTCGCAGACCGAACAGCAGAAGGTGGTCAACTCGCTGAAGAAGGAGCACCAGAACATTGAGGCGCTCATTGCTGAACAGCGTAAGAAGGATGCAGCCCTGAATGCCCAGATTGACAAGCTCATTGCCGAAGAGGTGGCACGTGCCAAAGCCCGTGCCGAGGCTGAAGCCAAGCGCAAGGCAGAGGCTGAAGCCGCCAAGAAGCGCCGTGAGGAACTGGCCCGCAAGAAGGCTGAGGCTGAGCGCATAGAGCGTGAGAACAAGCGGCGCATTGAGGAGGCACGTAAGAAGGAAGAACGCCTCAAGGCCGAGGCGCGTGCTGCTGAAAAGAAGAGGAAGGCCGAGGCAGACCGACTGGCCCGTGAGGCTGAGCGTGAGCGTCGTGAGGCTGAGCGCCGTGCTGCTGAGGAGCGCCGTGCTCACGAACGTGAGATGGCAGCCGCTAAGCGTGAGACGGAGTCCGTGGCCAACTACAACACGGCCGACCGCGCCATGAGCAGCAACTTCGAGAGCAACCGTGGCCGTTTCCCCATGCCCATCAGCGGCTCTTACCAGATAGTCAACAGCTTCGGACAATATAATGTGGAAGGCTTGCGCAACGTGCGGCTCGACAACAAGGGCATCAACCTCAAGGGACAGCCCGGGGCTGCCGTCAAGTGCATCTTTACGGGCGAGGTCAGCATGGTGTTCAATGCGGCCGGCATCACGGGCGTCATCGTACGTCATGGCAGCTATTTCTCCGTCTATGGAAACCTCGGCTCCGTCTCAGTAGCCCGTGGCCAGACGGTCAGCACGGGTCAGACCCTTGGCACGGTAGGCGGAGACGGCATCCTTCAGTTCCAGCTTCGCAAAGGCAAGGCTCCCCTGAACCCCCTGCACTGGCTGCGGAGGTGATATGTTTTATTCAGGAGCAGTGAAGAAGTCTCTCTATATACTTATTATAATAGTATCGGTGCTCACGGCCTGCATCGACCGACGGGAGTATGCCTCCATGTGTCAAGGACTGGACAGCCTGAACGAGCGTAACCGCAACGACGAGCCCTTCACCGCTGCTGACGTGCAACCCTACATCGACTACTTCGACCGGCACGGCGAGCCAAACGACCGCCTGTTAGCCTACTACCTCCTTGGCCGTGCATACCACGAACAGGGCGAGGCTCCCATGGCCTTGGAGCAATACCATAAAGCCATTGAGTGTGCCGACACCCTCTCCCGTGACTGCGACTTTGGGCAGCTGAGCAGGGTATATTCGCAGATGGGAGAAATTTTCTATGAACAGTCATTGTATAATCAATATTTTAGGTATTTGGATCTTTCCATCAATTCATTTTATAAAAGCAAAGATACTATTAACGCTTTCATCACTTACGAACAAAAGAGTTTTGCATATCGAGAATTAAATCAGTTAGATAGTGCTGTAATTGTTTCTGAAGAGGTTGCCTCATTATATCGTGATTTCGGTTATGAATCTTATGCCGCTACTGCATTAGGGAGTATCGCACGAACATTATTAATACAAGGCAAAACAGATAAAGCAAAAAAATACATGATAATCTATGAAGGAGAATCTGGGCTATTTAATGAGGCAGGTGAAATAGAGGAAGGACGTGAAGCATATTACAATACAAAAGGACTTCTTTCTCTAAAAGAAAACAAACTCGACTCAGCTGAATATTGGTATCGCAAGGAGCTGCGCGACGGCAAAGACTTCAACAACCAAAACGGCGGTGCCTTGGGCCTTGCTATGGTCTTTGAGCAACGCCACCAGCCCGACTCTGCCGCTAAATACTATCAGTATGCTTATGCCATGAACGACTCCATGTATGCCCAGATGGCAACTGAGGAAGTGGCGAGGATGCAGGCAATGTACGACTACAGCCGTCATCAGCAGATAGCCCATGCCGAAAAGGAAAAAGCTTCACGAAGAGCCATCGTGATTTGGGTATGCATAGGAATTATCGTTCTGCTAAGTCTCGTTGCAATTATCATAGTTGAAAGAATAAACCATAGACACCAACAAATAGTAACGAAGTATTTAGAAAGCTTGAACATCATCAGACAGGCGCGCCAGGATATTAAAAAACTCAAAGCAAACAATAAAGAAAATGCAGAGCTTATCGCCGAGAAAGAGATGGTCATTCATGAGCAAAAGGACTTCCTAAAAGCGCTGCCTACCGATTCGCTGATATACAAGCGTTTCTCCATACGAGGGAAAGAGCCTTCTACAGACGAATGGCTACAGATAGAAGAATTGGTGTTCGAACTGTTCCCCCAATTCCAAAAATTCATGGCCGACCACAACAAGATGCTGAATGACAAAGAGCAGAAGACGTGTCTTCTGATTCGTGCAGGTTTCAAACCCAAGAATATTAGCGATATGCTCAACGTCGGCCCGTCGTACATATCCAATATTCGTTCAGAAATGTTGCAAAAACTTTTCGGACAGACAGGAACCCCAAAAGATTTTGATAGACTTCTTAGGGACATCAGCTAATTAGTTAGTATTTTATTCTTCTGATTTACAGATAGATAAGCGAGGTGAAATTTTTGGTGAAATTTCATTTTGCCAAATCTTTGCAATTATTTGTCAAAATGCCGAACTTTGCAGAAACTTTTTTTAAATTTACGCATTATGAGAAAAATTGCTATTTTATTATTCGCTATGCTGATGTCATGCACATTCGCACAAGCACAGGTTCCTGTATTAAAACCAATTTCATTTGTTTGCAAAGGCTTTAACAATGAAACAGTAGGAAACCAACCTATCAAATCCCCTGCCACTCCACCCACGGTCTATCAGGAGGACAACACGCTGACGTTCGTGGCTGACCACCCGGACTATGTCCTTTATATTAAAGATGAGGACGAGGAGGTGGTCTATTCTGCGGTCGTTACTTCTGCTGAGACGGAGGTCACGCTCCCCTCTTACCTCTCCGGCACCTACGAGATTGAGCTCGTCATGGGCAACTGGCTATTCACTGGGTGGATTGACTTGTAGGAACAATATTCTTATGATTTATAGAGTTTCCACTGAATTTCTAAAATATCTAAAGAGTCTTCGTTCATTCTTTTCACAAGAATCGAAATCCCCAATAACTCCATTGCAAATTATACATCTGATTATAGCAAAAAAATATTACAATAAAAGATGATAAAAAAGAATTTATTTAACAATTTGTCAGGTTACTTGATTTCTGCAGTTATAGGTGTATTGGTTGGTTTTTTTTTGATTTCTTTAATAAGGTTGGCCCTAATATTGAATGCATAAAAAATGACTTGCGGAAAATAGCTGAAAGGTCAGAGAGCATGGACGAGAGTATTTATGAGATTGAAGGGAAATATCTGAAGAGAGACGAAGAAGGATGTGCTTGCATTGTCGGTGTCAGCAATGACTTAGAAGGAAACTATGTTTCGGTTTATAAAGGAAACAAGCTGAATCTCAAGAGTGGAGATATTATCTTTATAACTAACCCCTATGGTAAGTTCACACCAACTATTAAATTCGTTGTTTATCTAATGGAAGAGAATACGAACAAAAAATCATCAGCCGATTTATATGTAAGTCGTGCGGGTATTGACAAGTTGGATATTACCCCGCAGGAAGTAAGGAAAAAAGGCATTTTTAATATGACTATGCTCCGGTACTCCGGAAGCAAAAACGAGCGGAAAGGCTATAGAGACGACGAACACGAAACGAAATAATTAGCCAGTGAGATAGAACTTGCCATGGTCAACAGACTTCTCACAGATTTATTAATCAATAAAAATTTAAAACTTAAAAGAAAAACTATTATGAAAAAGTATTTTGCATTTTTTGTTGCTTTTGCTATGCCCTTAATTAGTAATGCACAAATCACGACTGATTCCTATGGGAATGTTAAAATTAAGCGGACAGAATCATCCACATATACCATGTTGGGGATTGGCTCGCAATATAATAACGCTGAATATGCCAGCTACCAGATGGGGACTCACGCAAGAGTTTCTAATGTCGGCATATATGATGTGGGAGTTTATGGATATGCAACCCCTGCAAATCCAGGAAATTCAGGTCGTTCCATAGGCATTTGTGGCATAGGTGGTAATTCTACATCTGGGTATAACTATGGTGTACTTGGGGGGTTGACCAACACGCAGCGTAGCGGTGCTGGCATTTTTGGAACAATTCTAAACCATATTGGTGTCAATGTCAGCGGACTATATGCCGGTTACTTTGACGGTGCAACCCGCGTCGCAGGGACTTTAACTGCAACATCGATCGTATCACCTTCTGATATTCGCCTGAAAGAAAATATTATATCGCTATGCGATGAAAGAAGTAGCGCACTTGCCAATATTCTTGATATGAATGTCATTTCCTATAACTACAAATTTCAAGAATCAGAAGTTAATGATACTGCACAAGTTGTTCATCCTGAAATAGAAAAGATTAGGGCTGCTGAGGCTGCTGTCCGACATTTTGGTCTTTCTGCCCAAGAGTTACAAACGATTTATCCTAATCTTGTGTATGAGGGACAGGACGGGTATTTAAGTGTCAACTATATTGAGTTAGTACCTGTTCTAATTCGTTCTATTCAAGAATTGCAACAAGAGATTGAGTCGCTGAAAATGTATCAGCGGATAGGTACAACCGATATTGAAGACATAGACCAGATGGAGGCAAAACTCTTTCAAAACAACCCCAATCCATTCTCACAGCAGACAATTATTAAATTTCATATTCCAGAAAACACTTTGAATTCATGCATTTACATATTTGACATGCAGGGTAAAATGCAGAAACAATATCCAGTCACAACTGCGCAAAACAGTATTACGATAGATAGTTATGAGCTACCTGCCGGCTTATATCTTTATTCCCTTGTTATCAATGGCAAGGAAGTTGCAACAAAGCGCATGATATTGTCAAATTAACAATTCCCTTATAATGGAGTAGTGAGAAAAGCCTGTCACTGTACCTATAAGTAAAGCAAAGGTTGAGAATGATATAGCTGTCCTGATAATATACCAGAACAAAGAGGCTAAAACGTACTTTAAATATCGTTCGGCAAACACGCCTGCATACCAATTTCTCTATTAGGCACAGCGGTGGGCTTTTTCTATGTACGTCTTTGAAGACGTATGAAGTCTTAAAACAAACAAAATTATAACAAATCGAATTACATAGTTATGAAAAAGCACATCATTTTAAGAACGCTGCTTTTTGTCTCAGTGGGTTTTCTGCTGCTTGCCTGTGAGAAGGAAAATGCAGAAGAACTGGAGGTACCCTTGGTGGTGTCACCAGCCTTCAGTGAGCAGCTCCTTATCTGTCACCGGGGCCTTCCGGACTTCCCCGAAAACACGTACACCGCCGTTGACGCTGCCGTGAAGGCCGGCTTCAAGGCCGTGGAGTGTGACATAAGCGTGACAGCCGACGGTGTCTTCGTGCTGCACCATGACGTGACCATAGACCGTTGCAGCAACGGGACGGGACGTATAGACGAAATGACATACGAGGAACTGCTGTCATACGACTTCGGCTCATGGAAGGGGGAACAGTTTGAAGGCGAACGGCTGGCGAGGCTGTCAGACATTCTGGATTATTGCAAGGCAATGGGTGTGGTTCTCGAACTGGACCTTGCCGACGAGACACGCTTTGACAGGAAGTGGATTCCTTCCCTGTATGACTTGGTCAAGGAGAAGGGAATGTTAGGACAAACTATGTTTACGGCCACGCAAGACGAGCTGGAGAGGTTTCTTTCCGTCAGGCGGAACATCATTGTTTCCATATCGGGGGTGTATGACATGGCCGCCGCCAGAAGGGCTGTTGCCCTGAAGGACAAAGTGACACTTTGCAACTTCTCCGTTCCTCACCATAAGCTAACCTCTGAGATATGTGACTTTGCCCACGAGAGTGGTATCAAGGTAAAGGCCTGGACGGTTAAGACGCAGATGGAGATGGACAAGTGCGTCCGTAGGGGAGCCGATTACATCATAACGGAACTGCCAATGATGTGAAATATACTTTTCTTATAATTGATCAATTTCAAGACTTATGCGCTTTTGGGGAATTGTGTTTAATGCAGAATACGATTCCTCAGGGACATCCGTTGATAGTGAGTATGCCATTTCACAATTGCAAGAGATTGGGTTGAATGCAACCTCACTTTCTGACTATAACGGCAAAGATGTTATCAGCCAGTTAAAAAAGGGTAATAGAATTATATATATGCGTGGAAATGGTCGTTATTATCATGTTGGTTTTGTGTTTAGAAAATATGTAGATGGACATGCTTGGGTGGTCGATGGATACATCCGTTCTATAAAAGGTTATAATACAGATTACTATTTACACTGTAATTGGGGATGGGGAGGTAATAAGAATGGATACTTTCTCAGCAATGTTTTTGACACAGATGCTGGTCCAGAATATGATGACTACGCGACTTCAACAAGAGGTTACGAAAACTACCAATATAATCTTAAAACATCTGTTATATGCAAATAAAAATCAGTCAAACCGTGTTGTTACTCTGTTTAGCCCTTTTATCCAGCTGTAGCGATGATGGAGAAGGAAATGACCAGGTATATAAACCGACCTTTGGTTTCTACGTACGCTTTCTATCACCGACAGGCACCAACGTTTTAGACTCGCTTGGGGTCTGTGAGGGTAGTCAATATCCCGTTAAAACAAGTGATGAGGATATTGAGCTGACATGCATCAGTTCCTGGAAAGGCAATCCTGTACATAATCTTGGACTGGCATGGTGGAAAATACCCGAAAACTACCAACACACATACGGAGACGTTTGGCCTGAAGGTACGGTGCTGTCATTCGCATGGGGAGACCAGCTCTTTTTTAGTGATCGCCTGGACTATCTGGATTTAGAGTATCTCATCACGATGCATAGCAGAAAAATATTCAAGGACGACAAGCCGCATACTATCAAGTGGTACCTCAGAGTCTTGTGCACCCGTTGCGATGCCTACAAGTGTGAGGTGGAAGGCAGGGAGTATTCCCTGGTTGATGACCCTATATACAACTACTGGAGTCCTTTCTGGAAGCCTGAGAACTTTGCTCCGTTTACTGAATCCGAATCGTCGCGGATTCACCAACTCGGAGGCATTATAACTATCAATATCGAGAAATAAAAAAGATTATGATGAGAAAATGAATCACGGGGTTGCCTATATGCCCAGACAAGCACGCAAGAAAAGTGGCACAGGCATTTACCACGTAATGCTGCGTGGCATTAACCGTTAGGACATCTTCGAGAATGATGAAGACTGCATGCAAATTTTCTAAATTTCCCCAACACCTACCTCCAAACGTCTGAAATGCCGATGTACACTGGGTTTGGGAGCAGGTAGGTGTTGCCGTAACACCTACCTGACAC
>ONRS01000046.1 GCA_900320255.1 uncultured Prevotellaceae bacterium
CTCATCGGTCATGCTGACGTAATAATGCGGCTCAATGCCAAACTCCGTGCTGTTCTTCTGTGCATCGTACATGGGACAGGCAGAGAAGCGTACGCTCCACCCGTTAGGCAGACTCGACGAGAAGGGCATACCGGCTCCGCCGCCTGTGCGGTCGCCCACTATCATGACGTCAGGCAGTGCCTTCATGTACATGGTGAACTCGTTGGCCGAGCTGAACACACTACGGTTAGTCAGCACGCAGACCGGCTTGTGCCACCGTAGCCGCGATGACGGCTCCAGGTATTGCGGCTCCATTTCCGAGAAGTCATGGTGGCCCTTGCCCGTCTTGTGACGCATGTAGCCCACCAGCACCTTCTCGTCGGTGAAGCGTGCTGCCAGCCTTTCGGCATAGGTCAGCGTGCCGCCGCCATTGTCACGAATGTCAATGATGAGGCCCCGGCAGAGCAGCAGGTAGGTGAGCACGTCGTCCAGGTTGCCGTCGCCGAAGCCGCTCTGGAAGCTGCTGTAGCGTATGTAGCCAATGTTGTCGTCAAGAATCCTGTAGCGCAGTCCGCCAGTAATCTTGTAGTCGGTGCCTAAGTAGCGACGTTCCAGCGAGTCGCTGAAGTTCCGGGGGAAATCTTCCTGCCAGCTCCAGTAGCGGGCGAAGTCGTAACTGGTAGAGAGGTTGACGTGACCGTCGCGCAGTTCGCTGAGCATGTTGCCCAGCACCTCGAAGAGCTGTACGCCGGTCATGTCCTCGTTCACGCGTACCTTATATTTATGATACACCTCGTTCCAGTCGAGTCCGTACTCCTTCTGCTTGTCCTCGAAGAAGCAGTAGTGCTCATCGAGAATGGTCCATAGCGCCTCGAAGTTACCCGTCCGGTTGTCGGGGTATTCGTCTTCGTTGACGCAGGAGGTGAGGAAGAGGAGGCTGATAAGAGTAATAAGGCCAATGGGGCTTATGGGGCTTATAGGGCTTATGGGCAGTTTCATAGGCGGTGCTTGATAATGCTGAACTGGCGGACCAGCCCAATCATGATACGATGATGATAGATGTGCGACTTCAGGTTGTTCACGTCTGCCTGCTGGTAGTCGCCTAAGTAGCCAATAGTAAGGGCCGTATGGGGGGTGACGCTGTAGCTCACCGTCAGCTGCTGACGGAACGAGGGGGCGCTGACGAAGGTGGTGGGCACCACGTTGTGGTCGTAGTTGCCACGATTAAACAGCTCGTAGTAGGACTGCCCGTAGTTCGGGCTGAACATGATGCCGACGAAGGGCAGCTGCACCTCGTAGCGCACCTTACAGCTCCGGTGAAACAGCTGCAGGCTCTTGCTGACGGTGGCTGTCGGCATGAGATTGGCTGACAGACGGGCCTGTGCCGGGTTATTGCTGTTGCCGGTGTTGTAGATGTAGCCCGCATTGGCTGCCAGCATACCACCAGCCTGCAGCGTCCAGCCGTGGGCGAACTGCCAGCGGTGCAGTCGTCCGAAGTAGAACGTGTAGTCGCCCTGCAGCTCATGCTGGGTGTCGGCACGGTCGTCCACCGTTGAGAAGCAGGCCTGATGCTCCATGAGCGTTACCCAACGGCTGCCGGGCTTCTCGCGCTCAACGGTGGCGAGGAAGGTCAGTCCCAGTCCGCTGAACTTCTCCTGCGAGAGGTAGGTGTCCAGTATGCGGGTGTTGCCGATGCCTAACTGATATGCTGACGTCTTCAGAGGCAAGGAGTCGTTTTGTGCCTGCAGTGAGCAGGTACAAAGCCAACAGATGAGTATGGTGGTAAGCCTATTCATCAGGGAAAAGGTTTAGCTGCCCGGTCATCTCGTCGATGATTTGCTGTTCACTTTTGCCGGCATCGGGGTCGAGGCTCTCCTCTTCTGTGTCAGCGGGGGTGTCGTTGTCCTCCGTGTCCTCCTCGGGTTCGGGGAAACGAAGGGGCTCCAGCTCCTCAATGTGCTCCACCTGCCAGGTGGTAAGTCGCTTGCCCTTTGCCTTGTAGCCCTTCACGGCAATGAACTGCTCCACGTCAATCTCCTGCGGCGGGCGCACGGCGTCGGCACCTCCAAAGGTGATGAGTACGCGCGGATAAACCTGGTCGGTCAGCAGAATCTCTCTTGACGCGGCATTCTCGCCCATGTAGGTCTGCTTCTTCTTCGATGCCTCCAAGAGGAACCGCTTGATGTAGGGGTAGTTATCGTTGTCGGCATCGAAGAGGACAGCCGTCCATACCTTGTTGGCATCATATTTCTCGATGATACGCAGGTTATCTTCGAAGTGGTTGTTCACGTCGAAGTTGGTCAGGTAGTACTCGCCATTGTCGAGTATGATGAGCAGCTGGTCGCCATCGAAGAACTCGCCCAAGAGCCGTCCGTGCTCGTCGTAGTTTAGCCGGTTCACGTCAGGGTCGTACCACACCTTACGGCCGCCCAGCGTGGAGTGTCCGTGACTCTTCAGTCCGATGCGGTGAATGGGCTTCTTGGTGAGCGTCACACCGCGTGCTCCGCGTCCCTTGATCATGACTTCTGCAAAGTTACGCTCCAGGAAGATGCTCGACTTGCGCGACGTCATGGCCGAGGCATCGAGCGTCACCTTGATGACTTCCGCCTCGCCGTTGGGGTTTGCCGTGAAGTACATAATCTTCGACCCGGGCTCGCCTGTCGTAATGTCGTATTCGCGGTCGCGGGTGATGGCCGGCACGTTGAAGCGCTTGATGTAGTAAGGTCCCTTCTTGCCGGAACGATATACCACGTTATAAATGGTACGCTGGTCGTTACGCTTATAGACGCCGAGCCACAGCACGTTCTTGCCGATAAAGAGCTTGTCGGCCACGCGCACTACCTTGAACTTTCCGTCCTTGTAGAAGATGATGATGTCGTCAATGTCGGAGCAGTTGCAGACATACTCGTCCTTCTTCAGACCGGTTCCGATGAAGCCTTCGTTGCGGTTGATGTAGAGTTTCTGGTTTGCTTCCACCACCTTGGCGGCCTCGATGGTGTCGAAGTTGCGTATTTCCGTCATTCGCGGGTGTTCCTTGCCGTATTTGTCTTTTAGGAACAGGAACCACTTGGCGGTCACCATCGTCAGGTTCTTCAGGTCGTTGTCTATGTCGTCTATCTCAGCCTTGATGCGGGCCATCAGCTCGTCAGCCTTGTCCTTGTTGAACTTCAGTATGCGCTGCATCTTGATTTCCAGCAGCTTCAGGATGTCCTCCTTCGTCACCTCGCGTATCAGGGTGGGGTAGAAGGGTGTCAGGCGTTCGTCAATGTGTTCGCAGACGGCATCCACGTTGGGTGCCTGCTCGAACTTCTTGTCCTTATAGATGCGCTCCTCAATGAATATCTTTTCCAACGAATAGAAGTGCAGCTGCTCCAACAGCTCACCCTTGCGTATTTCCAGCTCCTGGCGGATAAGGTCCTTGGTGCGGTCGGTGGCGTGGCGCAGCACGTCGCTTACGGTGAGGAACTGCGGCTTCTCTTCCTTGATGACGCAGCAGTTGGGCGAGATGTTGATTTCGCAGTCGGTGAAGGCGTAGAGTGCGTCGATGGTCTTGTCGCTCGACACGCCGGGAGCCAGGTGCACCTGAATCTCCACTTCGGCTGAGGTCAGGTCAGTCACGTTGCGGGCCTTGATCTTTCCCTTCTCAATGGCCTTCGTAATGCTTTCGCACAGCGAGGAGACGGTCTTCGTGAAAGGCAGTTCGCGGATGACGAGGGTTTTCGAGTCGAGTTTCTCAATCTTGGCCCTCACCTTCAGCACGCCGCCTCGCTGGCCGTCGTTATATTTGCTGACATCGATGCTGCCGCCCGTCTGGAAGTCGGGGTACAGGTGGAACTCCTCGCCCTGCAGGTAGCTGACGGCTGCATCGCAAATCTCACAGAAGTTATGGGGCAGCACCTTGGTCGATAGTCCTACGGCAATGCCCTCCGCCCCCTGACTGAGCAACAGGGGGAACTTGACGGGCAGCGTGATGGGCTCCTTGTTGCGCCCGTCGTAGGACAGCTGCCACTCGGTGGTCTTGGGGTTGAACACCGTGTCGAGGGCAAACTTCGACAGGCGTGCCTCAATGTAACGGGGAGCCGCCGCACGGTCGCCCGTCAGAATGTTGCCCCAGTTTCCCTGTGTGTCGATGAGCAGGTCCTTCTGTCCCAGCTGCACCAGCGCGTCGCCTATGGAGGCATCGCCGTGCGGGTGGAACTGCATGGTGTGGCCCACGATGTTGGCCACCTTGTTGTAGCGCCCGTCGTCCATACGCTTCATGGAGTGCAGTATGCGGCGCTGCACAGGTTTCAGACCGTCCTCAATGTGGGGCACGGCGCGGTCGAGTATGGTGTAGGAGGCATAGTCCAGAAACCAGTTCTGGTACATGCCTGAAAGGTGGTGCACGGCGGCTGCGTCGAAGCGGTTGACAGGCTTGTAGTCAGAGTGGGCCTCTGACTCGTCAGCGGTGGAGGCGCTGACCACACTTTCTTCTTCGGGGTCTAAAGGGGTGTTCTGGTCTTTTATTTCGTCGCTCATGTTCTTAGTGCAGCCTTTCTGATTGCTCATTACAGGCTTGTTTTAGGTTTTTCATGCAAAGATACGTGAATTTGTGCAAATACGCAAATTTATTGCCTTGGTTTTAGTTTTTTTTCGTAACTTTACCCCTTGCGGGCCTCTCGCAGCCGCCTCCTCTCCTTAAGTGGGCTGCACCTCGAAAATGAAAATAAATACTAATTTATTTTGCTTTTTGCTCGGTTTGCACTACCTTTGCACGGAAAAATGAAACCCCAAAGACGGGGGACGAGGGTCTGAACAGGCGCAGACCCCGTGTAAATAACTATTAAAGACGGTTTGAAGAACGCCTGTTCAGACCCCTGAATCCCCTAATGTTAGGGGACTTACATTATGGCACAAGAAGACGTATTTAAGAAAATCGTATCGCATTGTAAGGAGTATGGTTTCGTGTTCCCCTCGAGCGACATCTACGACGGATTGGGCGCTGTGTATGACTATGGTCAGAACGGCGTAGAGTTGAAGAACAACATCAAGGAATACTGGTGGAAGTCGATGGTCCTGCTGCACGAGAACATCGTGGGCATAGACTCAGCCATCTTCATGCACCCCACAATATGGAAGGCCTCGGGCCACGTGGATGCCTTCAACGACCCGCTCATTGACAACCGCGACTCGAAGAAGCGCTACCGCGCCGACGTGCTCATTGAGGACCAGATAGCCAAGTACGACGAAAAGATACAGAAGGAGGTGGAGAAAGCCCGCAAGCGCTTCGGCGACTCGTTTGACGAGCAGAAGTACCTGGAGACCTCGGAGCGCGTGAAGGAGACCAAGCAGAAGCGCGACGCGCTGCACGAGCGCTACGCCAAGGCCATGCAGGGTCCCGACCTGGAGGAGCTGAAGCAGATTATCCTGGACGAGGAGATTGTTGACCCCATCAGCGGCACGAAGAACTGGACCGACGTGCGTCAGTTCAACCTGATGTTCTCCACCGAGATGGGTGCTTCGGCCGACGCCTCCATGAAGATTTACCTGCGTCCGGAGACGGCACAGGGCATCTTCGTAAACTACCTGAACGTGCAGAAGACCGGCCGCATGAAGATACCCTTCGGCATAGCCCAGATAGGTAAGGCCTTCCGCAACGAGATTGTGGCCCGTCAGTTCATCTTCCGCATGAGGGAGTTTGAGCAGATGGAGATGCAGTTCTTCGTACAGCCCGGCACCGAGCTGGAGTGGTTCCCCAAGTGGAAGGAGACGCGCATGAAGTGGCACCAGAACCTGGGCTTCGGCGCAGAGAACTATCGTTTCCACGACCACGACAAGCTGGCCCACTATGCCAACGCTGCTACCGACATTGAGTTCAAGATGCCGTTCGGCTTTAAGGAGGTGGAGGGCATCCACTCGCGCACCAACTTCGACCTCTCGCAGCACGAGAAGTTCTCGGGCAAGAGCATTAAGTACTTCGACCCGGCTACCAACGAGAGCTACACGCCGTACGTCATCGAGACCTCCATCGGCGTTGACCGTATGTTCCTCAGCATTATGTGCCACAGCTACTGCGAGGAGAAACTGGAGAACGGCGAGACCCGCGTGGTGCTGAAGCTGCCCGCAGCACTGGCACCGGTGAAGCTGGCCGTCATGCCGTTAGTCAAGAAGGACGGACTGCCCGAAAAGGCGCGCGAAATCATCAACGAATTGAAGTTCCACTTCAACTGCCAGTACGACGAGAAGGACTCCATCGGCAAGCGCTACCGCCGCCAGGATGCCATCGGTACTCCGTACTGCGTCACCGTCGATCACGACACGCTCAACGACGGTTGCGTCACCCTGCGTTTCCGCGACACCATGGAGCAGGAGCGCGTGAAGATAGAAGACCTGGCAGGCATCATCGAAGACAAGGTGAGCATTGTCTCCTTGCTGAAGAAACTTTAAAAGGTAAGAAAGTAAAAAGGTAAGAAAGTAAATAATGGAGAAACGTCATCGCATCATAAAGGGCAGGGTAAAGGTTATTCCTTTTTACCTTTTTACCCTTTTACTTCTCATCAGCTCCTGCTCAGAGACTGACAGCGACCAAGTGGAGTACCCCGACTGGCAGAACAAGAACGAGGCCTACTTTGAACAGCAGTATCAGGCTCACAGCGCCTCCAACATCTTTGCCAAGTGGTCGATGGGTGAGGGCGTGACAGCTGCACACACCGACTGCATCCTGGTGGATAGGATAGAAGAGGGCATGGGAGGTAACAGTCCTTACTACAACGACTCGGTGGTCATTCACTATTCCGGACATCTGCTGCCCTCAACCAGCTATCCGTCAGGCATGGTGTTCGACAAGAGCTACCTCAAATCGACGCCCGACCAGGCTGTCGATGCTCCGGCCAGGATTGCCGTGAGTTCCACTACGGGCACCGTGGCTTATTACCGCATGCCCGCATGCTCCGACTTCGTTCCCGGCTTTTCAACGGCATTGCAGCACATGCACCGGGGCGACCATTGGCGTGTCACCATTCCCCATCAGCTGGCCTACGGGGCGAATGCTAACGGTTCCATACCGGCTTACAGCACGCTCATCTTCGACATCTGGTTAGTCGATTTTTGGACAAAGCATCAAGGCGACCGAGAATAATTCGGTCGCTTTTTTTGTAGTTACACTTTTTTTTATTATTTTTGCAGCAAACTTACAAGCCTATGCAGAAATACGCAGACTACATCAAGCAGATTGAGATTGACTCACTGTGGAGCGGAAAGAAGCACATCATCTGGACGCTCGACCCCCACGTCAACGTGCTGAGCGGCATTAACGGTGTGGGTAAGTCAACCATCCTGAACAAGGTGTTCCGAAGTGTCAACACCAATGGTGACATTATCAACCACCTGCTGAAGGGGGTACACATCACGGCGGAACCCGAAGACGCCACGCACGTCAGGTTTGACATCATACGTACGCTCGACTCGCCTGTGCTCGACCTGAGCACCATGACGCATGTCGATACGCGCATCATGTCGGCACTCGACTTCCAGCTCTATCACCTGCAGCGGAAATACCTGGACTATCAAGTGAACATTGGCAACCGCATTATTGAGGCCCTGCAGCAGGGACATGCCGATGCGGCACAGCAGCTGTCCAAGATGAAGACCCGCTTTCAGGACATGGTCGATGAGCTGTTTGCTGAGACAGGCAAGAAAATCATACGTACGGAGAACGAGATTCGCTTCTCACAGATAGGCGAGACGCTGGTGCCCTATCAGCTGTCGAGCGGTGAGAAGCAGATTCTGGCCATTCTGCTGACCGTGCTCGTGGAGGACCAGCAACACTACATACTCTTTATGGACGAACCGGAGGTCAGCCTGCACATTGAGTGGCAGAAGCGGCTCATTGAGCTCATTCTCGAGCTGAACCCCAACGTGCAGATTATTCTGACCACCCACTCGCCGGCCGTCATCATGAATGGCTGGATGGACATGGTTACGGAGGTCAGCGACATCACCGTGTGATTTTCGATTTACTGCTTTCTATGCCATCACGTCTGAAGGATAATCTCAACTCACAGTATTTCGACGCCGCCAACCGGCTGGCATCGAAAAACCGTCGTAAGCGTATTGTTGCTTACGTTGAGAGTTATGACGACATCTACTTCTGGCGCACGGTGCTCAGCCGGTTTGAGGACGACACCCGCTATTTCGAAGTCATGCTGCCTTCCCACAAAAAACTGGAGCGCGGCAAGAAGTCGGTGCTGATGAATATTATTAGAGGAGAGAGGAGAGAGGAGAGAGGAGAGTCGGACGCAATTCTCGGTCCCTCCATGATAGCCTGTGTGGATGCCGACTACGACTATCTGCTGCAAGGCGTCACCTCCCAGTCGAAGTGCGTCATTGAGAATCCCTACGTGTTCCATACGTATGCCTACGCCATAGAGAACCTGCAATGCTACGCCCCCTCGTTGCACGACGTAGCTACCGGCGTAACACTCAACGACCATCGCATCTTTGACTTCCGTGACTATCTGCGCCAGTACAGCGAGGCCATCTTCCCGCTTTTCGTCTGGTCCGTCTGGATTTACCGTACAGGCAATCATAACCGTTTCTCGCTTACCGATATGGCCCGTGTCATTGACCCAGGCGGATTCAACGTGCAGACACCACAGCCCTCCATAGAGCACCTGCGCCGTAAGGTCGGCACCAAAGTCAGGCAGTTACAGGCCGAGTTCCCCGACAACAAGGAGGCCTATCTGGCCACCAAGCAGAGCATCAAGGACTTGGGCATCACGCCTCAGACTACCTATCTTTACATTCAGGGGCATTCCCTGTTCGACAACGTGGTCGTCCCCATCATGAACAAGGTGTGCAACCGTCTGCGGCAGGAACGGCAGGACGAGATACAGCGCACGGCGGTACACCACATGCAGCGGCGTAACGAAATGTCCTGCTACGAACACTCGTTGCAGGACATACGTCAGATGCTTAAAAAGAATGCGGGCTATACCCAGGCGGAGCCTTTCCTCCGTATTCTGGCTGATGTGGAGCGGTTCTTGAATGCTGAGGCTACCCCTCAGGAACCTTCTGCTACCCAACAAACGTCTCCAGGAACTTGACCGTTCCTTCCGCGCGTACATTATTTATATAGGCAGGCAGCAGAATGGTCTCACCCTTGCCGAAGCTGACCTCCTCGCCGTCAATGTTGAGGCGGCCCTCACCCTTCAGTCCGATGAGAATGACAAAGGAGTCAAGCTCCGAGTAGTCTATCTGCATCGGCTCGTTGAGGTCATAGACTGCCGTATTGAAGTAGGGACACTCCACCAGCGTCTGCCCTTCATTCTTCTTTGGCGTGTAAGCCTGGCGGTAGTCGGGCAGCACGCGGTAGTCAATGCTCTCGGCAGCCTCCTTGGTATGCAGCTCTCGCAGGTTGCCGTCCTTGTCGCGACGGCCGTAGTCGTAGATGCGGTAGGTGACGTCGCTGGTCTGCTGTATCTCTGCCAAGTAGCAGCCGGCTCCGATGGCATGAATGCGGCCGGCGGGAATGAAGAAGCAGTCGCCTTCCTTCACGTTGTACTGTGCCAGCGCGTCGCAGATGGTGTCGTCTTCTACCATCGACTTGTACTCTTCGGGCGTTATCTGCTGCTTAAGTCCGTTGTAGAGCATGGCGTCAGGCGCAGAGTCCATGACGTACCACATTTCCGTCTTGCCACGCGGCTTTCCATGCCGGTGAGCAATCTCGTCGGTAGGATGCACCTGAATACTGAGGTTCTGGTGAGCATCGATGAACTTAATGAGCAGGGGGAACTCGTCGCCGAAGCGTTCATAGTTGGCCTTGCCTACCAGCCGGTCCTTTAGTTCTTTTACTAAGTTGTTGAGGGTTTGGACGGGAGAGCCGTCCGACACAGTTGGTGTCTCGTTGCCGGGCACGCCACTTATCTGCCAGCTCTCGGTGCCCCAGATAAGTGTTTTTAATAAAGGTTTGAATTTGTAGTAGTTTTGCATGATTGTCAGTTGTCAATGATCAATTATCCTTTGTCCATTCTTGTCAGTTGTCTTTCCAGTAGCTTCTTGTAAAGAGTACCAGTACGCTCAATATTTCAAGACGTCCCACGAGCATAAGGAACGAACATATCCACTTGATGTGGTCGGGAAGTATGCTCCACGACATAGAGGCGCCTATGTTGAGGTCGAGTGCAGGTCCCACGTTACTAATGAGTCCGAGCGAGATGCCCATAGCGTTAACGCTGTCGATGCCTGACAGTATCATGATGCCGGCGCAGAGGACGCAGATGACCATGTAAATGGCCAGGAACGCCATGAGCGTGGTAATCTTTGACTGTGGGATGGGGTGGCCGCTCACCTTGACGGGCAACACGGCATTGGGATGCAGAATACGGCGGAACTCATTGCGCATCACTTCGAAGACCATCAGTGCCCGTACGCACTTGAAACCGCCGCTGGTAGAGCCGGCCGATGCACCGATGAACATCAGGAAGCCAATGATGATCCACGTGATGTGGGGCCATACGGCAACGTTGTCGCTGAACATTCCGGTGGTGGTCATGAACGAGACAACCTGGAACAGCGACGAACGTAAGGCATGCTCATAGCCATAGCCTACGCGGGCAATGAGCATGCTCATAATCCAGATAGTGGCAATGACGACAATGCCCAAGTAGAGCTTGAACTCTGAACTCTTGAAAAGGTTACGCCAGCGCAGTTTGAAGAGGCTCATGTAAAGTAGCGTGAAGTTGATACCAGCCAGGAACTGGAACAGGGCTGACACATATTCTACGGCAGGTGTGATGAAAAGTGCCGCGTTGTCGTTATGGGTGGAGAAGCCGCCCGTTGCCGTAGTGGTCATGGCGAAGTTCACACTGTCGAACCAGTTAAGGCCCGTTGCCCAGTAACTCAGTACACAAGCTACGGTAAGGCCGAGGTAGATGGTCCAAATCCATTTGGCATTGGTTGACAGCTTGGGGTGCATCTTTGTACGAATGGGGCCGGTGGCCTCGGCAGCGAACACACGAATGCTACCGCCAGCCATAGAAGGCAGGATGGCAATGGTGAAGAACACAATTCCCAAGCCGCCAATCCATTGTGACAGGGAACGCCAGAACAAAATGCCGTGGGGCATGCGCTCCACGTCGTCGAGGATAGAGGCACCTGTCGTAGTAAAGCCCGACATGGTCTCGAAATAGGCATCGGTAAGGTTGGTGATGTAGCCTCCTATCATGTAAGGCAGCATGCCGAAGATGGAGAAAGAAATCCACGTGGCAGTCACCACGAGATAGGAGTCGCGGCGGCTCATGTTGTTACTGGCATCACGTCCGCGGTAAAGGAAGATAAGGCCGCCGCAGAAGGTGAGAATCATGGAAATCAGAAAAGAGATGCTGTCGTCTTCCTCATAGCAGAAAGACATGACGACGCACCACGACATCAGAAAGCCTTCCAGACAAAGCAGCTGTCCGATGATTTTCGATACCAGTCCAAGATTTACCATAGTGATGAGGCTTTGAAGAATTTCTCTACTTTCTTCAGGTTATGCTCGTGACAGAACACCATGACAGAGTCGCCTGCCATAACCTGCGTGTTACCGTTGACTAAGTAGCCCTTCTCGTTGCGTACCAGTCCGCCGATGGTGACGCCAAAGGGCAGACCGAGGTCCTTCACAGGCTTCTTGGTCACCTTTGAACCCTCGGCAGCCGTAAACTCGGCCACGTCGGAGTCCACCATCATCAGCGAGCGCATATTGCTGACCTCGGCGTCGAGCATCATCTGAAAGATATGGCTGGCAGCAATGTTCTTCTTGTTGATGATGGTGCCTATGTCAAGGCTCTCGGCCATACTGACGTAGTCAAGGTTCTCAACCATCGCCACGGTCTTTCTGACACCCAGCTTCTTGGCCGTCAGACAGGCCAGAATGTTGGTCTCGGCATTACCTGTCAGCGCCACAAAGGCCTGTGTGTTACGGATGCCCTCGTCTTCCAGCAATGCCAAGTCACGACCGTCGCCATGAATCACCATCGTGTCGGTGTTGCTCAACAGCGCGTTCAGCTCTTCGCAGCGACGCTCGTCACTTTCTATGATTTTGAAGTTCATGTAGTCGGGAGCCGTCAGTGCAGCCCTGACTGATGTCTTTCCGCCACCCATCACGATGACGTTCTTCACGTCGGCATAATGCTCCTTGCCCACAATCTTACGGATGTAAGGTATGTACTCGCGGGTAGTCATGAAGTAAGCCAGGTCGTGAAGGTGAAGAATATCGTTACCGCTGGGGATGATGGTCTCTTCCCCATGCTTGATGGCAACAATGTGGAAGGGGTCTTCGGGGCCGCAGAGTTCCTTGAGGGGCTGGTCGAAGATTTCGCACGACTCGCGCAGCTTGATGCCGAGCAGCACCAGGGCACCGTCGTGAACGTCCCACCGCTGCCGAACCCACGAGAGTTTCAAACCGTTAATGATGTCCTTGGCAGCTAACACCTCCGGATAAATAAGTGAGTCGATGCCCAGGTTCTTGAAGAACGGTCCCATCTGTGGAGCCAGGTATTCGAAATTGTCAATACGTGCCACGGTCTTCTTGGCACCAATGGCATGGGCGATGATGCAGGCGTTGACATTACGGCTCTCTTCAGGAGTGACGCCCACAAAGAGGTCGGCACCCTCGCAGCCGGCATCCTTCAGCGTGCTAATGCTGGTGGGTGAACCTTGCAGCGTCATGATGTCGTAACTGCTGTCGAGCTCGCTCAGCCGCTCGTCGTTCTCGTCTATCAGCACACAATCCTGACGCTCGCGGGATAGTAGCTTTGCTAAATGGGTGCCTACGGCACCTGCGCCTCCGATGATGATTTTCATAGGCCTCTCCCTAACCCTCTCTCAAGGAGAGGGGACTTGTTATTTGTTGAATGATACTTTCCTTGTCAATGCCAACGAGGTGTCGAAGCTCACTGACGGTGCCGTGCTCCACAAACGCATCGGGTAGGCCGAGACGAATCACCTCGGGGTGATAACCGTGGTCGGAGAGCCATTCCAGCACAGCACTGCCCAGCCCGCCATTGCGTACGCCGTCCTCGACGGTGATTACGCGCCTGAACTTCTTGCCCACTTCATGCAGGATGTCCTCGTCCAGCGGTTTCAGGAAACGCATGTCGTAGTGAGCTACGCTGATGGGTGTCGGGTGTTGGCCACCGAGTGAGTTGATTGCCTCTTCCACCGTGTTTCCTACAGGACCGAGGGAGAGCACAGCCACGTCGTCGCCGTCATGTAGCTTACGACCTTTGCCAACAGGAATCTCCTCAAACGGGCAACGCCAGTCAACCATCACACCGCTCCCTCTGGGATAGCGGATGACGAATGGTCCCTTGTCGGGCAGCTGGGCGGTAAACATGAGACGGCGAAGCTCGTGTTCGTTCATGGGCGACGAGATGGTCATGTTTGGTATAGGCCGCAGGGCAGCCAGGTCGAAAGCACCGTGGTGTGTCGGGCCGTCTTCGCCTACCAGTCCGGCACGGTCGAAGCAGAGCACTACTGGTAGCCGCAGTATGGCCACGTCGTGTATGATGTTGTCGTAAGCACGTTGTGAAAACGCTGAATAAATGTTGCAGAAGGGCTGTAGCCCGTCCTTGGCCATGCCGGCAGAGAAGGTGACGGCATGCCCTTCGGCAATGCCTACGTCGAAGGTCCGCCCCGGCATTTCCTTCATCATGATGTTGAGTGAGCAGCCGCTGGGCATGGCCGGCGTAATGCCTACTATCTTCGGGTTTTGTCGAGCCAGTTCCAACAGCGTCTCGCCAAAGACGTCTTGATACTTCGGCGGCTGACCGCTGGTGTCCTTGATGATGCGCTCGCCTGTCTCGGGGTCAAACTTACCGGGGGCGTGCCATATCTCGGCATGCTTCTCGGCCGGCTTGAAACCTTTGCCCTTCGTCGTGTGCAGGTGAAGCAGCTTCGGACCCTTCATGTCTTTTATCTGGCGCAGAATGCGCACCAGCTCGCGGATGTCGTGACCGTCGTAGGGACCGAAGTAGCGGATGTTCATGCCTTCGAAGATGTTTTGCTGGTGCGAGAGGGCCGACTTCAAGGCGTTGTTCAGTCGGATGATGCCCTTCTTGCGGTTTTCGGTGAGCAGACCTTTGGAACGCAGCCATTGCGAAGCCTTGTAGCGCAGGTCGTTGTACGTCTCGTTGGTGTCAAGCTGTAGCAAGTATTTCTCCATGCCGCCGACGGCACGGTCGATGGACATGTCGTTGTCATTCAGGATGATGAGCAGGTCGTTAGGACTCGACGAGACGTTGTTCAGTCCTTCGAAGGCCAGTCCGCCCGACATGGCACCGTCGCCAATGACGGCCACGACATGGCGTTGGGCTCCTTCGAGCTGGGCTGCTACCGCCATGCCGAGGGCTGCCGAAATGGAGTTGGAGGCATGTCCACAGGTAAACGTGTCGTATTCACTCTCCAAGGGTGAGGGGAATGGCATGATGCCGTGCAGTTTACGGTTGGTGGAGAACTGCTCCCTGCGCCCAGTCAGAATCTTGTGCCCGTATGCCTGATGCCCCACGTCCCACACAATGCGGTCCTCTGGGGTGTTATACACATAGTGCAGGGCGACGGTAATCTCTGCTACGCCAAGGCTTGATGCCAAGTGACCAGGGTTTACCGACAGTTCGTTGACGATGAATTCGCGTAATTCCTGACAAACCTGCGGCAGCTGGTCAATCGACAGTT
This sequence comes from uncultured Prevotellaceae bacterium, assembly GCA_900320255.1. GTDB lineage: Bacteria > Bacteroidota > Bacteroidia > Bacteroidales > Bacteroidaceae > Prevotella. The sequence continues at coordinate 14,671 of ONRS01000046.1, forward strand.
GTCGCAAGTCATGGGGGTATTGTATATTGCCAAGTAGTTTAAGCTTATTATCTTCCACAGTGGTTTTCTATTCCTAACAGGGGACAAAGGTACGAATAAGTGAGCAAAGTACAAAAAGAAAAAGCGTTTTTTTCTTTTTATACTGTCCAACGGAAGTACCTTCGATGTAAATAAGAGGTACTTTCATCATTCTTTTTTACAATAAAAAAGGTAAAACGCTTGGAAGTTAAATAAATTCTTCATAAATTTGCAAAGTGAAAAAAGAGAACTATTACTGACCTCAGACTATGAAATATATACAAATTCCCGAAACAGAAGGAGTTAGACGCTTATCGTTCTATCTCGCTATGGAGGAATATGTAGCCCGGACTATTGACGAAGACGACTGCTTCTTTATGTGGCAGGTGGAGCCGAGTGTCATTTTTGGGCGTAACCAGCTTATAGAGGCAGAGGTGAATATGGACTATTGCCGCAAGCACCATATTCAGATGTATAGGCGTAAAAGCGGAGGAGGCTGCGTCTATGCTGACATGTCGAATGTCATGTTCTCTTATATTACCCGTGAGCAAAATGTCAACTTTACGTTTAATCGCTACATCATGATGATTGTCAGCATGTTGCAGCGGTTAGGCGTGGATGCCCGTCCCTCTGGGCGTAATGATGTGATGGTGGGCAGCCGTAAGGTGTCAGGTAACGCTTTCTATCATTTGCCTGGACGAAGCATCGTGCATGGAACCATGCTTTACAATACGGATATGTTAAACATGGTGGGCTCTATCACGCCGACTGATGCCAAGCTCTTGTCGAAGGGGGTGGTCAGTGTGCGACAGCATGTCTGCCTACTGAAGGATTACCTGCTGTTGACCCTTGACGAGTTCAAGAAGTTTGTGCACGATACGCTCTGCGATGCAGACATTATGCTCACTGCGACTGACGTGGAGCGCATTGAAGAGTTGGAGCAGGAATACCTGTCACCCGAATTCATCTATGGTAATAATCCTCGTTATACGGTAGTGAAGAAACGCCGCATTGAAGGGGTGGGGGATTTTGAGGCCCGTATAGAGCTGAAGAATGGCATCATCCGCAGCGTGAACCTGATGGGTGACTACTTCCTCATAGGTGAAATAGACAGCCAGTTGCTCGACAAGCTGAAAGGACTGCCCTTGGAGCATGATGCCATCTGCCGTGCGTTACCGGAACGCATCGACGATGTCGTGATGAACCTCAACAAAGAAGATTTTATTGACTTATTAACACTATAACAACTATGGAAACAAAAATCACTTGTCTTCACGACAAGCATGTAGCCCTGGGGGCACTGATGTCACCTTTTGCAGGCTACGACATGCCTATTCAGTATAAGGATATCACTACCGAGCACGAGGCAGTGCGTAAACAGGTGGGTGTGTTCGACGTTAGCCACATGGGTGAGGTGGATATCTGCGGTCATGCTGCTTCCCACTTCGTGAACCACATCTTTACTAATGACGTTATGCCTATGAAGGTGGGGCAGATTCTCTACGGAATGATGTGCTATGAGGATGGCGGTGTCGTTGATGACCTGTTGGTGTATAAGCGTTCAGAAGAGCTCTATACGCTTGTCATCAATGCTGCCAACATCGACAAGGACATTGAGTGGCTTCTCCAGAACCTGAACGGATGGAACGCTGAGATTCGTCCGTGGAGTGTTGATGCCTTCGGCCAGTTGGCCGTGCAGGGACCAGACGCAGAGCGTACCATGGAACAGGTGCTCAGCCTGCCTTGTCGCGAACTGACATTCTATACCTTCAAGGAACTGCCGTCGCCTGAGCGTGGCAATCTGAATAACATCATTGTCAGCCGTACGGGCTATACCGGTGAGGATGGTTTTGAGATTTATGGTGAGAAAGACTTTATCCGCGCTTGCTGGGACAAACTGATGGCAGCCGGGGTACAGCCCTGTGGGCTGGGGTGTCGTGACACGCTGCGCTTCGAGGTGGGACTGCCGCTCTATGGCGATGAACTGTCAGCCGACATCTCACCCGTCATGGCTGGTCTCTCTATGTTTGTCAAGCTCGACAAGCCGGAATTCATAGGTCGTGAGGCACTGACCCGTCAGAAGGCAGAAGGAACGGCCAAGAAACTGGTTGGCTTGGAGCTGAAGGACAAAGCTATCGCGCGTCATGACTGTCAGGTGCTGAAGGACGGACAGGTCATAGGCACAGTGACCACGGGCTACCGCTCCATCTCAACGGGTAAGAGTGTCTGCATGGCACTTATCGATACGACATACGCCAAGCTCGATACCGAGGTGGAGGTGCAGGTACGCAAAAAGACTTTCCCTGCCGTCGTGGTAAAAAAGCAGTTCTACAACAAGAGCTACAAGAAATAAATTGTCAAATAGTAAATTGTCAAATAGTAAATAATAATTATGTCAAAAGTTTTAGAAGGACTCTACTACTCGGAGTCACACGAATTCGTAAGAGTAGAAGGTGAGTTTGGTTTCGTGGGTATTACAGACTATGCTCAGCACGCGCTGGGTAACGTGGTCTATGTAGATATGCCCGATGTTGATGACGATGTAGAAGCAGGTGAGGAGTTTGGAGCCGTAGAAAGTGTGAAGGCAGCCAGCGACCTTATTTCTCCCGTCAGTGGTAAGGTGGTTGAGGTGAACGAAGCCCTTGACGACGAGCCGGAGCTGCTCAATAAGGATGCTTTTGAGAACTGGATTATCAAGGTGCAGCTCAGCGACAAGTCGGAGCTTGATAACCTGATGGATGCCAAGGCCTACGAAGCATTTTGCGAGTAGGGGCCATCCCACCCCTCCCCAAGGAGGGGGTTTATTACCTAATACAAAAAACATTAAATGGAAAAAGTAACCAATCCTCCCTCCCTTGGGGAGGGGCAGGGGGTGGGCTTTAAGTACTTCCCCCATACCGAGGCTGACCTTCAGGACATGCTCCGTACCGTGGGCGTTGATTCCCTCGATGCCTTATACGGTGACATTCCTGATCACCTCCGCTTTCGGGGCGACTATGAGTTGCCAGAAAGCATGAGTGAGCTGGAGGTGCGGCAGCTGTTTGAACAGCTGGGCCGTCAGAATCAGCAGCTCGTCTGCTTCGCCGGTGCTGGTGTCTATGACCACTATACACCAGCCGTCATCCCCAACCTGCTCAGCCGGTCGGAGTTCCTGACCAGCTATACACCCTATCAGGCAGAAATCTCACAGGGCACCCTGCACTACATCTTTGAATACCAATCCATGATGACAGCTCTGACAGGTATGGACATCTCGAATGCCTCTATGTATGACGGTACGACGGCTACGGCTGAGGCTGTGCTGATGGCTGTTGCTGCAGGCAAGAAGCAGCATCGCATACTGATGAGCGACACTGTCGATGAGAAGACGCAGGCCGTGGTACGCCAGTATGCCCATTTCCAGCAGCTTGACGTAGAGGTCATCCCGTCCAAGAACGGCGTGACAGACCAATCAGCACTCAACGCTCAACTCTCAACACTCAATGATGTGGCCGGTGTCCTGGTGCAGCAGCCCAACCGTTATGGCATCATTGAAGACTTTACCGGCTTTGCCGATGCTTGCCACCAGCAGAAGGCACTCTTCATCATGAACAGTGTGGCCTTCGACCTGGCTCTGCTGAAGACTCCGGGCGAGTGGGGAGCAGACATTGCCGTCGGTGACGGTCAGTCGTTAGGCATTCCCATGCAGTTTGGCGGGCCCTACGTGGGCTACCTTTGCTGCACGGAGAAACTCATTCGTAAGATGCCAGGCCGCATTGTCGGTCGTACGCACGACAGTCGCGGTCAGCGTGCTTTCGTGTTGACGTTGCAGGCTCGTGAACAACATATTCGCCGGCAGAAGGCAACCTCAAATATTTGTAGTAACCAAAGCCTGATGGCTCTCTTTGTTACGGTTTATCTTTCGCTGATGGGTAAGCAAGGGCTGCGTGAAGCCGCCCAGCTGTCCTATGACGGCGCTCATTATCTCTCGGAGCAGCTCTTGGCTACGGGACATTTCCGCATGGCTTTCGAACAGCCGTTCTTCAATGAGTTCTGTGTGCGCTACGACGGCGACATCGATGCTTTGCAGCAGCGCTGGTTAGATGCTGGGTTCTTTGGTGGCATAAAGGTGACCGATGACACCATCATGCTGGCTGTAACGGAGAAACGTACAAAGGAAGAAATTGACCAATTAATCGCACTGATATGAATAACAGATTATATGGAAACCTGATATTCGAGCTCTCCAAGGAGGGCCGTCGTGGCTGCTCACTGCCTAAGAACCGTTTTGGCCACCATGAGTTGCCGGCTGCCATGCTACGCCGGGAAGCAGCAGCACTGCCCGAGTGCGACGAACTGACGGTGGTACGTCATTACACGAACCTTTCTGCTAATAACTTCGGTGTTGATAACGGTTTCTATCCGTTAGGCTCATGCACTATGAAGTACAATCCTAAGATTAATGAAGAGGTGGCGGCACTGCCACAGTTCCAGAACCTGCACCCCCTGCAACCGGCCGACACTACACGAGGGGCACAGGCTGTTTGCACACTGCTGAAACGGTCGCTTTGTGCCCTGACGGGCTTGGCTGACTTTACGCTGAAGCCTTATGCCGGTGCTCATGGCGAACTGACGGGACTGATGGTTATTCGCAAGTATCACGAAGAGCGTGGCGATGCGGCAAGAACGAAGGTTATTGTGCCTGACTCTGCTCATGGAACCAATCCGGCTTCGGCTGCCGTCTGTGGCTTGGAAATCATAGAAGTAAAGTCGTACTACGACGGCACGGTAAACGTCGATGACCTTGAGCAGATACTTACGGAACATGGTCACGAGGTGGCTGCCATGATGATGACCAACCCCAACACGTTAGGACTTTTTGAACCGAATATCCCTGCGATTGCTGAGATGGTCCACGAAGCCGGTGGTCTGATGTACTATGATGGTGCCAATCTTAACCCGATGTTGGGCGCCTGTCGTCCGGGCGACATGGGGTTTGACGTCATGCACATCAACCTGCACAAGACGTTCTCAACACCTCACGGTGGAGGTGGTCCGGGCAGTGGGCCTGTTGGCGTACGTAAAGGCTTGGAGCATTTGTTCCCCGAAGTATCGCCTTATCAAGGCAACTTCGCTGTGGAGATGCGGGCCTATGCATACATACTGACGCTGGGCCGTGAGCAGGTAAAGATGGTTGGTCCGTTGGCTACGCTCAATGCTAACTACATCAAGGAGCGTCTGAAGGATGTCTATGAACTGCCTATCACGGGACTCTGCAAGCATGAGTTCGTGTTCGACGGGCTGAAGGACAAATCCACTGGTGTTACCACCATGGACGTTGCCAAGCGTCTGCTTGACTACGGCTATCATGCTCCCACGATTTACTTCCCGCTCCTGTTCCATGAGTCGCTGATGATTGAGCCGACGGAGAATGAGTCGAAGGAGACGCTCGATGGCTTCATCGATGTTATGCGCCGCATAGCCGAAGAGGCTCGTGAGAATCCTGAACTCGTGAAGACGGCTCCTCACCAAACACCCATCGGGCGTGTCGATGACGTGGAGGCCGCAAAGCATCCGGTAGTAACGTATTGGCAATAAGCCCACCCCAACCCCTCCCCAAGGGAGGGGCTTAAATAGAATGATTATGGAAACAAGCAGAAACAGTCAGAGTAACTCAAACCCCTCCCTTGGGGAGGGGCAGGGGGTGGGCTCCCTTCTCATTATCGGCGCGGGGCCTGGAGGTTACCGCGCCGCTGAGCTTGCAGCCCATGAGGGCCTGCAGGTTACGATTGTTGAAGAGGACGAAGTAGGCGGCACGTGTCTGAACCGCGGTTGCATACCCACCAAGACCTACGTCCACAGCCGAACCTTCGAAGAGGCTTACGAGCGCCAGCAGACGGTGGTGCAGCAGTTGCGTAGTGGCGTGGAAGGCATCCTGTCTCATCCTAACATCACGCTCCTTCGCGGCCACGCCTCGTTTGTCAGTCCCAACGAAGTACAAGTCCTCCCCCTTCAGGGGGACTCAGAGGGGGCCCGCCTCGCTGCCAAGAACATTATCATTGCAACGGGCAGCAAACCCAAAATGCCGCCCCTGCCTGATATTGATGATCCCCGTGTTGTCAACTCTACCGAGCTGTTACAGCTGACC
>ONRS01000139.1 GCA_900320255.1 uncultured Prevotellaceae bacterium
CAAGCGCTTAGAGAAGAAAATCCGTAAGAACAAGTTCGACTTCAACGACTTCATGGGACAGATACAGCAGATCAAGAAGATGGGTAACATCAAGGACCTGGCTGCCATGATTCCCGGTATGGGCAAGGCCCTGAAGGACGTGGATATTGACGATAACGCCTTCAAGGGTATTGAGGCTATCATTAACTCGATGACGCCGAAGGAGCGCGAGAATCCTGACATCATCAACCAGAGCCGCCGCCTGCGCATTGCCAAGGGCTCCGGCACGAAGATTGAGGAGGTGAACCGTCTGATGAAGCAGTTTGACCAGACGCGCAAGATGATGCGTATGGTGACCGGTGCCGACAAATCGAAAATGGCTCAAATGGCAGCAGCCATGAAGAATATGAGGAGGTAAGCCCACCCCAACCCATTCCCGAGCTAGGCTCGCCTACCCGTAGCCTTTCCCCAAGGGAGGGGGCTTCGGTATGCACGAGGAAATGAGATACAAGTACCAGACGGCTACATCGAACTATACGCTGTTGGAGGAGTTTGCAAGAGAAAACAGGAATAACCCGACAGAGGCAGAACGAGCATTATGGGAGTATCTGCGAGGTGGCAGAATGGGTGCTCACTTCAGACGCCAGCACGTGATGATGGACTATATTCCGGACTTTGTGAGTCTTGCCGAAAAACTGGTAATAGAGGTAGATGGAGGTTATCATCATGAGGGAGAACAACCGCAATTGGATGCAGAGAGGACAGCTGAGTTTGTTAAGCAAGGTTTCAAGGTGCTCAGGTTTTCCAATGAGGAAGTTCTTTGTAATTTAGATAATGTGTTAGAAACAATAAAAAAAGAGATACGACATGAATAAAACAGAAGTCACCAGTCACTCCTCCCTTGAGAATGGGCAGGGTTCTGTAGCAAGCGCAGCTGGTCACCCCTCCCTTAAGAATGGGCAGGGTTCTGTAGCAAGCGCAGCTGGTCACCCCTCCCTTGGGGAGGGGCCGGGGGTGGGCCTCATTGACGGCAAAGCCACAGCCACTCAGATCAAGGCTGAAATAGCCGAGGAGGTAAAAAAGATAGTGGCCAGTGGGGGCAAGCGCCCCCATCTGGCTGCTGTGCTTGTAGGCCACGACGGCGGTTCCGAGACGTACGTCAAGAACAAGGTGCTGGCCTGCGAACAGTGCGGCTTCAAGTCAACGCTGATACGCTATGAGGCTGACGTCACCGAAGAGGAGCTGCTCAGCTGTGTGTCGAGGTTGAACCTCGACGACGACGTTGACGGCTTCATCGTGCAACTGCCTCTGCCCAAGCATATTAACGAACAGAATATCATTGAGGCCATTGACTACCGCAAGGATGTTGACGGTTTCCACCCCATCAACGTGGGCCGCATGGCCATCGGACTGCCGTGCTTCATTTCGGCTACGCCGTTAGGCATACTGACCCTGCTGAAACGCTACAACGTGGAGACCAGCGGCAAGAAGTGCGTCATCCTGGGCCGTTCGAACATCGTGGGCAAGCCGATGGCTCAGCTCATGCTGCAGAAACAGTATGGCGACGCCACGGTGACCGTCTGCCACTCGCGTTCGAAGACGCTGAAGGAGGAGTGCCGGCAGGCTGACATTATCATTGCCGCCATCGGACAGCCTAACTTCGTGACGGCTGACATGGTGAAGGAGGGTGCCGTCGTCATCGACGTGGGTACCACCCGCGTGCCAGACAGCAGCCGTAAGAGCGGCTTCCGCCTGAATGGTGACGTGAAGTTCGACGAGGTGGCTCCCAAGTGCAGCTATATCACGCCTGTGCCGGGTGGAGTAGGGCCCATGACCATCTGCTCGCTGATGCTGAACACGCTGAAGGCCGGCAAGAAGGAGTATTATAAGTGAAGAGTGAAGAGTGAAGAGTGATGAGTGAACAATTTGCTACCGCTCAGCAATGGTATGAGCGGGGAAACGAATACCGTAGGCAGAGCCAGTGGCACGAAGCCATTAACTGCTACATTCGGGCCATAGAGCTGGACCCCGACAGTCCGGCTGTCGAGGCCAAGCAGATGCTCGACGACATCATGGCATTCTATTGTAAAGATATGTATAATCCGTAAGTGGAGAAATAAGAAAATGATGTTTTTGTTTTGTGTTGTGCGCGGGTTTTATTATCTTTGCACTCAGAAAACAGGAAGTTGAATTAAAATACTAAACAAGTATGGCTAAAATGAAAGGTGCCATAGTAATCAACACGGAACGTTGCAAGGGATGTTCGCTCTGCGTCATTGCTTGCAAACAGGACGTGATTGCTTTGGCTAACAAAGTGAACCTGCACGGTTATCCGTATGTGGAGGCCGTCAACGAGGAGGCCTGCATAGGCTGTGCCTCGTGTGGCATCGTCTGCCCGGATGGGTGTATTACTGTGTATCGTAAAAAGATGGAGGAGTAAACCATGGCAGAAGAACGTGAAGTAGTATTGATGAAAGGCAACGAGGCGATTGCCCGTGCTGCCATTCGTTGCGGCGTTGACGGATACTTTGGCTATCCCATTACTCCGCAGAGTGAAGTGATTGAGACGCTGGCTGAGCTGAAGCCTTGGGAGACCACCGGTATGCAGGTGGTACAGGCTGAGAGCGAGGTGGCTTCGGTCTATATGTTATATGGTGCTGCCGGTGCCGGCAAGCGGGCCATGACGTCGTCCAGCTCGCCCGGCGTGGCACTCATGCAGGAGGGCATTACCTATCTGGCTGGTGCTGAGCTGCCTGCACTCATTGTCAACGTGCAGCGTGGCGGCCCTGGTCTGGGCACCATTCAGCCTTCGCAGGGTGACTATTTCCAGGCTACCCGTGGCGGCGGTAATGGTGACTATAACGTCATCGTGCTGGCTCCGGCCTCGGTGCAGGAAATGGCCGACTTTGTGGATCTGGCCTTCGAACTGGCCTTTAAGTATCGTAACCCGGCCATGATCCTGTCTGATGGTGTAATCGGCCAGATGATGGAGAAGGTGGTGCTGCCGCCGTTCAAACCCCGCCGGACTGACGAGGAGGTCATCGCACAGTGCCCCTGGGCTTCTACGGGCAAGACCAAGAACCGCGAGCGTAACGTCATAACGTCGTTAGAGCTGAAACCGGAGATTATGGAGCAGCGTAACCTGCATCTGCAGGAGAAATATGCGCAGATCAAGGCTAACGAGGTGCGTTACGAGACACAGCAGTGCGACGATGCAGAATACGTCATCGTAGCCTTTGGCTCGGCTGCCCGTATCGCTGAGAAGTCTGTTGAGCTGGCCCGTCAGGAGGGCATCAAGGTCGGACTGTTCCGTCCCATCACGCTGTGGCCGTTCCCGGAAAAGGAGATTGCCGCTATGGCAAAGGGCAAGAAGGGCATTCTGGTGGCAGAGATCAATGCGGGCCAGATGGTGCAGGACGTGCGCCTGAGTGTCAACGGTGCCGTGCCTGTAGAGCACTTCGGTCGTCTGGGCGGCATCGTGCCTGACCCTGAGGAAATAGTAAACGCATTGAAAACCAAATTGATGTAAGGCTATGGAAGAGAATAAGATTATTTCACCTGAGAATATCGTCTATAAGAAGCCAACGCTTCTGAACGATAATAACATGCACTACTGCCCGGGCTGCTCGCACGGTGTGGTGCATAAGCTCATTGCCGAGGTCATCGAGGAAATGGGACTGGAAGAGAAGGCCGTCGGTGTCAGCCCCGTGGGCTGTGCCGTGTTTGCCTACAACTATATTGACATAGACTGGCAGGAGGCAGCCCACGGCCGCGCACCCGCACTGGCCACCGGCATCAAGCGCTGCTGGCCTGACCGCCTCGTCTTCACCTATCAGGGTGACGGCGACCTGGCCTGCATCGGAACGTGTGAGACCATTCACGCCCTGAACCGTGGCGAG
>ONRS01000106.1 GCA_900320255.1 uncultured Prevotellaceae bacterium
CCCGAGGAGAAGCAGGAGTGCAAGACCTACAAGCGTCTGGCTGATGCCTTCACCCCGTTAGCCAAGGGCATGAACTCAGAGTATGCCAACCAGAATGCCTACGATGCCATCTCTATCCACGGCGGTTCGGGCTTCATCATGGAGTACAAGAGCCAGCGCCTCTACCGCGATGCCCGCATCTTCTCTATCTACGAAGGTACCACCCAGTTGCAGGTCGTTGCCGCCATCCGCTACATCAGCAACGGCACCATGCTGCAGAACATCAAGGAGATGCTTGATGCACTTGTGCCCAGCGATGCCCTTGCAGGTTTGAAGGCTCGTGTGGAGAAACTTGTTCCCATCTATGAGGGAGCCCTTGCCAAGGTGAAGGCTCTTGACAGTCAGGAGGCTCAGGACTTCCTGGCCCGCCGCCTGTACAACATGACAGCCGAGCTCGTCATGTCTCTCCTCATTATCCGTGACGCCACGAAGGCTCCCGAACTCTTCGAGAAGAGTGCCAACGTCTATGTACGCATGGCAACTGAGGACATCATGGGCCATGCCGCCTACATCGATATGTTCAAGGTGGAAGACCTCGACAACTTCCGTGCTGCCGAAGCTCCTGCTGAAGAGGCTTAACCCCCGCGTCATAAAGAGGGTGTGTCAAAATAGGCACACCCTCTTTGTGCCCCTTTCTCAACCTTACAGGCAGGAATCATTATCCAGTGTAGAAAACAAATCTTCATTGCTCTACGCAATAAAGTTGCTGTTCCTTACGTTTTCAAAATAAAAAAACAAAAGGAACATAATGAAGAAGATTGTAATCATGCTGATGGCACTGTTGACCACAGCACAAGGTTTTTCACAAAACGAGGCCGGTAGATGGACCATTACGCCGAAGGCTGGTGTCAACTGGTCGAACCGTACCGAGGGCGACATCTACTACGGGACTGGCCTCGACGAAAAAGTGAAACACAGCAGCCGACGGGACTTCGCCATTGGTGCAGAAGCGGAATACTTCGTCCATCAGAATGCTGGTATCTCTGCCGGACTCATCTATTCGCAGCAGGGCTGTGACTACGACGATGCCCCGCAGGTGTGGAAAGACACAAAGTTAAAGCTGGACTACCTGAACATTCCCGTCATGGTGCATTGTTATCCGGTAGAGCACTTCGGGCTGCAGGTGGGCATGCAGCCAGGATTTCTCGTTCGCAAGAAGCTGTCGGGCGAGGAATACTATAGCGAGGAGAACAGGTCGGGCTACCGCTCGTTTGAGACAAACGTCACCTTCATGCGCAACTTCGACCTGAGCATTCCTGTGGGTGTGTCGTTCGACCTTGACTACCTGCGGCTGGAGTTCCGCTACTGCTTCGGCATTTATGACACGACGAAGATTGACCCGAAGGAGCACAACAACACGGCCCAGCTGACCATCGGCTACAGGTTCAGGCTATAATACACCATAAAACATTAGAACATGAAACAGATCAGGCATTACCTACTTTTGGCTGCCGTTATACTATGTGGTATAATGGCGCAGGCGCAAATCGTCATTACCTACCCGGACCCGTTCCTCAGCGACGAGGAACGCCCTGACGGCACGCTGTTTCTACCCGCCCCGCCCGAGCCTACCGACCCGGCATTCTGCAACGACTTCTATTACTACCAGTGGGGAAAGCTGCAGCGTGACACGCCTGCCGGCGAAAAGGCCAAGATGGATTCACCATTAGAGCTGTGGGATGCCTTCTCTGACGCTTTCGGCATGCCCGTCAGTCCGGGGCTTACCCCAGAGATACATGCACTGGCAGGCGGCAGTTCGCGCGATGCCCACCTGGCTAACAAACGGGCCAAGAACTTCTTCCAGCGCAAGCGGCCCTTCGCCTATTTCCACGAGCCTTCTATCATTCCTGAAGCTGACGAGGAACGGGGAAAGGGCTACAGTTATCCGTCAGGACACGCCACACGCGGATGGGTCTATGCCATGACGCTGGCACTGGTGAACCCCGACTCTACCAACGCCCTGCTGAAACGTGCACAAGAATATGCCATAGGGCGCGTCATTGCCGGCCATCACTACAAGAGCGACATTGACTGTTCACTGATGCTTGCCGCCTCCATCATGGGAGCACTGAACGGCAGCGAGGCCTTCAAATTGCAACTGGCCAGAGCCCGCGAGGAGTATGCACGGCTGAAGCGTGAAAGACAAAACAGGTAATCAGTAATCATCACCCCCCATGAAGGACTACCCGGACCGCATGACACCTCAGCAGGCACGTCTCTTTCAAAGTGATGTGCTGAACATTGTGAGTCAGATTCCACATGGTAAGGTTACTACTTACGGCACCATCGCCACCCTGACCGGATGGCCAAGCCACAGCCGCATGGTTGGCCGCACACTCCGCTACTCACCCGAGGCCGAGACATTACCCTGTCACCGGGTGGTCAACATCGCAGGCCGTACAGCACCGGGCTGGAGCCGACAGCGCACGCTACTTGAAGAAGAGGGAGTGACGTTCAAGCCTAATGGTCGCGTTGATATGGAACGCCATCTTTGGCATTTTTCAGCATATCACTACGACTCTTCGACTTAGTTACCAGCCACACGCCACTGAACACCAGCACCACAGCCAAGGCATGGGTGGGTTTCAGCACACCTACACCCATGAGCAACGAGGCTGCCACCGACACGATGGGCTGCACGTAGTTATAGACCGACACCACCGTCGGGCGCAGGGTTCGTTGTCCCACCATGGTGAGAATGTAGCAGAAGAAGGTTCCCACGCAGACCACGTATGCCACCTCGAGCCAAGTGGTCACCGTGAGTGAAGCACTAAGCGTCTGGCAGGCTTCACCAAACGTGAAGGGGAGCAGCATGAGGGTAGCCCATGAGAACATGTAGCGGTTAATGGTGAAAACGTTGTAACGCTGAATGAGCGGACGGAAAAGCGACAGATAGAGCGCAAAGCTGAACTGCGCAAACAGGCAGAGCAGGTCACCCCGGATGTCACCCACCTGCTGACTGGCATGTGCTGCCGATGTCAGAATAAGCATAAGCGCACCCGAACAGCCCATCAGCACGCCCACAGCCTTCTTACCCGTAATGGGCTCCTTCAGAATAAGTGCCGAGAGGAGCATGGCAAAGATAGGCATTGACGTGGTAACGATGGAGGCATTAATGGGTGACGTCATGCTGAGCCCCAACGTGTAACAACACTGGTTCAGGATAAGCCCGAACAGGGCAGCCCCCGCAAACTGAAGCTTATCGCGCAAGGGCACCTCTTCACGTTTGGCAAACAGCGAAGCCAGCCAGAATAACAGACAAGCCCCCACCACACGGAAGGTCACCATGGCCAGCCCGCTCACGCCACTCGTCATGGCCTCCTTGCCCACAGGAGCCATCAGTCCCCAACCGGCACACGCACCAAACATACTCAGGTGTGCCCACAGCGGACGGTTATTGCTCATCTTCACGTGCTACTATTTTCAGAACCTATAGCCAACAGACAGCCTGGCACGCCACTTGGCATTGTAAACAGCCAGCTGGTCACGGTCGCCGATGTTCGAATAGTTATACACCATGGTGGCGGCTACAAAGAACCTGCCGAACTGACGGACAATGGCGCCACGACCGGTAATGATGACTTCGGGGAAGTGGTAGTCAAGCGGAATGCGGTTATCGTTGACCCTGAGTGACGTGTGGCTATAGACGATGAGCGTAGGGAGCACCGACAGGTGAAGAAGCCAGTTGCGCCCTGGCACCCAGTTGTAGCCGTAGCCGGCACCGAGGCCGATATTCGTAACCTTAAGGACTGACTGTTGTGTTGCATTGGTCTCTGCCTTTTGCCCTTGTCCCGAAATGCCCAGCAGAAAACTGCCAGCCGAGCGGCGCTGTATGTAACTCTGTGAGAATGCTGCCGGATAAGAGAACCGCCGATTATTGAAGGCATAATAGGCATTCACGTTCAGCGACTTCAGCGAGAGCACATCAGAAGGCAGGTCAACACGCGGTGTCTGGTCGTCTTCATACCAGCCTGTAAAGTTCTGGGCGTTCTGATAGATGAATTCAAAGCCCCAGCGGTTGCCGTACGAACAGAGGTTCAGCTCAAAATCCTTGTAATCGCCCATCATCTTGGCAGGGTTCAGACTGAGGAAGAGCGAAACGCCCAGATACCGCAAACCAACGCTAAGCGTCGATTTATAATCGGCGTACATCCTTGAATGGAACGGGGTGCCCGTATCTACTCCCTCCGTCTCCAACGCTGCTCCCGACACGTTGAGTCGTCCCATAACGGTCCATTTCGTCTGCGGACGCGTAATATACGTAGTGTCAATATTACCATGCTGATATCGTTCCGACAGCAGGCTGTCAACACGTCCCAGCGTGCGCCATAAACCCTGCGCATTCACCTGTCCCGTGACTGAGAGGGCAGTCACTACCACCAATAGGTATCTTTTCATAAAACACTAAAATTCATATCCCAGATTCAGGAAGAAGTAAGGTTTCTTTGTACGGTTACTATAGCCCAGTGAAGCCCCGACAGGACCGGCAATTGTATTATAGTAGAAGGCGGCCTGAACACCAAGCAGCGTACGGCGGTCTAAGAGCCGGTTCACCTTGTCGGCCTGCTGCGCAGCGGCTGCACGGAGCAGCACATAATAGTTGCCTCCTATACGCTGTTGGGCCTGCAGTTGTACAGCCACAAACTGGTGGTCAACATACTCCATGTTACCAATGCCGGCGAAGGGCATCTGCTGTTCGACATAGTGTCCAAACCAGTCACCGCCCATGGTGTTCCCAAAAACGGGCGGCACGGTGCTGCCGAAGAGCAGGCGGCCATAGAGCATCGGCTGCAGGGTAAACCGGCTGCCAAAGGTGAACGACATACGCCAGTTGGCACTTACCTCACTCATCCCTGCCCCGTCATCCAGTTTGGCAAAGTTATCGGTCAGATAGGCATATTCCGCATTAAACCGCGCACCGCGTGTGGGAAAATACCAGTTGTCCTCACTGTTGTATTCCGTTCTTACGCGATAGCTGAAGAAGTGCTCGTTCTCGAGCTTCACCTGCATGGCGTCATCTGAGCCCAGCTTGTTGCGATAGTGCATATAGTCCCAGCGCAGCCCTAACTGGAAGTTGAAATGGCGTAAGTAAAAGTTGAACGGCAGGAACTCTGCCTGGAACTGGTTATAGCGGATGTTATAATCAAGGTCTCCATCCATATACACATCGACGTCGTTCCGACGGAAGGTATAGCTGAACGTGGGACGGGTGAAACTCCGTGGGTGGACGGTCACCTCACCACGCGCCATCAGACGCTTGCCCAGACGCAGTGTAATGTCGGTGCTGACAGGTATGGCTGTTTTTAAAGGAATATCAAGTCCTAACTGCAACGTGGCATATTCCTCATTGTCGTAACGCACACCGGCATGCAGCTGCAACGACTTACGGTCGCCTGCCGTCAGGACGACACGGACACCGTCACCCTCGGGCACCAGCCGACATTCAGCTGTCTGGTAGAACAGGTCCATACGCATGGACGTGGTCATCTCCTGTTCCAGCTGAGCGTCAATGCTGTCAATCTTCTGAAGATGGAATTTCTGCTTCAAGAAGCGTTCAGCAGGTGCCGTCATGTTCTCAAAGGAAATACCAACAATGCGCTGCCGCTCGGTCATGGCATTCGGACGTAAGGGATGATAGATGGTTGGACGGAACGTCTCGTCGATGCCTATGCGCTTCTTCAGGGCGATGATTTCGTCCCAGTGACGCATGGCCTCCTCCTCACCATAACGCACTAATGAGTCAATAGCCTCTGCCGAAAAACTTGCAGTAGAATAACCGTGAGGGTCCACATTCATCCAGAGGTCGGTGATGGCTTTGTTCTCATCGTACTTGTTGACACAGTTCACGTCGATAATCTGGCCGACGATGCTCATGGTGCCCGACACGTTCTCTGCCTTCTTAGGCTTTCCTGAGAGGGTGATGCCGATAACAATATCGGCACCCATTTCGCGCGCCACATCAACAGGATAGTTATTTTTCAAGCCTCCGTCAACTAACACCATGTCGCCTATTCTCACCGGCGAGAAGGCTGCGGGTATGGCCATTGAGGCACGCATGGCCTGCGGCAGGCGTCCGCTGTGGAACACCACTTCGCTATTGTCCATGATGTTGGTAGCCACACAGGCAAAGGGTATGCGCAAGTCACGACTGAAGTCCAGCGAATCAGTATAACCGATACAAAGATGTTGAAACAGCTCTGCCAGGTTCTTACCTTTGATGAGACCACCGGCATTGACATCACGCTTGCCAAATTTCAAGCCCGTACTGAACAGGTAAGTATTGTGTTTCCGCAAGTCGCTCAGGCTCTGGTTGCGCAAGTTCTCCTTGTCGGTGATAATGTAGCTCCAGTCCTGTGCCCTGACCATTGAGTCAAGCGAATGGGCATTGTAGCCGATGGCGTAAAGTCCACCGACGATGCTGCCTATCGACGTGCCTGTAACAATATCAATAGGAATGCCTGCGCGTTCCAGCACTTTCAGCACACCGATGTGAGCCATACCTTTTGCCCCACCGCCGCTAAGCACGACAGCCACTTTTTTCCTTCCGACGGCTGTGCTGTCTGTCTGAGCACTTGCAGCCATACTGCTCATAAGTACGGCTATAAGAATCATCACTATCTTTCTCATGACCCTAAATTCTTATATCAGGTGACAAAGATACACAAAAAAACCGAAAGTGCAATACTTTCGGCCTTTTTTTAGTTGATACTTTTTACTTTGAACCTCCGCCCAGGGCGATATACAAAGCAATGACCGCCTCGGCAGCATCATACATGTTCATGGCCTGCCCGAGCTGTGCGTCAAGCAGCGACTCCTGAGCCGTCAGCACTTCGAGGTAGCTGGCCTTGCCGTTGTCCATCAGTTCATGCGTGCCGGTATAGGCCTGACGCAGCACCTCCACCTGGCGGGTTAGGTACTGGTGCTTCTCGCGGGCAGCCTGACAGTCGGCCATGGCCTCGTTCACCTGGTTGCCGGCATTGATGACCGTCTGCACGTACTTCTTCTGCAGGTCTTCCTCAGTCAGCTGGTTGATTTTCAGGTTAGCCTTCAGCTTGCCACGGGCAAAGATGGGCTGTGTGAGCGAGCCAATGGCACTGAACAACAGCTTGCCCGGATCAATGACGATGCCACCGGCAGAATTAGTCCATCCGGCAGAACCGCTGAGGTTAATGCTGGGGAAGAAGGCTGAGCGGGCAGCCTGCGTGTTGTAGAAAGCCTCCTCCATAGCGTGGTTGGCCATGCGGATGTCAGGACGGTTCTCCAGCATCATGGCAGGCACGCCAAGTTTCAGGTACTTGGTGTCAAACATGCGTTGTTCGGCATCACCCTGTGCATCTGCATGATGCAGAATTGAGCTGCCCCACTTCTGCCGGTTGATGTGCTGTGGGGTGGCAGCCATCAACTCACAGATGGCATTCTCTACAGAGCGGATGTTACGGCGAGTATCCACAATCTGCGTCTTCACATTGAGATAAGAAGCCTCCATCTGGTTGACAGCAGTGCTAAACGCCTTACCGTTTTCCCACAGTGACTGTTCCGTCTCGAGTGACTTGTTCCAAATGCTGTCGGTCATGGTGAGAATTTCCAGTTGGCGGTCGAGCACCTGCAACAAGAAGTACTGCTGGGCAGTGACTGAGACGAGGTTGGCACGTATGGCCTCCTGCTGCATCTGAGCTTGCAGGAGTACGGCATTTGCCGCACGCTTCTTGTTAGTAATGGAACCGAACACATCAATGTCCATGGACAGCTGCAACGGCAGGTTGTAAGTCTTCGACCATGGATTCTTGTCAAACTTAGCCAATGTACCCTGGGGCGCAAAGCTGAGTGCCGGCAGGTAGGCCATCTTGGCAGCTTTCAGCGAGGCCTGGCTCTTCTCTACGGTTAAACGTGCGGAGTTCAGGTCGGTATTGTTGGCCAACACCTGCTCAATGAGTTGCTGCAGCAGCGGGTCGGTAAAGAACTCACGCCACGACATCTGGGCAATACTTCCCGTGCCATCGGCATTGGAAGCACCAAGCACAGCGGCATCGGTGCCAAAGACGTTGGCGGGCGTTTCCACCTTCTGCTCGTACTTGTCATAAAGTCCGCAGCCTGTGAGCATCAGGCTCGCAGCCACTGCAATAAAGATATTCTTGTAATTCATAATTCAAAATTCATAATTAACTGCAACG
>ONRS01000017.1 GCA_900320255.1 uncultured Prevotellaceae bacterium
CCGAATCCACCCGCGGCGAGTATCAGGATTTATAATCCGAAACTCATGCCTACATTTTTCGCGCATTGCAAATGCTTATACTCAACGCAGCGGGATTACAAATCCCGCTGAACGCATAAATTCTGACAATCGGCTTTTGGGCTGGCCTTTTGTGGCTCAGCCCCTTTTGCCGATTGTCAGAATTTATGCACTTTTTTTCTTTTTGGGGAACTCAAAAGGCGAGGCGCAAGCCGAGGTTGTAGTTGCGGCCCGACGGCGCAGCGCGGCTCCGACGCGAGACGCGGCAGCTCCTGGCGAAGTAGTCCCAGCTGCCCCCACGGTACACGCGAATGGAGCCCGAAGAAGGACCTTTAGGATTCGTCTGACTACCCGAGCTGTAATCACTATACCAGTCCTGACACCACTCCCAGACATTGCCCGACATGTCATAAAGCCCCAACTCGTTGGCACGCTTTGTGGCAACGTCATGCGTCTGGCCACCGCTGTTGTCGTAATACCACGCCACCTCGTCAATGTCATCGCAACCTGAGAATTCGTAACCTTTAGATTTTTTACCTCCACGAGCTGCATACTCCCACTCAGCCTCCGTAGGCAGACGGAAGTTTCTGCCCGTCAGCGAGTTCAGCTCACGTATGAAGTTTTGGCAGTCCTCCCAGCTTACCATCTCAACAGGGCAACGGGGGCCCTTGAAATACGACGGATTACTGCCCATCACGGCCTGCCACAGCTCCTGCGTCACTTCCGTTTCACCGATGGAGAACGTGTACAATGTCACTTGGTGGACAGGTTTTTCATTATCGTATGCATCCTCCTCATCACTTCCCATCCAAAACGTACCGCCTTCCACACGAACCATTTTAAACGATACGCCATTAACCGTGATTGTCTCAACGTTGGGCTCGTCGAGCATCGGACGCGTTTCCTCCTTTGGATCATCTGCAGGAATACCCACTATGGTCTCATCATTTGTCGTATTGCCACCCAAGAAGGCACGCACTTCAGCAGCTGACTGAGGACGCTGATTGTAGAGGGGCTTCATCATCCAAGTAATAAGCTGCTGCATTTTAGAGCTGACCGTTGGCGGGAAGGTCAGCTGGGTGCCGTATAAGAGTTCTTGCGGGGTTGGGATTGCCTGCAGCGTCAACAGTTTGTAGAGGGTTGCGCCTAATGCATACAAGTCGGTCCATGGGCCACAGAAGCGGAGGTTCTGCTCCATCTGCTCCAAGGGAGCATAGCCGGGCGTCAGGGCGAAGGCCGACGACGTGGGCAGCGTGCGCCCATCAATGGTGTGAAGCTGTTTGGATGCGCCAAAATCTATCAGGTACAGCCACCCGCTCCGGTCCACCATCATGTTGTCAGGCTTAATATCCAAATGCCAGATTTGCTCACGATGCACTACCTCCAGCACGTCAAGCGCCTGACGCAGTATCGGCATGACCTCAGCCTCTGTCATCGGATGCCCCTGGCGGTTTAGCCGTGCCTTCAGCGACTCGCCCTCAATGAAGTCCATCAGATAATAGGCGGTACCGTTTTCCTCAAACAAGTCGAGCACGCTGACAAGATGTTCATTATGCAGTTTGCGCAAGCGGTACGCTTCTTTGATAAACTTGTGAAGATGGGCCTCGAAGAAGGGTCGTTTGTCAGGCATGCTGATGGTCACCTCATTCTGAGCGCGCAGGTTGAGGTCCTTCATGAAGAACTCCTTCATGGCGCAGGTCTCATCAAAATAGGTGTTGGTTACTACGTACGTATTGCCGAAACCTCCCGACGCGAGGTGACGCTCTATGCGGTACTTCCCGCCTTGTAGCAAGGTGCCTACGGGAAGCATCGACTGGCTGTTGACATTAGTTGTTGAATCGTCCATAATTAAAAAAAGTTGCGACAAAGATAACAACTTTTCCCATATTTGCCAAGCAAATTCAGAATTATTTGGTACTTTTGCAAACAAAACCCATTGAACGATGAAACAAAGAGCAACAACCCAGCGGGTGTTCAGCATCTTCAAGGAGCTGAACCAGATACCACGGCCCTCGCACCACGAGGAGCGCGTGGCTGACTATCTCTGCCAGTTTGCCGAAAGGCTGAACCTGGACTATGAGCGTGACGAACATAACTGTGTGGTGATACGCAAAGCGGCCACACCGGGGCATGAGGCGGCAGAGCCCATCGTGCTGCTGAACCACATGGACATGGTGTGCGTGGGCATGAAGGACCCTCTCTCCGACCCCATCCAGGCCTACGTGGAAGACGGATGGATGCGGGCCCGCGGCACCTCGTTAGGAGCCGACAACGGCATCGGCCTCTCCATGGCACTGGCCATACTCGAGGACGACAGCATCGTGCACGGCCCCATAGAGGTGATGACCACCACCAACGAGGAAGACGGCATGTCGGGCGCTGCGAACCTCTCTCCCGACTTCATCCGCGGACGTAAGGTCATCAACCTTGACTCTGAGGAGTACGACACCATCACCACCGGAGCTGCCGGCGCCTGTCTGCAGTTCCACCGCATTCCCATGAAGCGGGTGCCCGCCCCCGCAGGCAAGCACCGCTGGTTCCACATTCGCTTTGAAGGCGGACTGGGCGGCCACTCCGGCGTTGACATCAACAAGGGCCGTTGCAGTGCCGTGGTGCCTGCATGGGCTCTGTTGGCTGCCATCTATAACGAGTACGACTTCGACGTGGCCGACCTCCACATCGGCGAGGCCAACGCCTCCATTGCCTCTACGGCCGACATGACAATCTGCGTGCCGTCGGGCGAAGCGTCAGAGTTTGTGAAGGAGCAGGAGGCCAGCATGAACGAATGGCTGCGTGAGGAATACGGGCAGAACGACCCCAACATTCATTGCACCATCACCAAGTGTGAGCCCCAGGAAACGGTCATCGACCGTGATGCCTTCGAGACGCTGATGAACTGTCTGGAGCAGACGCCACAGGGCGTGGTGAAGATGAGCGAGGCAATGAAGGACACCGTCGAGACATCGAACAACGTGGGGCGCATCGTGACCGAAGAAGACCATATCTTCGTCTCGACGCACACCCGCAGTTTTATTGATGCTGACATGGAGGTGCTGCGCAAAGAGATTGCCGACGTGTTCACCAGTCAGGGAGCCACGTCGGAGGTCATCATGTCGGCCCCGGCCTGGCAGGAGAACCAGCATTCGGACTTCCTGCAGCTGACGAGCGACACGTTCCAGGATGTCTTAGGCTGGCGTCCACGCATGGTGGCCATGCACTTTGTGTTGGAGGCAGGCTTTTTCATTCAGAAGTTCCCGGGCATAGAGATGGCGAGCATCGGCCCGCGCATCGTGGAGCCCCACTCTACCAGCGAGCGTGTGGAGCTGAAGACCATCGAGGACATCTGGCAGGTGGTGCAGGAACTGCTGAAACGGTTGGCGAGAAGGTGAAAAAGTGAAAAGGTGAAAAAGTGAAAGAGAGGAACCTCGCCGTGCAGGGTTCCTCTCTTTTTTACCTTTTTACTTTTTTACCTTTTTACCTTTATAAATATAGACACCCTTCTGCGTGGGTTCGCCTGGCAGCATGCGGCCGTCGAGGGTGAACCAGTGTTGAGCGTTGAGGGTTGAGTGTTGAGCGTTAGGGTTAACGTTAGCGTTAACGTTAGAAATCCCCGTTTCCGTTCCGCCGACAGGCATTACCAGCACTTCGTCGAGGAAGAAGCGGCCCTTCTGGGCAGCAAAGGTGAGGCGTGGGTTACCCGTACCCGAAATGGTCAGCTTGTAGTCAGTAAACTCACCCTTCACCATCGTCAGCTCCACCTCGTTGGTGGCACTGCCACGCGTCACATCTTCAGCAGTAACGGTGAAGCCCTCAGGCACCGAGACGGTGAGGACGTTGCCGTCGCCAGCAGCATACCACGCACCGGCACGGAACGTGAGCGTAGCCTCGCCGTTGACGGTGAATGCAGGCGAGGTGGCCAGGCCATCCTTTCTACCTGTTCCAAATTTCGCACACTTATAGGCTCCGTAAGCATTCTCCGACTCCCAGCCAGTGTTGTCAGTCGTAAGCGTTGCGTTGGCTATGTTGCCGCTCCACTGGCCGTCGTTACCGCCCTTTCCGTTACAGTCGTTAAACGACTCATGGAACAGGGCACCTTCCGGTGTAGGATCAACGGGTGTGGGGTCGTCAGGGTCATCGGGATCGTCGCCGCTCTGTTCGTTCAGCGTCAGCGTGATGGTGCCGTCGTCATTGACCGTCACCTTCTTGATGCCCATGTCCAGCGTTGAGCCGCTGTAGGTCTTCAGCGAACCGATAGCCGTCTTGGAAACGCCGTAGAGGTTCGTTCTGCTGGCAGAGTAATACATCGTCTTACCGTCGGCCGTCAGCACACAGGCACGCTTCTTCGACTTCGTATTGTTCAGCGTGTTGTTGTTCCAGGCACTCTGGCTGTAGGCCACTCTGATGACCAGCACACCAGCACCGTAATACTCTGAGAAGAAGGTGCTTGGCTGATGGTTCGAAAGGATGAACGTCTCCGTGTTACTATTGCGCACGATGACGGCTGAGCCCACGCCCAGTCCTTCAGGCGATGCCAGCACCACCTCGCTCTCCTCGTAGTTCAGCTCGGGCAGGTCTAACCAGCCTAAGTAGCTCTTTTCGTAGGCGTTGTAGGCCGAGGGAGCACGCGAGTCATCGTCAGCGTAAGCACCCGAGTCCATGATTGACCAGAGTCCGAAGGGGTCGTCATTGCTGTAAGAGCCATTAGTACAATAGAAGTCGGGCAGACCCAGCGCATGACCGAACTCATGACAGAACACGCCCATGCCCATGAGGCTGCCGCCACCATTGGCCAGCTCGTTGCCAATGAAGAACGAGTTGAAGTGTACGCCGGCATAGTCGCCACCGCCGATGGGGTCTTCCTCGGCATCCCATTCGCAGGGCCAGAGGTAGTTCTCGCCATTATAATATTCGGTAGCCTCGCCACGTCCGGCATAGAACATGGCCAGCAGGGGCACGCCGTCGTGATGGTTGCTGTCGCCGGCAGGCACCACATAGGGACTGAAGTCTGCGCCTAACTGCTCGACGGCAGCCGCAATGACATCCCTCGGCAACTCATCGACGTTCTTGTCATTGCCCTGAAGGTCGTTCTGTCCGTAGTACTTGTACGACTTAGAGAGCGTCACAATGCCCACCACCTCGAAGGTGGGGACAAACTGACCGCCGCTCTGCTCTATGAAGTAGTCGCGAACGGAACCCACGCAGAGCTCCTCGTCGTGGTAGCCCTCCTCGTTGTAGTAGCGCATCATCTTCTCCACCGTCGTAGTGTTCTTGAACTTCAGGTCAGAGAACTGCACCATCACCACGGGAATGGTGTATTCACCAATGCTGGGCACGGCACCCATGCTCATCGTGCCGAAGGCTCCCAAGCCGTCGGCCGTAGAGGCGGTAATGGCCTGTCGCGGTGCCTTCCTGGCTGCCATGCGAGCCATTCGCCGCTCCTGCAGCTCCTGCAGGTCGGCCGTCTCATAGGTACCATTATTATTTACATAGCAAGCGCCCTGAGCGTCCTGCAGCCAGTGACCGTGTTCGTCACCAACCATCTGCACCCTGACCTGGGTGCCGTTACTGAGTGTTATTGTTCGCCATAAGCCCGGCTTGGCAGGCACAGCCATCGCTGCCGTTGTCACCAACAGCAGCGATAATGCCATTAAAAGTTTCTTCATTACTATTCTTTTTGAGTGTATTATTTTACAATTACTTTCTTACCATTCACAATATAGACTCCCTTCTTCGTCGGCACGCCTGGCAGCATGCGGCCGTCCAGGGTGAAGTAGTGTTGAGCGTTGAGGGTTGAGGGGTGAGCGTTAACGTTGTCAATCCCCGTTTCCGGTCCGTTGTTGGGCACAATCAGCACCTCGTCGAGGAAGAAGCGCTTGGCAGGCGTGAACTTCAGGCGGATGGTACCCCTACCCGTCAGCGTAATGGTATAGGGAGTCCACTGCCCTGTCGTCATCGTCAGGTCGCTCTCACTGAGCGTCACGCCCGAGCCTTCCACCTCTAACTTCAGCGACGTGCCGTCGTTGTTGTAAGGAGCTGCCATGAAGGTCAGCGTCGAGGTAGCCGATGTCAACGTAATCTGCGGAGTAGAGACAATGCCCGACTTGCTGCCGGAACCGAAGCGGGCACACTGGTTGCCGGCAAAGGCGCCGCTGTACTGCCATCCGTCGTTGTCGGCTTCAAACGTGCCGCTGGCATCCTGCCAGTTGGTACCACTGCCGCCCACGCCGTCGCACTCGTCGAACGACTCATAGAACACCACGTCGCCCGTTTCAACAGGCTGGGTGGGGTCTTCTTCCACAATGGTGAACGTAGCCGAAGTCTGACGGCTCATGTTGTCACCCTTCACGGCAACAGCCTTCAGCGTCGTCGTCTCCGTTATGGTGATGGCTCCGGTGTAAAGCGTGGCACGAGGCGTGGCATCGCTGCCGTCGGTCGTGTAATAGATGTCGGCACCGGCAGTATTGGTGCTCATCGTCACCTCTACCGACTGCACAAACGTACCGCCCGTATGCGAGAATACCGGCTCGTGCACATAGCTCGGATCAATCTCTGCACCCTCGAAGTTATCGTAGCTGAAGGCCACGCCCACCTTGTCGCCCCAGGTGTATTCCTCCAGTCCGGGGTAATCGACGTAGGGGTTACGGTTGCCCTGCACCTCATAGACCGCGTTGTTACGCTCAATCTCGCGCTCATCCACAGGGTCCTGCTTCGACCAGCGCATCATCATGTTGAGCGTCCACCTGGTCAGTCCGGGATAGGTGTTGGTGAACACGTCGTGCCCCCACGAGCCGCAAGTGCTCTCGTAGCGCGTAATCATATAGAAGTATATACGGGCAATGTCACCCTTTATCTCGTCGTTAGGCTCAAACACGGTGCCCGAATAACCCTCGGTAGCACACGAGCCGAGCTTGCTGTAGCCATTGGCCGACGTGTAAGTGGCACTCTTCACCTCACCAAAGGGGTAGTTGGAGCGGCGGTTGTTGACGTAGCCGTCGGTAGGCAGCACGTGTACAATGTCCGACTTGATGCCCGAGCCGCTGAACCAGCTCTGAGGCACCGAGTGCTCACGGTTGTACATGTCGCCCTCCTTCGAGTAGCTGCCCTTGTTGTCTATGCCGTGGCGGAAGTTGGTGACGTTCGAATACCAGTCGCGCACATAGCCGTCAGGACGCGTGTCGGTCTTCTTATAGGCCTCATATAAACCGGTGTAGCCCACGTTCCTGGGGTTCTCGATGATGCCGGACAGCTTCGTCTTCAAGGCTCTGCCCTTCAGTCCGTTAGCACTCCGATAATAAGTTCCCGAGTTGTTCGGGCCTTGTGCCCACACAACGCCAAGTGCCATCATAAGCACACAAGTAAGTAATGTTCTCTTCATATCTTCAAGTTTCGAGTTTTTAGTTATTAAACCATCAGGCTTACACGAAATGGGCTGCAAAATTAGGCATTTATTCTGTAACAGCCAAATTTCTTAACCTTCTTTAAGCGGTCGAAGGTCAAAGGCTTTTTTTGGTCTAAGGTCAAAGGTCTAAGGTCTAAGGCTTTTTTTGGTCTAAGGTCTAAGGTCAAAGGCTTAGGGGCAAAGGTCTAAGCTCTCACCGAATACACTTCAACATCGCCGTTTTCATTGGTCAGGAAGAGTTTGCCGTCAACGATGGCATAGGTCAAAGTACCGGCGTCGCTGCCGTCATGGACCGCCGTAAGGCTGATACGATTGCCGGAAATGCTATAGCGAAGAGCAACAAAATCCAACTGACCAACCACACGACCATCTTCTAACCAAAAACCGGTCTGCATGACACTCCCGTCTGACTGGAACGAGAGATAAATCAGCTCACTCTCCGTCCTCGATTCCCATACAACGTCCATCAGGTCAGCTGCGCGAGTAGTACCGCCACCATCTGCCGTTGTGCCATCTGCTGTCACGTCATCACTCTTGCTGCAACTCTCAAAGCCTGTCACTGACACCAGCAGCGCAAGCAACATCCAAATAATCTTCTTCATCATATCCATCATTTTGTTCTTGTTTATAACAATAACACAAATAATACGTAAAACCTTGCATCGAGGCCGTGATTGTTAACACTATTTAAGAACTCACTAACAAAAGAACGTCTATAGCCACGGAATTAGTTTTGTTGCCGCTGGCCCGAGAGGGTCGGCGGTTTCTGCATTTTAGGGGTTCAAAGCTATAGTTTGTTGAAACCACGTTGCGGTGGGTGCCGCAATGGTATGGCACTATAGCCCCAATCAGGTACGCTGCTGCACTCCCATAATGGTGCAACAGCCCCGCTTGGCATGGGAAGAGGGCGACTTTGCAGGAAGAAGAGGGCGACTTTGGAACGGGAAGTGGCCGATTTGAAGGTACAAAGGTGCCGAGTTCAGCAACTGCAGCGGGCGGTACACTTGATTGCACCGCCCGCCGCAATTAAGTGTACCGCCCGTTCAAGTTAAGTTGACCGCCCGCCCCACTCCCCTTTCTGTCCGTGTTGCTAAAACTTCAGCAAACGGACGGCCGTGGCGAGCTAACGGAACGCCAATGCAAAGATACAAAATTTTCTTGACAAATGCAAGGAAAACGGCAAGAATTTGAAATCAAATGCGCTGGTTCTCGTGGGGCCAGGGTGCAAGGATGAGGAAGCGTCCTTCAGCACACGCCTCAAAATACTGATGTCCTGGTTTAGAAAACTCATTGAAGCCCCAAGGCGTAAGAAAGATGATGGGCAGATGGCTGCGGTCATCCTTCCTGCCTGTCTCTCTCTGCTGCAACAGTATTGCAGCAGAGAGAGACCAGAAGGGGGGCGTTATTTCTTTACCTCAATATCGCGCCTGACGTTGTTGCGAATCTTCTGCAGGTAGGCCTTCATGCCGTCGCCATTCTTCTGGTCGATGATTTCGAGCAGCTCCTTCAGCTCGGTGCGTATCTGGCTGACCTGGTCGTGGGTGTAGGGGTTGAAGAGTATTTCCTGCAGCAGGTAGTCGTCTTCGTTGAGCACGCCCTTGGCAATTCGCATGTGGCGCTTGAAGGTGGTGCCCGGCGCGTCCTGATGCTTCATGACGGCGGCAAAGACGAAGGTGGATACGAAGGGGATGGAGAGCGAGTAGGCCACCGTCTTGTCGTGCTCCTCGAACGTGTATTCGTAGATGTTCAGCCCAAGCCGCTGGTAGAGGTCCTTGAAGAAGATGCGCCCCATGTAGTCGCCCTCGCTGATGATGATGGCGTTCTCCTCGGACAACTGTTGCAGGTTGGCGAACGTGGGGCCGAACATGGGGTGCGTGGAGACGTAGCGACGGCCCGTCTTCTCGTAGAACTCCTTGAGGTCGGTCTTTACGGAGGCTATGTCGCTGATGATGCACTCCTCGGGCAGGTAGGGCAGTACCTCCTGGAACACGGGGATGGTGTATTTCAGCGTTACGGCATTGATGAGCAGCTCGGGGCGGAACTGGCGTATCTCCTCCATCTGCGTGAAGCGCTGACAGTTATAAGTGAAGCGCATGCGCTTCGGGTCTTTCTCGAACACGGCCACTTCGTGGTCAAAACTTAGCAGGTCGATGAAGAAACTTCCCATCTTGCCTGCTCCCATAACTAATATTTTCATAAAGACTCTCCCCCACCCCCTCCCTGCGAGGGAGGGGCGTAGAATGCTTAGAGGGGGACATCTACTGTTTCTTATTAATAATATCCATAGCAGAGCAACCACTCCCCTCCCTCACAGGGAGGGGCTGGGGGTGGGTCTCTTACTGGTTCACTATCTCTATTTGTTGACGGACACTCTCTTCATGGATGCTCTCGAAGACCTTGGCAACGAACTCCGGGCCCATGCCGCAAAGGGCTCCCTGGGCACCGCGCTTGTCCAGAATCTCGTTGTAACGCGAGGTCTGCAGCACGGTCATGTTGTGCTCCTTCTTGTACTGGCCTATCTCTCGGCAGACGCGCATGCGCTTGGAGAGCAGGTCCATGAGCTGATTGTCGAGTTCGTCAATCTGCTTACGCAGCTGGGTTATGCCCTCGGTGGTAACGTGTTCGTCGCGAATGACGAGCAACGAGAGAATGTAGTCGAGCACGTCGGGCGTCACCTGCTGCTTGGCGTCGCTCCATGCCTTGTCGGGGTCGCAATGGCTCTCGACGATGAGTCCTTCGAAACCGAGGTCCATGGCCTGCTGGCAGAGCGGGGCGATGAGCTCGCGTCGGCCACCTATGTGGCTGGGGTCGCAGATGATGGGCAGGTCAGGAATGCGGCGTTTCAGCTCGATGGGTATCTGCCACATGGGCAGGTTGCGGTAAATCTTCTTGTCGTAGCTGGAGAAGCCGCGGTGTATGGCCGCCATGCGCTTGACGCCTGCCTGGTTGATGCGCTCCATGGCACCTATCCACAGCTCGAGGTCGGGGTTGACGGGGTTCTTCACGAAGACGGGCACGTCAACACCTTTCAGCGCGTCGGCCAGAGCCTGCATGGCAAAGGGGTTGGCCGACGTGCGGGCTCCTATCCACAGGATGTCGATGCCGTACTTCAGGGCGAGCTCCACATGGTGGGGCGTGGCCACCTCGGTAGAGACGAGCATGCCCGTCTCACGCTTCACGGCCTGCATCCAGGGCAGCGCCTTCTCGCCGTTGCCCTCGAAGCCTCCGGGCTTGGTGCGGGGTTTCCAGACACCTGCACGGAAGTTATGACAGCCATACGAGGCCAGCTGCTTGGCTGTATTGATTACTTGTTCCTCGGTCTCGGCACTACACGGTCCGGCAATGACGAAGGGACGTTCGTTGTCACTCGGTAAGTTTAAGGGTGCTAATTCTAATTCCATAAAAAGCCCACCCCCTACCCCTCCCCAAGGGAGGGGAGTAGAATGCTTGTTGGGGGTATTCTACTGATATTGTTTTTTGTTGATGATTTTTCTACCGTAAGAAGTTACCACTCCCTCCCTCACAGGGAGGGCGGGGGGAGGGTATCCTTGATTCTCTCCAATGCTTCCTTGATTTTCTCCTCCTTGGCACAAAGGGAGATGCGGATGTAACGCTCGCCGTTGCTGCCGAAGATGAAGCCGGGTGTGATGAAGACACGGGCCTGGTGGAGCACACGCTCAGTGAGGTCTTCTACATTATTATATATAGAAGGTATCTTACCCCAAAGGAACATGCCCGCCTGGTCAGGGTCGAAAGTACAGCCCAGGGTGTCCATGATCTGCTCGGCCAGCTGGCGA
The DNA here is from genome assembly GCA_900320255.1 of uncultured Prevotellaceae bacterium. Taxonomy (GTDB): domain Bacteria; phylum Bacteroidota; class Bacteroidia; order Bacteroidales; family Bacteroidaceae; genus Prevotella. The sequence goes on from ONRS01000017.1 coordinate 11,215, forward strand.
CGACGGCGGTAGGTCTCGATGTTGGCTTCACGATGCCACTCGTCGCTGTTGTCGTAAGCCTCGGCAGCTGCCAGCTGTATGCCGCGGAAGGTGCCGCTCTCAATGTTCGACTGCACCTTGAGAATCCACGAAATGAACTCCGCATTGCTGGCACACATGCCGACACGCCAGCCAGGCATGTTGTGGCTCTTCGACATGGAGTTGAACTCAATGCAGCAGTCCTTGGCGCCCGGCACCTGCAGCAGGCTGAGGAGCTTCTCGTTGAGAATAAAGCTGTAAGGGTTGTCGTTGACCACCACGACATGGTGCTCCCGTGCAAAGCGTACGAGCCGCTCGTAGGTCTCCATGCGTGCCCGTCCGCCGGTTGGCATGTTGGGGTAATTGGTCCAAAGCAATTTACAATTGAGGGATTTCCGACTAACTATTTCCTCCAGCTCGTCGAAGTCTGGCTGCCAGCCGTTATCCTCGCGCAGGTTATAGTTCACGATGTTAGCACCCAGAAGCTTCGACAACGACGTGTAGGTAGGATAGCCGGGATTGGGCACCAGCACGCTGTCGCCCGGGTTGACGAAGGCCAGCGTGACATGCAGTATGCCCTCCTTCGAGCCAATGAGTGGCAGCAGCTCGCTCTTGGCATCGAGGGCGACGCCGTACCACCGCTGATAGAAGCGTGCCATGGCCTCGCGCAGCTCGGGTGTGCCCTGTGTGGGCTGATAGCCGTGGGCCGTGGGGTCGTGGGCCACCTCACACAACTTGTTAATGGTCTGCTCCGAAGGTGGCATGTCGGGGCTGCCTATGGCCAGGCTGATAATGTCCTTGCCCTCGGCATTGAGCCGGGCCACCTCCTTCAGCTTTCTACTAAAGTAGTATTCACTCACTAACCCTAATCTGTCTGCGGGCTCAATTCGTCTGCTTTCCATCTTTATATTCTCCTAAAATCTTTAAATCCTTTGTTAATGGTATAATGGCATCTATTGACTGCCGATAGCGAGTCAGGTCGTCGTACATCAAATCTACATAGAACAGATATTCCCACTCATGACCGATGATGGGCAGCGACTGAATCTTCGTCAGGTTGATCTTGTAGAACGACAGGATGGCCAGCACATGACTGAGCGACCCTTCCTCGTGAGGCAGCGAGAAGACGATGCTCGACTTGTTGGCCTCGGTCAGCGGACGCAGCATGTCGGCTTTGTTAGGATTGCTGACAACGAGGAAGCGGGTAAAGTTGTGCTTGTTGTCCTCGATGTGGTCCTCCAGCACCTTCAGCCCGTAGAGCCGTGCTGCCTCGGCATGGCAGATGGCAGCCCAGCCGCGCTTCTGTCCCTCGGCTATCATCTTGGCGGCTCCGGCCGTGTCATCACTCTCCACGTTCTTCAGCTGCGGATGGTTAGCCAGGAAGTGGCGGCACTGCATGAGTGCCACGGGGTGAGAGTGTACCTCGTCGATGGTGTCCCAGTCGTCGTCGGGCAGACAGCAGATGCAATGTGAGATGTGGAGCTTATGCTCGCCCACCACCGTCGTCCCCGAGTCGCGCAGCAGTTCGTAGTTATGCAGCAACGAACCGGCTATGGTGTTCTCGATGGCTACCATTCCTATGGCCGTGGGGTCGTTACTGAGGCTCTGGAACACCTCTTCGAACGTGGAGCAGCAGATGAGCTGTATCTGCTCGCCCTCGAAGTACAGGTGTGCCGCGATGTCGTGGAACGACCCTATGAGTCCTTGTATTGCTATTCGTTTCATCTGACTTACTTCTATTTAAAAGAAATCCCGCTTTCACTCTTTTGTGAAGCGGGACCTTATTTATTTCTTTTTCTTTATCTTTTATCTTTTAATACTACTTACGGTCTTCCGCTTCACAGGTCACTGCAAAGTAAAAGTAATAGCCGTAAAAGTAAGATGCATTCAACTTCATATTTATTTTCGATTTACTGATTTTCGATTTATTCGGCTGCAAAAGTAAAACATTTTTACGAACTGAACAAACAATTTGCAAGAAATTTTACAAAAAAGCGCAAAAATTGTTACAAACGCTTTTTGTCACGTAGGGATTGGGCGGCAGCCGGGTAAAATATGAGGCGCAGATATTTGGGCAATTCAGAAGAAATGATTACCTTTGCCGACCAAACAATAAATTAACAATAAGGTCATGACACTATACCCCAAAATGATTATGGACGCGCTGGCTACCGTTACCTATGCCGGCACGAAGAAGAACCTGGTAGAGAGCGGAATGGTGGCCGACACACCAGCCATTAACGGACAGAAGGTGAAGGTGGTGCTGGAGTTTCCACGAGACACCGACCCTTTCCTCAAGTCAACAGTTAAGGCCGCCGAGGCTGCCATCAAGTACCACTGCGGCAAGGACGTGGAGGTAGAGATTGAGACGGAGTTTAAGTCGAAGCCGCGCCCCGAAGTGGGCAAGCTGCTGCCCGACGTGAAGAACATCATTGCCGTCAGCTCCGGCAAGGGCGGCGTGGGCAAATCGACCGTAGCTGCCAACCTCGCCATCGCACTGGCCCGGCTGGGCTATAAGGTAGGACTGCTGGACTGCGACATCTTCGGCCCGTCAGTGCCTAAGATGTTCGAGGTGGAAGATGCCCGTCCCTATGCTGTCAACGTGGATGGCCGCGACCTGATTGAGCCCATAGAGAAATACGGTGTGAAGCTGCTCAGCATCGGCTTCTTCGTCTCGCCTGAGACGGCCACCCTGTGGCGCGGCGGTATGGCTACCAACGCGCTGAAGCAGCTCATCGGCGACGCTGACTGGGGCGAACTGGACTACTTCATTCTGGACACGCCTCCCGGCACCAGCGACATTCACCTGACGCTACTGCAGACGCTGGCCATTACGGGTGCCGTGATTGTCTCCACTCCCCAGCAAGTGGCACTGGCCGATGCCCGCAAGGGTATTGACATGTACCGTAACGAGAAGGTCAACGTGCCCATTCTGGGACTCATTGAGAACATGGCATGGTTTACGCCTGCCGAACTGCCCGGGAACAAGTACTACATCTTCGGCAAGGAGGGCTGCAAACAGCTGGCTGAGGAGATGAACATCCCCCTACTCGCCCAGATTCCGCTGGTGCAGGGCATCTGCGAGAGCGGCGACAAGGGCCAGCCTGCCGCCCTGAACAGCGAGACCATGACGGGACTGGCCTTCATCAACCTGGCACAAAGCGTGGTAACGGTAACGAACAGGCGCAACCGCGAACTGGCTGCCACAAAGATTGTGGGCATCAAGAAATAAGAATTTACACTTTTATAGCAAAACAAAAGCGGGGGTTCGGAACTAATTTTCCGAATCCCCGTATTTCTTAAGGTCACGCTTGGCCATGAAGAACTGGAAGCGATAGACCAGACAGGTGATGAGGAAATAAGCACCCGTCTGAATCCAAAGGATGCGGAACTCGGGCAGTACGTCGGCAGGCGTTGCCCCCATAGAGTTCAGACGCACAAAGGCACGGGCTCCAAACGTGCTGGGGAACAGCCAGCTGACACCCTGCCAAATGCCGGGAATGTTACTCTGCGGCCAGCTGACACCCGTCATGAACAGCAACGGGACACTGACAAACACCATAATCAGCATCACATTCTCACGATATTTCACCATACACGACATGATCATGCCGAAGAAGATGCAGGCAAGAACGTAAGGCAGCATGACGGTAAGCAACGACTGCCACGAGGCCAGATGGGGGAAATGGAAAATACGCGGAACGACGATGAGCAGCCAAGTGCCCATGATGGCATAGACCATGAAATAGCATAACGCCTTGCCAAAGACAATGGGCAGCGTACGGCTGTAATGGGGTGCATTGACAGGAATAAGATGACGGAAACGGTTACTGTCACGCGCTGTACCTGCCGACAGGCCTATGCCTAACACCAGCGTCTGCTGCAAAATGAGTACCAGCACGGCAGGCAGTATACCAGAACCATAGCCACCGGCAGGATTATACATGGGAACATCGTCAAAGTCGAGCGGCTTGGCGCTTATCACTTCTTCGCGTACCGTATAGAGTCCGGCCAGCTTGGTCTTCAGCTTGGTACCCATTTCGGAAGAAACAGCCTGCGCCGTCTGGAACACCGCCTTATACGTCAGCATGAGGCTCATGTCGCAATAGACGCTGATGACACCCTGCTGCATGCGGTTCAGGTTATCGTCGAAATCAGAGGGAATGAAATAGACACCCTTCGCCAGCTGACGGCTCACTAACGACTGTGCCTCGTCAAGGTCCTGGGCGTAATAGGCTATCTTGACATCAGGCGAGGCATCGCACATGCGGATGAACTGACGTGAGAGACTGGAATGGGACATATCGACCACCACCACTGGCACATCGCGCACCTGTTCATTATTATAAATCCACGAATAGAGCAACGGATAGACCAGCGGAACAACGACGAAGAAGATGATAACTCCCTCGTCCTTGACAAGCTGCTTCAACTCTTCGAACCAGACGAAGCACAGGTCTTGCAGATAGTCGTATGCTTTACGGAATATATACATAAGTCAGCATTGCATTCTTTATTTTCTTCAGTACCAGCCAAGGCAACAGCATGAAAGCCGCCAGGGCTGCAAAATGGAACCAGGCATTGATGAGCGGGAAGCCGTTGAAGACGCAGGTCTGGTAAATCATCCAATAATGGCGCAGCGGGAACAGCCACGAGAGCGACTGCAACGGAGCGTCCATTCCCATGACAGGGAAGGCGGAGCCTGCCATAGAGAAGCTGAGCACAGCCCACAGGGAGCAGATACTCATGGACAAGCGGAGCGAAGGCAGGAGGCCGAAGGCAAAGATGCCGAAGCCCTGAGAACCCAGCACCTGCATCAGCCCCAGCAATATCAGCATCCACGGACCGCCGGCATGGGGGAAGTCAAGCACGTAGAACACATAGAACTGATAGCCGAAGACGATGGCAAGGAAGATGAGCGTCTGTGGCAGGAACTTGCCGATAATAGCTACCAGGATGTTGTTGTCAGCCTGCGCCAGCCACTCTTTTGACATGCCGAACTTCAGCTCTGTACCTATGGAGTAGGCTGAAATCAGGAAGATGAAGAGCATGATAATGCCCGGCACCATCATCGTCGTCAGGTAGATATTGTAATTGGTCCACGGGTTGGCTATCTGGTGCAGGTCTATCTTGATGGGCATGAGGAGCGTGGCTATCTGCTGGTCGGTCAAGCCCTTTGCCCTCAGTATGCCCTGCCCTACGCCAGCTGAGCCCAGCGTGGAAATGGTCTTCAGGTCCTTCATGACCAACGAACCGGCTGCCAGCGTCGTGTTGGAATAATAATAGGAAATCTTAGGCTGACGGCTGGCCAGCAGCTTGTCAGTCGTTCCTTTCGGAATATAGAGGAAACCGTAAATTTCATTACGTTGAATGGCCTTGCGTGCCTCAGAGAAGCTGGAGTAGTGGCCTACGACGTGCGACATCTGGAAACCGTCAAGCTTCTGTTCCAGCGAACGGGTGGTTGACGTGTTGTCCAAATCAACGATACCGATAGGCATATCGATGGGCTGGCCCTCATCCAACATGCTGGTGAAGAAGAATATCACCAGTATTGGGAACAGCACCATCGCGAACCGGTAAATGTGATTTCGACGCAGAATCAGCAGCTCGCGCAGCGTAATGTGGTATAACTCTCGAAGAATTTTCATTTACTTGATAATCAAGGACATTCCAGGACGCAAACCGTCGAACTTCTCAACGGGACGAGCCTTTACTTCGAAGGTCTTCAAGTCATACTGACCGTTGGCCTTCGTGGCCTTCCAAACGGCAAAAGAGCCCTGATCCTTCATGTAATACACCTTCATCTGAATGTCTTTGTTGAATGCTGGTACGAAAGCCGTAAAGGTAGAACCGACCGCCAGACCGTTCAGCTGGTCCTCGCGTACATTGAACGTTCCCCACATGTCGCTCATCACAGAGATGGTCATGATGGGAGAACCTGTGCCAACAAGCTCGCCAACCTTGGGATAGACGCTGCTCACCTCGCCGTCCATCTGGGCTATCTGAACCGTCTCATGGATGTAGGAGTTGACCTCCTGCACAGCACCGCGGGCTCGGTTCACCTGTGCCTGAGCAGCCAGCTTGTCTTCACGACGGGCACCATTCACAGCCAGGTCGTACTGACTCTTGGCAGCTTTCTCCTGTGCCTCCATCGCCTTGTACTGGGCATAGACCTCATCACGTTTCTGGGCACTGATGACACCCTCGTCGAAGAGACGCTGAATGCGGTCGTACGACTTCTTGGCAATCTCCAGGCCGGCCTGTGCCTGCTGCCACAACTGGTAAGCACCCTGTATCTGCTCCTGACGGGCACCGTTCTGGGCCTTCAGCTCGAGGGCGGCAGCAGCACTCTCGGCACCCTGTGCCTGCGTCATCTTGGCACGAACCTCAGGGGCATCGAGAATGGCGAGCGTATCGCCAGCCTTCACGAAGTCGCCTTCCTTCACACGAAGTTCGAGGATACGTCCAGGAACCTTACTTGATACGCGGTATTCGGTAACTTCCACCTGCCCCTGAATGAGCTCCGGATCACGGTCGAGAGCGAAATATCCAATAAGGGCAACGATAATCACTACTGTTGCAAAGCCAAGGATGGCAAACAGAATATTGTTATGTTGAGTTTTTTCTTGTGACATAATTCTTTCTTTGTTTTTATATGGGTCTTATGGGTCTTATAGGGCTTATACGGCATATAGGGCTTATGGGACTAATGTTCCTGTAGCCTTCTGCAGGTTCACCTGACTGAGCTTGAGGTTTATCTCGGAGTCTATCTTCTGCGACTGCGCCTGCAGCCAGGCTGTCTGGGCCTCCATCACGGTCGTGCTCTGTATCACGCCTTCCTGAAAGCCGAGGTTTGCCATTCGCAGGTTCTCGTCGGCACGCTCAATGTTGGTACGCGCCATCTCCAGTTTCTTGAAGGCTTCGTTCACGCGGAACTGGCTCTGGTTAATCTGCAGCTCCATCTTCTCACGGGCATCAGCCATTTCGAGGTTGGCAATGGCGGTTGCACCCTTAGAGGCACGCACCTTGTAGGCCACATCGCCCCAGTTCCAGATGGGAATCCTGACGAGCACCCCCACGTTCCACATGCCGCCGAACTTCTTCTCGAAACCGTTGAACACGCTCGGATTAGTAATGGTATAGCCTCCGACAAGTGCCACCTGCGGAAGATTGCCTGCCTTCAGCAGATTGGTGGCCTGACGACTCAGGTCAACAGTATTCTGCAGCATGCGCATTTCCGGACGATTGGCAATGCCTGCAGCCACATCCACAGGCTGAACAGTAGTGTCAACCACCAGGTTCTCCTGCGTCTCTTCGGGCAACAGAATCTGCTCATCAAGAGGCAGACCACACAGCTGGCAAAGCAGCATCTTCGACAGCACCAGGCCGTCATTCACCTGTGTCACCTGCATTTCGGCCTCGTTCACCTTCACCTTGACGCTCAGTCCCTCGCTACGGGTAGCCACGCCCTCGTCAATCATCTTGCTGACGTCGGTGTCCAGCTTCTTCACCAGTTCAAGGTAGGCTTCGGCCAGCTTCTTCTTATGCCGGAGCGACACCACTTGCCAGTAAGCCTGATCGACGGTGTAGATAGTTGACTGCAGCTGCAAGTCGGACTGGTTACGCATCAGGTCCTCGCCAATGTCGGCCATCTTGTTCAGGGCAATGATGCCTCCGCCCATGAAGATGGGTTGCGTCAACATGACCGAACCGGCCCAAATGTTACGGGTGTCGGTGCGGAAAGCATCGACAATTTCCTGTCCTAACGCGTTGCCACTGGCACTAATGTCTTGCATTGCGGGCTGCGTCAGCTGTGAGAGGGCCTCTGGCGAAAGGCCCAACTGGCCAAGAGTTGCAAGCGTCTGAGGAGGCAGAGAGCCTATCATATTCCCCATCTCGTTTCCCAGGCCTGACGCAATCGAAGTGCCCAGATTGGGCAACATGCCCTTTATGCCGTCACTCAGGACCGACACCTCACGGGTGGTATGCACATAACTACCTACCGCGCTGACGTGGGGCAGGTATTTCGTGCGTGCCGAATGACGCAGGTTGGCTGCAACATCTTGTTTGACGTTCGACACCTGCAGCTGCTTATTATTACGCAATGCCAATGCCCGACAACTGTCGAGATTGAGCATGCGTTGGGCAGTGGCTGGTACCAGCGAACCAAACAACATGACTAAAATACCTAAGGTTTTGTTCATATTTGCGTGTTTTTATTCTTTCTTAATTAAAGGTGAAGTTGCGCGAGCCTATCATGTTGCCGTCGGCAAAGATGCTGACATTATAGCTGCCTGCACCCAGATATTCTGCCACATTCCAGTACATCGTGACCGGTGTTTCCTCACCTGTATATTCAATCACCTTCTTAATAGAGTACTCAATGGTTCGATTCTCATAGGTTATAGTGCCGCCACCGTTCAGCGTCTCACCTGTCGGAGTGGTGATACGCACATAGACGGTACGCTGGCCGTTCTCTGCCGTCACGTTACGGGCTATATTGAAGGAGATGGCAATGTTCTTGCAGTCCTTCATCTTCTTGGCCGACTTGCCGTTCTTCTTCAGCGGGGTCATGGTGATGGCATGGGCATCGAGCTGCGCAGCCATTGCCACACGTTCTGAAAGCGTTTCGCGCTCGGTACTCAGGTCTTCTATGGTGCGCGAGGCCTCATCCATTTCACCTTGCATGCGAGTATTTTCGGCTATCAGCTCCTGATTCTGGCGGTTCAGCGAGTCTATCTGCATCACGTAGTCTCGCAACACAGCACGCACGGTAGCCAGTTCACGCTTCAGACGGGCTATCTCCTTAGCGTCATCGTCCTTCACCTGCTTCAGCTCGGCCAGCAACTCCTGAGTACGCATCTGCTCCTTCGTCAGCTGGGCAAGAATGGAGTCGTTGTTGATCTGCGTCATCATCTCGCTGTACTGCAAGGCGAAACGCTCGTATTCGTTCTCCATCTCCTGCTTGTCGAGGGCTGCCAGTTCCTGCATGGCCTCATTAGCCTCACGCTCCTTAAAGAAACTATACCCCAAGAAACCGATGCCTGCCAAAAGCACAAGTATCAGGAGAACAAGAGGAATCCAAATATATTTTTTCATCTTCTTCACTTATTTTAGCTGCAAAGATAATTCTTTCTGCTGAAACGACAAAAAAAAATCCATTTACTCGTCATTAGCAAGCCATATTTTAAGAGATTTACCCAAAAATTGAACATTTTTTAGTAAAACTGGTTTTTATATTTGGAACATAACAAATAATATTGTATATTTGCAACATTGTTAATAAAAATCCATGTTGGCAGACTATGAACAAGCAGAGTTTTCTATACAGGGCCTACGACCTCTATGTTGACGGTTTTCGTAACATGACACTTGGCAAGACGTTATGGACGATTATCATCATCAAGCTCTTTATCATGTTTGCCATCCTGAAAGTCTTTTTCTTCCCCGATTTCCTTTCCACCCACGCAGAGAAGGGCGGTGAGGCCGATTTCGTGGCTACGGAAATGACAGAAAGGGCCTTGCCTGAATAATTATTTGTAAACTGTATATAGCTATGACAAACTTGCTTTTAAACATTGATGCGGGAACCATTGACTGGTCGAGAGCGCAATTTGCACTCACCGCTATCTACCATTGGCTGTTCGTACCGCTCACGCTGGGCCTTGCAGTCATTATGGGTATCATGGAGACCATCTACTATCGCACAGGGGAATCCTTCTGGCGCGACGTGGCGAAGTTCTGGCAGAAGCTCTTTGGCATCAACTTCGCAATGGGCGTTGCCACGGGCATCATTCTCGAGTTTGAGTTCGGCACCAACTGGTCGAACTACTCATGGTTCGTGGGCGACATCTTCGGCGCTCCGTTGGCCATCGAGGGCATCATCGCCTTCTTCATGGAATCCACGTTCGTTGCCGTCATGTACTTTGGCTGGAAAAAGGTGTCACGGGGCTTCCACTTGGCCTCCACCTGGCTGACAGGCTTGGGAGCCACCATCTCGGCATGGTGGATTCTTGTGGCTAATGCCTGGATGCAGTGTCCTGTGGGCTGCGAGTTCAATCCTGACACCATGCGTAACGAGATGGTGTCGTTCCTTCAGGTAGCACTCTCGCCGTTTGCCATCGGCAAGTTCTGCCACACGGTTATCTCCGCTTGGATCATCGGTGCTGTCTTTGTGGTGGCCGTGTCCTGCTGGTACTTGTGGAAAAAGCGCGAGGTCCGATTGGCCAAGGAGAGCATCAAGATTGCAGGCATCGTGGGCCTCGTGGCTTCGCTGGGTGCTGCCTTCACCGGCCACATCAGCGGTCAGCAGGTGGCCAAGGCCCAGCCCATGAAGCTGGCTGCCATGGAGGCGCTCTACAATGGCGGTACTGACCAAGGACTGACGGCCGTAGCCTGGGTGAGCCCCTTCGGTCAGCCTGACTATCAGAACGAGGAAGAAGCCCAGTTGAAGATTGACATGCCTTACGCCCTGAGCATCATGGCAACTGACGACCCGCACGGTTTCGTGCCTGGCATCAACGACATTCTGAAAGGCTACACCACACCCGACGGACATGTGGAGCCTTCGGTTGACGAGAAGATTGCACGTGGCAAGCTGGCCATTTCTGCCCTGGCGGACTACAGGAAGGGTAAGAAAAATGGGGCTGACGAAGCCACGCTCAACGCCCAACTCTCAACGCTTAAGGAGAATATGCCCTACTTCGGCTATGGCTACATCAAGGACAAGCGCGACATCGTGCCCTCCATACCTATTAATTTCTGGGCCTTCCGCGTGATGGTGGGAATGGGTTGTGTGTTCATCCTCTTCTTTGCCGCCATCGTGCTGCTGGCCTTTAAGATTCCCTACGTCTCGGTCATCGTGCGCCGTCTGCTCGCTGCCGTAGGGCTGCTGCCTGAGACAGAGACCGACTCGTACGACATCGCCCGTCTGCCAGCGTGGCATTACATGGTGGCAATAGCACTCGTACCACTGGCCTACATTGCCTCAGAGAGTGGTTGGCTGGTGGCTGAGTTCGGTCGCCAGCCTTGGACCATTCAGGACATGATGCCCACTTGGGTGGCAGTCTCTGACCTCCACTCCAGTTCGGTCATGCTGACCTTCTTCATCTTCCTCGTGCTCTTTACCGTCCTGCTGGGCGTTGAAATCAATATTCTGCTCAAGCAAATCAAGAAAGGACCTGGTTATTCTAAATAGTAAATTGTAAATACGTAAATTGTAAATAATCATGACATACGATTTTCTGCAACATTACTGGTGCTTCATCGTAGCACTGTTAGGGGCTCTGCTGGTGTTCCTGCTCTTTGTGCAAGGGGCCAACTCCGTAGCCCGCAGCCTGGGCTATACGGAAGAAGGGCGTCGGCTTGTCTATAACTCCACGGGCCGCAAGTGGGAGTTCACCTTCACTACGCTTGTCACCTTCGGCGGAGCGTTCTTCGCCTCGTTCCCCTTGTTCTATTCCACCAGCTTCGGCGGTGCCTACTGGCTGTGGATGATTATCCTGTTCACCTTCGTGCTACAGGCTGTCAGCTATGAGTTCCAGAACAAGCTGGGCAACTTCCTCGGCCCACGTACCTTCCAGTTTTGTCTGACGCTGAACGGCATCGTCGGTCCGCTGCTCCTGGGCGGTGCCGTCGCCACGTTCTTCGAAGGCTCCAACTTTATCATTGAAAAGAACAACCTGATTGATGCCACAGCCATAACACCCATCATCAGCCGCTGGGCCAACGCCTCGCACGGGCTTGACGCGCTGCTCAATCCCTGGGTACTCGTCTTCGGCTTCGCCGTGGTCTTCCTGGCCCGCGTGCTCGGCATTCTCTACGTCATGAACAACGTCAACGACGAGGACATTCGCAGTCGCGGTTCCGTTCGTCTCATCGGGGCTGCCGTGCCGTTCGTCATTCTCTTTGTGGCTTACCTCGTCCATCTGCTGCTGAAGGATGGCTTTGCCTATACTGACGAGGGTGTCATCTTCATGGAGCCCAACAAGTATTTGCACAACCTGCTCGACATGTGGTATCTCCTTATTATATTATTAATAGGTGTAGTGCTGGTGCTCTATGGCATTGGCAAGACCGTCTGGTCGAAAACTTACATCGACGGCATCTGGCCTGCAGGCATCGGCACCGTGCTCACCGTACTGGCCCTGCTGCTCTGCTCAGCGTGGAACCACACGGCCTACTACCCCTCAACTGCCGACCTGCAGTCGTCGCTGACGCTGGCCAACAGCTGTTCGAGTGAGTTCACCCTGCGCACCATGTTCTACGTCTCGCTCTTTGTCCCCTTCGTGCTGGCCTACATCGTCTATGCCTGGCGCGCCATCGACAAGAAGAAGCTCGACAAGGAAGACATCAAGAACGACCACGCCTATTAATTAACGATTTGCGCCTCCGGCAATGTTGTCGGAGGTGCTTTATAAAGTTCCATGGAATACAGGAACGGTTGATGTAACCCACGCCAAGCCAGCCGTAAAACCTGTATTGAAAATACATCTTCGCCCACTTTTCGCATATTTAACGCCCTAAACAATGCATTTTTGAAGAAAATTTTGTACCTTTGCAGCCGAATATTCAACTTAAATACGTATTTATCATGGCAAGACCAATCAAAGAAACACTCATACTGAATGGTAAGGACGTGGAGCGCTTCAAATACAACCTTGAGCACCCTACACCAGTGTCAGCCGAAGAAGTGACCAAGGCAAGGGGAACGTATGAGAAGTTTAAGCGCATAACCACCTATGCCATCTGATATACATCTATTTGCAACAGTCTATCACAAAAAATATTGCGAACATGGTTACAACTCAATTGAACCCCGCCCAACTGAACGTGCTGAGCCTAATGTCGTATATCAGCACGGAGCAAGAGCAGCAGGAACTTCAAGACATACTGCTCCAGTTTTATCGCAAGAAGACAGACCGTCTGCTCCTGCAGTTCCAGCAGCAGAACGACATCACCCAGCAGACCCTCGACGAATGGGCCGACCAGCACGAAAGGACACCATACTGATGAAGATAGTCCTCGACACCAACTGCCTCGTCAACGTCATCATGCCAGGGTCGTACAACAACGACATCTGGCAGGCTTTTCGTGCCAGTAAATACACTCTCTGCGTCACCAACGAGATACTCTATGAGTACCACGAAATATTGGCCAAACGCTATAACCTTATCATCGCCAACACCGTGCTGAAGGAGTTGATGGAGACCCCGAATCTGGAGCGCGTCAATCCCACCTACCGTTTCAACCTCATCACTGCCGACCCTGACGACAACAAGTTCGTTGACTGTGCCGTCATTGCCGGAGCCACTTATATTGTGAGCAACGATCGCCATTTCGATGAACTGAAACGCTACGATTTCCCGAAAGTTGATGTTCGCAAACTTTCCGAGTTCCTAAACATTGTAAGGACACTCTAATTCCTTCCCCCATGCTAATCAGAGAGAAGTTAAAGCAACGATTAAGCGAGAACAGAGCAAAACGTATTTTTCCTCTGCCGAGCGTGCTCACACGGGGTCTGCTCACACGGGGTCTCCTGTGATATTATCTTCAAAACGGATTAATATAAACAGACAAATCGGGAATTATATGGTTGTATCAAAGAAATCTCTGGGAGTAATCGTCCTGTTGTTTATGCCTTGTTTTGCTGTTGGCCAAAACTGCGTGGACAGTACAACGGTCAACCAAGACAACATAGCCATTAGAACTAGCTCTATATGTCAGTGGGATGTTATGAGCAATTACGATATCGTTAGAAAAGACAGTTGCCAACAGCAGCATAGACTATCTTTTGTCCGCAAAGAGCAAAGGCCAACATGGAGTATTAGTCCTAATGCTGTAAAAATGCAGAAGTTCGATCCATACAGAAAGAAATTTACCGATATGCGGATAA
>ONRS01000108.1 GCA_900320255.1 uncultured Prevotellaceae bacterium
ACGGTGAGCGGGAGCGAGCTCTCGACGTATGGATATAACATCCATTTCACCGAGCAGGAGCTGGCTCCCGACCACTCGTACCGTCTTCAGGCCGTGGCCATGCAGAAAGACTGGAACACGGCTCTCACGACACCGGGTGCCAAGTATCGTAAGACCGACATGGCCGCTGGTGCTGACCGCAAGTCATTCACTGTGAAGCTCGACCGTACAGCGTCTTCGCAGCCTCCTTATTTCAATGTGTCTAACGCTGCTCCGCTTGACACCATGTGGCACACGCTGACCATGCTGAATGCCACAGCTGCCAATATCCCCGGTGTTACTAAGTATCATCAAAATGCTGATGGCACCGTCCAGAGCAACGGCATCGACTTGGTAAAGGTGGTAAGCGGTGAGCCTACATACGCTACGGTCAGCCTTATTCGTGACACGAATCATCTGAACATCTCGCTGCGCGAGATTGACCATCCTGAGGATGTTGACCATGAGGATTATGAGGTGTTCATCGTCGATGCTAATGGCGATGTGGACTATCAGAACAGCCTCATTATTCCTACTGACTCTCTTATCTATCGCCCCTATGCCGCATGGACCACAACCTACGATGGCAACGGCACCATGGGCGTACAGCGTTCTGCTCACTACGACCTGATGTTCAACCGACTGAAGTACAGCCCCACGCCTCGTGAGAACGCAGTGCTGTGCATCCGTAAGAAATCGACTAATCAGGACATCGCAGTGTTGAACTTGGCCGAAATCCTCAGCGAAGGACGTACGGCTTACGAAATATACTCCTACAAGCCCCAGGAATACCTCGACCGTGAGTACGACTACCGTCTGGAGTTCTTCCTGAAGGGTGAAGAGTGGGAGCAGATATCTGAATTATATGTATGCATCGATGTGCTCTCATGGGCAAAGCGCATACAGATTGAAAACTTGTAAATGTTATATATGCGAAAGCGTGTATTCAATATATTGACTAAGCCTCTCCTAACAGCACTTTGCTTGTCGGCGCTTGTTGGCTGTTCGTCGGTGGTAGATGATGAGAACGAGGTTGTTGGTGTTCCGAAAGGTTCCACAACCTACATCAATCTGACTATCGGCATCAGTAATGGTCGTGGTGACGATACTCGTGCGGGCGAAGTACCCACTTCCGGCGAAAACGGCGATGGTCGTGAAGCGGGATTCCTACGTGAGAATGCCGTTACGGGTATTACGCTCATTCTCTATCAGGATAATAATGGAATCAATGGCAGTGATGAAACGCCCTTGAACTTTGTGAAATATTATCCAGTGTCGCGTGTCGGCGACCCGTTGCCCGCTAATGGTAGTGACTTAGGGACGACGAAAGTCATTGAAGCATATTACACTACGGGTAACCAGCAGTTGCAAAAGAACGAGATAGACTATACCAAGTCCTACCATGCTATCGTGGTAGCTAACGCAGACCTACGTGGTCAGGTCACTACGCTTGGTGATGTAAAGAGTTACAAGCTCAACAGTTTATATAGTGGCAACGAGATGTCGTTAGCCTCGGAATGTTCAGGTTTCATTATGTCTTCAGAATCAGACTATACAATGAACTTTGCCACTACCACACCAACTGATTATTCGGGTGGCTTGCTTTATACGTTTGAAGATATTATTATTGAGCGTATGGCAGCTCGAATTGATTTCTGGTCGGCATGTTCGAATGGCTATAAGACCAGTGCTGATAATGCTGCTTATACCACGCCTGGTTATGAATACACCGTTGAAGGAGGAACAGATAAGTTCGTCGTCACAGGTATTACACCGTTTAATCTTAATGCTGGTAATGTGACGAACGGCGGTGAATACCTTATCAAGCGTCTTGCTGACGAAATTAAGGAAACGCCCGCTATCACTTATCTGGCTGACGAAAGTGGTACGAATTATGTGTTAGACCCTGCAACCCGCACGAAGGTTGACGGTGAACTGACTTATATGAAGAACCGGCTGGCAAGCTTTGGTGATTTGTCAACTGTTACCACGCTGACGGCTAATGGCTATTATAAGAGTGTTGCTTCTTTACATTCCGCTGTAACAGCATCGGGCAGCACAGCAGGCTATCCTACTTATACCGAGGATGCGTTAACTGGTGAGAATGTCATTATTACTTACCCAATGGAAAATACTTTGTGGGGCGCTTCAAGGCTGTTTAATTTTGCAACAGGTATTGCTGTAGAAGGTGATTATTACACCAATGGTGCAGGCACCCCACAGCATCGTATATATTATGGATATATGCGTCACCAGGGTACTTCCTCTTCTTCTTATACAGCCAAGTTAGGCGCGGACATGAGTACGACCGAAGCTTCCACTTCAGCAAATTGCATGGAGTTTGGTATTGTCCGTAATAATATCTATCGTGTTTATATCTCCCGCATAGGTAAGACTGAGGGCGATATAACCATCCACATCAAGGTGAAGAAGTGGGACATCTTTGAGCATGCACCTATTTATATGTAAGACAAATTAGGAAAATAGAATAAGTTATGAGACTTACAACACATACATACGCCGAAAAAGAGAATAGGGTAGGGAGAATGTTGCAGCGTGCAGCATTCTTCATTCTTCATTCTTCATTCTTCATCCTATTAATGGCTTCCTGCTCGTCTGACGATGCTACCGAAGGCAACACCGGAGGAAACCCCGCTACAGACAACGGCAAACTCACCCTCCGCATCGCTACACAAAGCGAGACAAGGGCAAGGGATGTCTATGCATGGAAAGACGCAAATGGTCAGGACGATGAGATGATGAACCTTTGGGTGGTCATCCTCACGAATGAAGACGGCGAAGTGCAGAAGAGCTGGGCGTGCCGCCCCGCTGCTGGTGCAGAACAGGAGATTGACGAGATTGGCGAAATAACAAAAGGTGCCTATGTGGCTTACAGCTTTGCCAACATCAGCGTAGCAAATGTATGTACCCTGTTAGGCCTCACTCAAGGTACCGTTCCCGCCATAGGGGCAACACCTACGGAACTGGCCGTCAGTGGCACTATAACCCAAGCCGCCGCTGCCGCCAAGACAGCTACCATCAACGGTAATGGTTTCAACCCCACTGCCGCTAATAACGGCTACGGCGAAAAGGGCATCCCCATGAGCAACGTGCAGACCATCGCCGCCACTGACACAGAGAAAGACCTCATCGTCGTCCGTTTGTTGGCAAAGATGGAGATTCGGCTCTTCAATGAGACGGGTGCTGCAGTAACTGTTCAGAGCATCACACTTTCTGATGTCACCAGCAATGTGGAGAATAACCTCAAGCTGTTGCCAACACTTACTTATAGGGATGATATGGAGGCCCATCATAAGGACATACAACCGAACCTGAACGGCACTCCCGCAACGGTGGATTATACCTACAGCATACCCACCGCTCAGCAGTCTGTAGCCGTAGCACCCAGCACAGGCGATCCCGCACAGACCCTCACCTTCTATGTTAACGAGAGTGCAACGCCTGCTAATGCAGACCACCTCTTCTACCTGACCCTGAAGATGAGCGATACCGAATACCGCTATGCCCTCATCAGCAACAATGCTGATAACGAGTGGAACTACATTGCCCGTAACGATTATCGCATCATCCCCATCGTGATTGATGACTATAAGTTCGAGATTATACCCTACGACTTCCCGCCCATCGGCGTCTATCCGTGCAGCGTTAAGGAGATAGAGAACGAGCTCTATGAGTTCACCTTCCACGACTACGGCCACTTCCACCTCCTGCCAAAGGTAACGAAGGTCAGCACCAACAGTTCAGTAGCCTTCGGCACCGAAGGAACCCACTGGGAGCTCAACACCGACTGGGCAGGCACCTGGTACACCGCAGCCACCAAGGGTGGCGCATGGCTGACAGCCGAGCAGATAACCACCAACGGCTTCTACCGCAACCAGACGGCCACGGCCGATGGTGACGAAGTGGGCGGCATACCCGTCTGGTACTTGAATGACGGCACGGCAGGCCCCCAGTGGGACCCCGCAGGCGGCACAAACTACCAGCCCTTCATCTTCGGCTACATCGCCGAGCCAACGCTCCCCATGGCGGAAGACAAGAAGATCTACCACGAAATGAAGATCAAGCTCTATGTCGATGGCACTTACCGTCGCGACATGCTCTACCGCTTCTACATGACGCTGAGCAAGGACCAGATGCTTGCCCCGCGCATGGCACCACGTAAAAAGCATTACTAAAACTACAAACAGATACAATCTCGGCAGTGAAGCGTCACTGCCGGGAATTTAACATTTAGGGAATCATTTAGAAACTACACTATATGTAACAACAATAATATATTTAACAAACAAGCAAATACACTCACTCATTTAGTAAAAAACGTGGTCTTTGAGGCTTTGCCTCGAAAACCTGAAACGCTCGGAAGAGCATGAAAGCAAGCTTTCGCTCTTCACTCGCTACAGCGGTCTTTGACTTATTGGACACAATCTGGAACCTTGGAATAGGGTGCCGTAAAAGGAAATGTAACCAAAAAAGGTTTCCCACCTCTATGAACTGCGAGATAATCAGCAAAAATTAAGCCATAAGTGACCTCCCCTATCCCCTCCTGTAGGAGGGGGACTATTACTACACAAGGGCATGCACACATACTGTCCTCCCCCTACAGGGGGAGCGAGAGGGGGTCACAAGGGGAGGAAAACTTCAATAACCGAAAAATGTAACCAAAAAAGGTTACAAATGAAACCTTTTTCGGGTTGTTTTCTTGGTTATTTGGTTAAAAAGTGTTACCTTTGCAGGTGAAATAGTAAATACTAAGTATTATGGCAGCAAAGAATAAACTTCAGACAGTTTACGAAAGGTGGCAGTCAATGCAGCCACTTCAGGAGGATGACCAGAGAAGGCTGGGCATTAGGTTCTCGCTTGACTTCAACTACAACTCAAACCATATAGAAGGTAATACGCTGACTTACGGTCAGACAGAGTTGTTGTTGCTCTTCGGTCAGGTAATACAAGGTGCTAAAATGAAAGACTTGGAGGAGATGAAAGCCAGTGATGTTGGCTTGAAGATGATGCAGGAAGAGGCAAAGGTGAAAGACTACCCGCTGACCGAGACCTTCATTCGTCAGCTCCATAAGACGTTGCTTCGTGAAGACTATGAAGAATACCGCAACCTGCCCGGAGGCGCTTTTACGTCGTTCACCATTCATGCAGGACGGTACAAGACCCGTCCCAACTCGGTCATTACCCGCTATGGCGACCGCTTCGACTATGCTTCGCCAGAGGAGACGCCCGCCTTGATGAGCGACCTCGTGCGTTGGTATAACGAGGAAGAGCAGCGTGGTGAGATGCACCCCGTTGACTTGGCCATCCTGTTCCACTACCGCTATATCCGCATCCACCCCTTCGAGGATGGTAACGGTCGCATAGCCCGACTGCTGGTCAATTACATCTTGACCCGTCATGGTTACCCAATGATAGTTGTTCGCTCCCGTAAGAAACAGGCCTATTTAGAGGCATTGCATCGGGCAGACCTGAAGGTTGGCAAAGCGCCTTCTGACGGAGCGTTGGCAAGTTTAGGTGATATTAAGCCATTCCGTGACTTCTTTGTTCAATTGGTTGCTGACGAGATAGCAGGTTATATCACTTTTCTTACTCAACGTGGTGATAATCTATGGTGGTATGACGGTGAGACCGTCACTTTCAATAGTCCCGCAGTAAGCACAATATTGCGTGAATTGATATATAATCCTGCCATAAAAACGGCTGAATTAGCAGAAATCGTTGGTATTAGCCGTGTAGCAGTATCAAAAGCACTTCAGCAGCTAATTGAGAAAGGCTATGTTTTGCAAGATAAAAATGATGAGGCAAACACTTGGCATGTCATTATTACTGATTTAAGTCGTTAGCCTCTCCCTCCCCAGATTGTGTCATCATGAAGAAAACTATTACCTCGGCAGATGAGCTGCCGAGGCTAACTATATTAGAATACAAACAAATTAAAACGATACAGCCATGATGAATTATGCATCAAGCATTAAGCATTGTGAATTAGAAAACGTAAAGTCAAGAAAGAGTAACATACAGACAGCCCCGGCGCAGCAGCGTGAGTTGCAAGGCACGCCCAGCGTTACGTCGCATCGGATCTCCCATCCGATGCCCGCCACCAGTGGGTCTGCAGTCCGCAGCCTCCTCAACCACCCGACGAGCCTCGCCCGCCGGGCCCTCCTCCTCCTGTCCGTATTCCTCCTGAGTTTTGGGAGTGCGTGGGGAGCAACAACACCTGAACCAAATAAAGAAAAAGAAATGTCTTCTTTAACAGACCAATCGCAGCAAACATTTACAATAGACTGGGATGATATTGTTTCTGGACTTGGTTTGTCAGCTCTTAGTGACTTAAATGGAAAACTTTCAATAGGTTGGTATGTTGTTGATGGTAGCAATAACCCTGTATCCTGTAACTATAATTGGAGTGGTTCGGGGTATCCTCGTCATTCTTCCAGCGGAGACAGTTATGGTTCCGATTTTAATGGAGTGACATTTGTATATTGGACGCATACAAATAATTGGGATGATGATTTCACAGATGGTGGTAATAGAACAAATCATGGAACAATCAAGATTACCCCATCTCAACCTTGGGTTGGATTGACGGTTAACTTCGTTGTTGTCAATGACAATACTTTTAGTGGAAATCCAACGACAGTAGCAACTCCTTCATTATTATATACGTGGACTTTCGTTGGTCCTGATGATTTCCCCGGCACCTTCTCTGGCACAGAGACAAATCTGTCTCATGAAGTAGAATCAAGAAGTACGTCAACCACTACGACGATAGATATGTCAGGCGTGCTTTCGACATTGC
>ONRS01000092.1 GCA_900320255.1 uncultured Prevotellaceae bacterium
ATTGTAGCCCTTGGGATTACGGTCTTTAGAGATTTCTGTGGCTGATGCTTCCGCGAGGATATTAAGGGCTATCTCCAGATTAGTCATGTTGTCGCGCAGGTTCTCTTTCTTCAAACCTTTGTAGTGCTTATATTGCTTGGTGGTGAAACCGCTCCACTCGCGAGTGATGATGTCGGTGAGTGAGGCGTATTCCAATCCTTCCTGCACGCCTGTACGTTTCCATTCATCGGTCAGCTCTTTTCGAACCTCAATACTTTTGATGCGCTGGTTAATCCAAGCATCGCTGTAACCTAAACGTTTATAGTCAATGATGGCCTGATCGATGCTCAGTTCTGGGTCTTGCATTTGGTCAATGCGCTGACTTGCAACCTGTGCCATCCATTGCTTGAACGGCTCCGCCTTGGGCGATGGGATTGACTGTATGATACGGAAAAGACCTTCTTGACTGGCGCAATTCATCCGTTGCTTGCCACCAGGAGTTTGTAGCGAAAGGGGGGTGACAATTTGTCCCCACCCTTTAGCAAGTTCAGGGTCACGCTTCTTCATTTTCTTAATGTAATCAGTTGGGTTGACACTATCTGTTAGTGCTTCCACAACATCTACTATGGAGAAGTACCACTTCTCCTGTTCGTCGTCCCATGCGGTACGAACTTTGCGCTCTTGGAAGAGTTGTATAGCTTGTTTCTTGGTCATATCTGTTCGATTTGATAAAAGAGAATTTACACTTGTTTCTTAAGTTGCTCGTTTTCCTTTTTGAGTCGCTCCACCTCGTGTGATAAGTGTTCTATGGCTTCGCGCTGGTTGGTGCGGTAGCCCAGGCGAGCAGCAGTCATTCGTTCGCGGATGCCACCCTCGGTGACGAACTCTTCTTCTTTCTTCTTCTGATAGGTCATCATCATCTTATCCACCATGTGGCAGAGCGTAATGGCGATATTAGCCAATTCCTCGTCGTTCCACTTTTCGAAGAATTTCTCATAGTCGCCGATATGGTTGTGCGTCCGGCAATAGCGGAGCATGTTATCATAGCGCGGATGTCCGGCAGTCCACTTCGTCAGATGGTGGGTAGGCAAGTAATCTTCATAATCCTCCAATAGTTCCTGGATGCTGGAACGTGCCACGTTGAGCAGTTTCATTTCCATCTCCATAGATGTCACCCCGTCAGCCGACCCTTCCACAATGTTCTGCTTGCCGGAGCGTGCCGCCTGCACCATCTGATCAACCGTGCGGTCTCCGTAGGCAGGAAAGAAGCGCCGTGTGAAGACGTAGGTCAGCTGAAAGAGTACGACCGTCTTCTGGTAGAACCAGAGGTTCTTCCAGTTGGTCTGCTTGCGGAGGACGGAGTCTATCTTGGCAGCTGGGATGTTGGGGGTAGGGTTGTTTGTCATTGCTTTTTTGGTTTTTTTGGTTTTTCTAGATTTTCTAGACTTTCTAGATTTTCTAGATTTTCTAGATTTTCTAGATTACTATTCCTATTGTTGCTAACTGTCTCTTAATCTCTTCCTCTAAGCGGTGGCTCTCGGTGAAGAGGGCGCTCAGTTCGCTGGTCAGGCGTTGCATCTTCTCGGCAAACGGCTCGCCGTCGTCTTCTTGCTCGGCTATGCCTACGTAGCGGCCGGGGGTGAGGATGAAGTCCTGGGCACGGATGTCGTCGATGGTGCGCACGGCACAGAAACCCTTCTCGTCTTCAAGCGTAGCGTTGCGGAACTGCTCGAAGGTGCCGGCAATACGGGCTATGTCCTCCTGCTGCAACTCTCGCACGGCACGGGTCACCATCGTGCCCATCTGGCGGGCATCAATGAAGAGCGTCTTGCCGGGCTGCTGCTTGTTGCGTGTAAGGAACCACAAGGATACGGGTATGCCCGTAGAATAGAACAGCTGCGAGGGCAGGGCAATGATGCCTTCCACCAAGTCGGCCTCGATGATGCGCTGGCGGATGTCACCCTCGCCGCCTGTCTGCGACGACAAGGCACCATTAGCCAGTACCAGACCGATACGACCCGTAGGCGAGAGGTGATGAATCATGTGCTGCATCCAGGCAAAGTTGGCGTTGCCGGCAGGTGGCAGTCCGAACTTCCAGCGTGGGTCTTTCTCCAGCTTGTCGGCTCCCCAGTCGCTCAGGTTGAACGGCGGGTTTGCCATGATGAAGTCGGCTTTCAGCGTGGGGTGCTGGTCGTTGAAGAACGTGTCGGCATACGACTGCCCGAGGTTGGCCTCCAGTCCGCGAATGGCCACGTTCATGTGCGCCATCTTCCAGGTGCTGGGGTTGGCCTCCTGGCCATAGACGCTGATGCCCGACAGTTCTTTCTGGTGGTTCTTGATGAACTTGGCACTCTGCACAAACATACCGCCGGAGCCACAGCAGGGGTCATAGACACGGCCTTGGAAGGGCTGCAGGATCTCAACGATGGTACGGACAATGCAACTGGGCGTATAGAACTCGCCGGCATTCTTGCCCTCCATCGATGCGAACTTCTGCAGGCAGTACTCATAGACGCGGCCCAGCAGGTCTTTCTCTTCGCCAGAGGCATACATCTCGATATTAGAGAATAGGTCAACCACATCGCCCAGGCGGCGTTTGTCCAACTCCGGGCGGGCATAGTTGCCAGGCAGCACGCCCTTCAGCTTCGGGTTCTCGCGCTCGATGGCCTGCAGCGCATCGTCGATGACGCGCCCGATTTCAGGCGTATGTGCCGACAGGCTGATGACATTCCATCGGGCCTCCTGCGGTACGAAGAACACCCCGTCGGCCTCGTACTCGTCCTTGTCCTCCACATCGGCATACTCGTCTTCCGACAGTTCCGCATACTTCACTTCAAACTTATCGCTGATGTACTTCAGGAAAATCAGTCCGAGCACCACGCCCTCATACTCCGAGGCGTTCAGGTTGCCCCGCATTTTGTCGGCTGCCCGCCAAATTACTTCCTCAAACCCTATCGAGGTAGTATTCTCGTTCTTTTTCTGTTTTGCCATAACACGCTCTATAAATAATGTATTTTCTTGGCTACAAAGTTACACAAAATCTCTTGAATAACCTTCGGATTCGTAAACTATTTGCCGTATAATTGCAAAAAAACTATGGGGAAAGTGGTAGATACCCCCCTGGAAACTGTTGGTTTACGGCAGGGAAACGGGTAGTTTCCCAGGGGGTATCGAGAATTGAGCGGCCGCTGAAAAGTATTTGAACGCCCGCTGAAAAGTATTTGAG
>ONRS01000007.1 GCA_900320255.1 uncultured Prevotellaceae bacterium
CAGCGGCAGGCATCAAGGAAGTCTTTGCCCAGATACTTCATCACCAGGTCGATAGGTCCGCCCGAGGCTCCGCAGACAAAGCAGCGGTAGGTGTTGCGGCGCACAGAGAACGACATCGACGGATGGTGGTCCTCGTGGAATGGGCACAACGCCTTATGGTGCGAAACCCGGAGTCCGAGTCGCTCCGCGACCCCCTCTATGGGCAGGTCGCGAAGCTTTTGCAGTTCATACTTTTCCATATTTCATTGGTGGTAGCAAATTCTTCACTCTTCACTCTTCACTCTTCACTCCCAGATACTCGTCCGTCTTGATGTAGAGTCCCGTCTGGTTCGAGTAGGTGATGAACTTGCGGAACAGCCATTGGCGTAACTGGGCGTTGGCACCCTCCTCGTTCTTTCCAAGCTGCACGCGGAGTGCTTTCAGCTGTGCCTCGTTGAACTTGTCGGGTAGGCCGTCGAGCATGTTCTTCGGGCCTCGACGCTGAGCTTCGGTCACCAGGTCGGCATCCTTGCCAAGCATGTCAGCGAAGATCTGCATCTTACTCCAGATGTCGCGGTACACCAGCCACTCCACGGTTTCGGCTATCGATTTCGAAAACGACTGATTGTTGAGCACCCACAGGATGCAGCCTGCTTTCCAGGCGCTGTGCAAGGCCCTCTTGCTCATGTCCCACAGGATGTCATCATCGGTCAGGTCGGCCAGCGAGGCGATGTCCTGAGCCAGACGGTCGGTCAGCTTGTTGAGCGGACGGATGATAAAGCGGCCCTTGCAGGTATTGAGGCGGTTCAAATAGCCGTCCAGCTGACGGTAGAACTCGTCGTTGAACTTGCCCAGCCTCGGTATGCGCCCGTCGCGGCTGGTGCGGGGCTTGTAGGAGAAGACCATGCGCCCGAAGGTGCCGTTGTGGAGTTCCCGCTCGTAGAACTTCCTGACGCTGAAAGGCGTGGCCGAGAGGGTCAGGCAGACGCGCAGGATGGGGTCGCCCGTCACGCCGCCGTCAGTGGCACGGAGGGCTCCAGCCCGCTTCACGTCGTAGATGTTGCGCAGCATGTGCGACACCTGCTTGTGGCCTCCGCACAGTCCGTCGGCCATCTCCACCTCGGGCATGTTGAGGTACTGCGAGCGACTGCCAAACTTCTCCAGCGCCAGGGCATTCTGGATAAAGGCCGCCCGGGTGCAGTCAGCCGGAGGGAAGAAGAGGGCGACCTCCGGACGGGCGGGTTTGTCGTTGCCCTTGGGCAGCCGCTGCCAAGCCTCAATCTTCGCCATCTCACCCTTGTCGTGCAGGCGGAAGTCGCGACAGACGGCCTCTACAAGATAAGACAATTGGCCCTTGTTGCACCCCGAATCGGCCACCAGATTGGCCATTAAGCCCGTCGGCTCCTGCCAAGTGAGGTCAGGGTACTGAAATTCCGCGCCGCTCATGTGTGCGCCAAGTGGGGGGAAAAGCATCGGAACCAAGGGTTCGTGCATGTCGCGAGAGGCCTGCGAGAGCAGTAGTTTGATACATTCTGTGCCTTTACCGAGTTTAGGCATCTTGGGTGCTGTTTGTTTTGTAATGTCGTATTTCATTGTCTTACAATAATTTAAGTGGTTAATAATAAGCCTGGGCATTACAGTTACAGTTGTTACAGTTGTTTTTTGAAGGGTGTCGCCACCGCAGATTTGTATGTAAATATCTATATATTAATTAGTTATACAATCTTTTAGAGTAGGCATGCCACTCATATTTTAACTGTAACAACTGTAACTGTAACACATCCTTGGCTGTGAGTTGTCAATTAGCCTTCCTCTACGAGGCCATAGAGCGCCATGCAGATTTCGTTATACACTCCAAGGGCAAATCGCTCCAGGTTGAAATCCGGGCCCGTCTTCAGTTCCTTGAAGTTCAGCCGAAGGCTTCCGTCAGCCCTGCGGGTTACGGTAATGTACTTGCCGTCGAACACATGCGGATTGCGTTTGCCAGCGGTCTGGGGCATGGTCTCGACAAAAGTGAAGATCTCGTTGTAGCGGAACTCGTCAATCTCCACGTCGCGGCGCAGCACGCCCGGGTACTCCTTGCCCGCCTTCATGATGCGGTCGCTGCTGAGGATGGTCTTCAGGTCACAGCAAAGAATCGTGTTCTTATTCATATTTAATAGTCTTTCCGGGTTTGTCCTCGGTCTCACACGAGGAGCCCTCCGCACGACTGGGGAAGTGAGACTGGCCTACGGTCCTACGCTTGACCCTTTTCCCGTCGTTTGGTAGTGCAAAGATAGGCATAATCCGGCTATATGCTTCATATTTTAGCAAATACAGATAGACGATGTAGTATATTGGTTTTTAGATAATTACGAAAAATATTGTCCAATAAGAAACCTTTGAATTACGAAATGGAAAACCAAACTTTACATATCCAAAAGAAATGGATGAAATACACGGATCACATCCAATAAACCCATAAAAAAACAAACGCCCACGGGTGGTGAGCGTCTATTAAAATATGAGAAAAAACAAAGAAAATCAACGTTTACTTATACGAGTTTCAAAGTCCGAGGCAAATTTAAGTTCCATACCCCCGTCCTTGGCAGCCTCCGGATCGGCCTTCCTGTAACTGTCGAAACGAGCCCATACACTCTTTTTCTGAGGCAAGTCGTAATGGCCTTTGTACGTAGAGGCAAAATAGGAAAACCCCTTGGCAATACCAAGCCCTGTCCAGCAGACAAACTCCGCAATAGCTGTTGTGTCCATCTTTGTACCACGCCCCTTGTCGGCATAGGCGTCGAAATTAGTCATGATGACCTTGGCCTTTTTACCTTTCTCGGGATTATTCACGAAGTACAACGACTCGATATCATCAAGTCCGAAAGCAGCACCGTTCTCAACAGCACGTGAGGTGGCATAACGAGTGATACTTTCAATATTATACTTATGGAACCCCTGTTGTGCAAATGCTTTCAGCGAGCCAGTTTTCTTACTCTTCTTCAGTAGTTCATCTTGCCCTGCTTTCTCTTTCGACAGCATGCCTATCACATCCTTCATGTCGCCAACAATTGTCTTGCATTGCTCGTTGAGCAGTTGAAGACAGAGTTCGGCATTACTACTAATCATCGCCTCTTTTGCCAGTTCCTGGTGGCAGATAACCAATACTGCTATGACGTTGGTGAAATAGGCACCCATCTCGGAATAGAGCGTTGTTACGCTGTCGGGATATGACTCCAGCCCGTACAAATCACGACCACATTCTGCGTAAGCCAGCGTTGACTTAACAAATACTGAAGAATGGAATTTCCCGTCTGGCGTGTTCTTCCTGCAGATAGGTGTAAACCGCTTGTAGATTATCTTCGTTCCTTTCAACGTGCTGCGTATCTTACGAAACAACTTCTCAGCATCGCGAAAGCAGTTATTGTCATCTGTAGCCCATAGTTTGTTGTATGTGAGTGCAATTTCCGATAATCGCAGCAGTTCTCGGCGCGTCATGTTCAGACGTTCGCGCACAATGCAAATTAACTGCTGAATCTTATATTCAGAAAAATTACGACTCTGAATACCTGCAAGAAAACGCACTTCGCCCTCCTTCTCATAGTTCTTGATTACTTCAAGAATCTGAAGAATGCCCTCTTTAGATTTCTCTATATCAGTCCAATGGATCATAATTAAACGGCTTTTTATATCTTAATCTTTTACTTCCTGTTCTTATACTCACCCTCTTCCTCCATCGAGGCTATCAGTTCGAACACCCTGTGCATCTGACTATATGCTATTCTGTCCTCGGGTGTTGCCTTGCTTAGCCGGGTCAGTTCCTTGGCATAACCGATGGCTCGTTGCAAGTCGCCGTGCTCAGTCAGATACTTGTATAGGTTGTTCTTCCTGAAGTAACGGGCCGTCTTTTCGTAGCCAGGCATAAATCGCTGGAGGTCGGGCAACACATCCTCACAAGTCTCATAATACTTGGTGGAAAGCTGCGGCAGGAAGTGGAGCAAGAACCAAAACTCTGTACATGGGTTGGTCTCAATCCAAATCACATTCCGGCTGCTCTTCTTCTTCAGCTTCTGATAGGTCGCCATTTCCGCGGGCACCTTGAGCAGGCGGTCCATATCCACAAGGCAAACCACGTGGTCGGTCTCGCGCTTCACATAGTCCTCTGCCAGTTTTGCCATGTGAGGAATATCCGAATGCTGGGGGAAGTCGGGTGCCACCTTAAACTTATAGCGGCAAGCCACGCGGAGAGTCTCAAAGTACCACCACTCGGTTTCTCC
>ONRS01000093.1 GCA_900320255.1 uncultured Prevotellaceae bacterium
CGTCCCCCTCCTACAGGAGGGGATAGGGGAGGTCACTTCGGACTTAATTTTGCTGATTATGAGTAGAAGTGACCCCCTTTGACTCCCACTGTAGGGGGAGAATAGATACTTTGCAAGCCCTTGAGCGGTAATACTTCGTTAATAAAGCAACTGCGGATTATTAGCCGTTACGTACCAAGTGGTGTAACGTTTGTGGCTCTGCATCCAGTGGGCAAAGTCCAGGTAAGGGCCGAATGTTTCACCACTCTCCTTATTATATGTACCTAACGGCATGCCCTCAATAGAGTAGCGGAAGTCACCCTTAGGAACGGTGACGCACCAGCTGACGTGGTTGTCGTAGGCATTCTGGTTACCACGGAAGATGTTGTACAGCACATCGTTAAACTTGTAGCGATAGGTGTGTACCTCCCACAGTCCGCCGTTGTATTCCTCAACAATGAACGGGTCAATACGGTCAAACGTCAGGCAGCGTGCCTGCTCCGGGCTTTTAAAGGAGATTTGGTAGGTAACGGTAACGGGCTCGGCCTGTTCTGCCACACCCGGTGTCAGGTCGTGGCTGGTGTTCAGCTCCATGCGGGTGATGGAGCCGTCGCTGGCACGGTTCTTCAGCATGGCCCAGTGAGCATCCTCCAGAACGTTGATGACGGCCTCGCCGTTGCGTCCCCTCATCAGATGGTCGTTGCTCTGGATATATCGGCGCGGCATGGGGTAGTCGTTGTCCAACTTCTGACGGCTTACCAGCTCCACCTTGTAGATGTCATCATACTTCACGCCGCCTAAGTGGATGCCTGCGGCCACCTGCTTCCTGATGCCAACGGCCTCTAATTTCACGGTGAGCAGAACCACGTAGCTCGCCAAGCCATAGCTCTTTGTGACGCGCATCACCACGTCGTTATAGTCAAAGTCGCCTGGTTCAGGGAAACTGGCCTCGTACAGGTAGGTGAACGTCTGAGCCTTCGGCTCGCGGGCTGAGCTACGGCCCTGGCTGGTGTAGTTCGTCATATCGACCGTCTTCGTGCCGTAGTCTAAGGGGCGGTAACCCAAATAGCTGCCGTCAGAGGCCAGCGCTGCCACATACGCCTGGTCCTGATAGAGCGGAAGGGTGTAGGCCAGTGTCGTCTCACCCTCGTGGCATACGCCTTCTGCGGCTATCTCGGCATCGTCGGCCTCGAAGTTGTTGGCCGTCAGTATCTGTACTTTTTGTACTTCACTGCCCGTCGTAATGGTCACCGTGTCGCTCTTCACAAGGTTCCAGTCGTGCCCCTTGTCCATGTAATCCACCATGAACTCGTAATCTACATATTGGTTGTAAAGCTCCTGGTCAAACTGTTCTTTCTTGCACGACGTCATGCACAAGAGCAGTGCGGCGCTGATGAATAAAAAGTATTTCTTCATATCGTTGTGATGTTTCTTTGGGTGCAAAGGTAGTGTTTTTTCATCATTTATGGCTTTATTTTATGTGTCTATTTCTTGCTTTTCGTCAACGATTACGCAAACTTTTTAAAATATTAACAATTTATTAGTGTGTATTAGGGATTTTTTTTGTATCTTTGCAACCGATATAACATCAGGTAACTCGTAATTAAACCAAATTAATTAATAAATCATTTAAAAAACAAAGCAAAATTATGAAAAAGTATTTGATGAGTTTAGCAGCCATTGCACTCGTAAGCAGTGCTTTTGTCAGCTGCTCAAAGAATGATGAGCTTTACAATCCCTCACAGGCACAGGTGGATAAGGCCAAGTACGAACAGGCCTTCCTTGCTTATGTAGGTGGTAAGATTGCTCCGAGTCAGGACTGGGGTTTCAGCACAACACGTAGTGTTGATGTTAACGGTAATCTTTGGGAATCTCAGCCCGAGTGGACTGTTGCTGAGCGTAATGCCGTTTATGAATACGTGAACAGGCTGAAGAAGGATATCCCTGCAGGTACATATACTGAGGAAGATCCCACGAATCTTAAAAATTTCTTTGTCACTCAAATTTGGGGCGGAAAGCAAGACGATCCCAATTGTTTATATCTGAACCTGAATCAGATGCTTGAGGCAGCAAAAGGCCGGGTTTTCAATAACAACGAAAAGGTCTGGGGTGCAAGTAAGATGAATCATCTGTGTATTAGTACCGATGAAACTCGTCTTGGCGATGGCGTGGCATCAGTTAATGCAAGTACATGGGATCACGCTAACAACTTTAACCGTGCAGATAATACGGATTGGGGTGGTAACACCATGTTTGTGAATTGGGGAACCAAGAACTTTGCTTACCATTCAACTGAAGACAGCAAGTATCATGATAAGTGGATTATCGTTGACGGACAGTACATCACTGATGCGGACGGTGTCAATCACGCTGGTCAGTACTATGTTTGCTTCGATTACATTGCTACCAGGCCTGGGATCAAGACAAAGTTACGTTTCAAGGTTCCTGGAATTAATCCTGGCGAGTGGTCAGAAAGAACTGCTACTTATGATGGAGTTATCACTACAATTGCTGATGCTAATAATGCTTCTGTAACAGCCAGCGACAACATCACCTATACTGTGGGTCAGGATGGAACTACGGATTGGAAAATTGAGGGTTACGATGGCGAGGCCAATATGTATATCCCCGCAAACGACTACTACACCGACTGGATTATCCGTCTTGTTGAGGCTAAGCCGAAGGCTGAGCAGTACGACCTCCGTATTATTGCTGAAGACCTGACAGCAGCTCAGGGCACAGACTTCGACTTCAACGATGTTGTTATCGACGTGAAGTATGGCAATCCCGCTAAGCTGCGCCTGATGGCTGCCGGTGGTACACTGCCTCTGCGTATTAATGGTGACGACACTCAGGAGGTTCACAAGCTGTTCGGCGTATGGCCTGCTGACTATCAGCTGGGCATGGGTGACAAGACCGAAGCTAATCCCAAACCGACACTCCTGCCGATGGTGAACACCGGTGCAGGCCCCGAGGTGGATCCTGTTGTTCTGACTGGCATTACCATCAACATTCAGAATGCTGCTGAGGCTAATGACCTGAAGCTGGAGGTTTATAAGAACGGTAAATGGGAACTTCTGACAGCTAAGAAGGGAGAACCCTCTTGTAAGCTGGCTGTTGATACAGACTATGTCATCCTGCCGGAGTATCAGAGCATTAAGGGTGCTTATCCTCTCTTCGTAGAATGGGCTAACGAGAACAACCCCAACCTTTCTAAGTGGTGGGAATAAGAAAACATCAAATACTCTATATTTTTAATAAAAGAGGACGTCTGCGTGATGCAGGCGTCCTTTTTTTTTGTAGTTTCAAATAAAAGCATTACCTTTGTAGGCGTTATGGCAAACATGAAGACTCTGGCCAAGGACACGGCCATTTACGGACTCAGCAGCATTGTGGGTAGGTTCCTCAACTACCTGCTCGTGCCACTATATACCGCCAAGATGTCAGCCGAAAGCGGCGGCTATGGCGTTATTACTAATATGTATGCACTCACGGCACTCATCCTGGTGCTGTTGACGTTTGGCATGGAAACGACGTTTTTCCGCTTTGCCAATAAGGAAGATGAGGACCCGCAGCGTGTCTTCTCCACCGCACTCATCGGCGTCTCGTCAGCTGCCGTGCTGTTTATTGTGCTGGTGCTGCTGTTCATTGCTCCCGTCAGCGACTTCCTCGGTTATAGAGACCATCCCTCGTACGTGTCGGCCATGGCCCTGACGGTGGCCATCGACGCCATTCGGGCCATCCCGTTCGTCTATCTGCGCCAGCAGAAGAAGGCCCTGAAGTTTGCTGCCCTCCAGTTGCTGAACATTGCGGTGAACATCTCGTTGAACCTCGTCTGCTACCTCTTGTTAGACCTTCACGACCCGGGCTACGCCTTCTACGTCAACCTGATCAGCTCTGCTGTCATTACGCTCTGCCTCTACAAGGAGTTCATGGGCATTCGACACGGCTTCGACCGAAAGCTCATGCGCCGCATGCTCTCCTACAGCTGGCCCATCGTCATCTTCGGCGTTGCGGGCATCCTGAACCAGGTGGCCGACAAGATACTGTTCCCCTTCGTCTATAAAGGTGCCGACATGAAGATGCAGCTTGGCATTTATGGTGCCACGGTAAAGATAGCCATGATCATGGCCATGATAACGCAGGCCTTCCGTTACGCCTACGAACCGTTTGTGTTCGGTAAGACGCGCGACAAGGACAACGACGAGATGCAGGCCACGGCCATGAAATACTTCATCATCTTTACCCTGCTGGCTTTCCTCTGTGTCGTAGGCTATATAGACCTGATAAAGTATCTGATAGGCCCCGACTACTGGGTGGGCCTGCGCGTGGTGCCCATCGTCATGGCTGCAGAAATCATGATGGGCATCTATTTCAATCTCTCGTTCTGGTATAAGCTGGAGGACAAGACCTACTGGAGTGCCATCTTCTCGGGCATCGGCTGCGTGGTCATCATCGTCATCAATATCATCTTTGTGCCCCGTTCCGGTTACATAGCCTGTGCGTGGGCAGGCTTTGCCGGCTACTTCACGGCCATGATGCTCAGCTATATCGTGGGACTCATCTACCATCCCATCATCTATCCGCGCCGTTCCATCTCCATCTATGTCATTCTGGCCATCCTGTTCTATATGTTCATGCACTACGGACGCCAGCTGCTTCCCGTGTGGGCTTCCATCGCGCTGAACACCGTGCTCATACTGCTCTTCACGGCGCACACCATCTACCACGATTTCCCGTTGAGCTACTTACCCGTTGTTGGAAAATATTTTAAAAAGAAATAGTATGAAGAAAGTTTTGTTATCATTAGCAGTATTGTTCTCCATGTGTCAGGCAAAGGCCGACGAAGGCATGTGGACGCTCTATGACCTGCCGCCCGCTGTCTATCAGCAGATGCAGGCAGAAGGTTTTTCACTCCCCTACGAGTCGCTCTACAGTGCCGACAATGCCATCATGAAGGCTGTCGTCAACTTTGGCGGCTATTGCTCCGGCGTGGTAGTCAGCCCCGACGGACTGGTATTTACCAACCACCATTGCGGTTTCGACTGCATTCGCAAGCACTCTACCGTGGAGCACGACTACATGCTCAATGGCTTCAATGCACAGAGCTATGCCGAGGAGCTGCCCAATGAGGACCTCTTCGTGAGCTTCATGGTGGACCAGAGAGACATTACTGACCTGCTCAACGAGATGGGCTTGAAGGACCTGCCCTACGGCCAAATCAGTGAGTTTGTGGATAGTGTGGAGAATGCCGTGAGCAAGCAGGTTCACGAACAGGACTCCACCCTGCGTGTGGAAATCAAACCCTTCTATGAGGGAAACAAGTACTACATGACGACCTACCGCGACTTCAAGGACGTGCGCCTGGTGTTTGCCATTCCCATGTCAATGGGTAAGTTCGGCGGTGAGACCGACAACTGGATGTGGCCCCGACAGACCTGCGACTTCAGCGTGTTCCGCATCTATGCCGACCCCGTGACCAACGGACCGGCAGAATACAGCGAGAAGAACGTGCCCTACCACCCGAAGCACTGGGCACCCGTCTCCATGAAGGGCTATAAGGCCGGCGACTTCGCCATGACCATGGGCTATCCGGGCTCTACCAGTCGTTACCTGTCCAGCTACGGCATTCTGGAGCGTTATGCCGAGAATGCCATGCGGGCCCAGGTGCGTGGTGTGAAGCAGGACGTGATGATTAAGCACATGCGTGCTTCTGAGGCTGTGCGCATCAAGTACGACTCCAAGTATGCCAACTCATCGAACTACTGGAAGAACTCCATTGGCATGAACAAGTGTATTGACAGCATCGGACTCGTTGCCCAGAAGCAGATATTCGAGCACAAGCTGCGCCGCTGGCAGGAGAAGAACAACTTCCCCGGACCGGACTTCGACCAGCTGAACAAGCTCTACGAGCAGCGTTATGAGGCTAACCGCATGTTCACGCTGTTCTATGAGACATTCTTCACCGATCAGTTCTCACTGCGTGCCTTCCAGAGTGGTGCCGGCCGTATGGAGGTGAAAGGCCCTGAAGACAAGCCCAAGAAGCAGTACATAGAGTTCCGTGACAACAGAGAGGAATGGGACCTTGATACAGACTGTGAGATACTGGGTGCCTTGCTGAAGAACTATCGCCAGCAGGCGTCGTCTGACTATATCCCCGATTTCTACAAGACCATTGACAGCCGTTTCGGCAGCGACTGCCAGCGCTATGCCCGTTACCTCTATGAGCACTCCGTGCTGATGCGTAGCGGTAAGCCTATCTATATTAATCAGAAGGAATATACCCGTGACCTCGGACTGGACTATGGCATCGATATGTATGGTCTCTTGATAAAGCTCTACACCCTGTTGGCCAGCTTCGACGATGCCATCGGCGAACAGGAGAAGCTGCTCTGTGCAGCAAAGCTGCGCATGGAGCAGGACATGCCTAACTACTCTGACGCCAACTTCACCCTGCGTCTCAGCTACGGACAAGTGGGAGGCTACACGCTCGGCGGACAGCCCTCAGGCTACTTTACCGAGGCACAGAGCATGGTGGAGAAGATGCTGATGGGTGAGCGTGGCGTCATCGACTACAAGGCAGAACCCCTGATGAAGGAACTGCTCTCGGCCCGCGACTTCGGTCCCTACACCGACGGTACCAGCGGCAAGATGCAGCTCTGCTTCCTCAGCAACAACGACATTACGGGCGGTAACTCCGGCTCTCCTGTCTTTAACGGTAATGGAGAACTGATAGGCCTGGCCTTCGACGGCAACTGGGACAGCCTGTCCAGCGACATCTTCTTCGACCGTCAGCTGGCCCGCACCATCAGCGTTGATATCCGCTACGTCCTCTTCATGATGGACCGTTGGGGACACGCCGACCGTCTGCTGAGGGAAATCAATGCGCGACGTTAATGGCGCTAAATGAAAAATGAAAAATGAGAAATGAGGAATGAGAAATTAAAATGTAAAATGAAGAAATGGCTTGGTACCATACTACACATGCGAGTCGTGCGTAGGGCATTTCTCATTTCTTTATTCTCATTTCTCATTTCTCATTTCTCATTTCTCATTTCCAAAGGCTATGCCCAGCCAATGCACCATTACAGTCTCGGCTTCACCGTCAATTACGGGAACGCTCAACACTTCACCGACACCATACCCATTACGTTCGATGAACACCGCATACTGCTTCCCGTTAAAATCGGCGGGAAGGAGTATCATTTCCTGTTTGACACTGGTGCTACGCAAGGGGCGATATTCACAGGAAGCCGCCTGCCTTATATAAAAGAGGTGGGAAATGTGATATCCTTCGACATAAACAACAAGCCTGATACCGTCCGCGTAGTGCAGCTGCCTACGTTCCAGTTGGGTGGGCTCACCATCGACGGCTATCTGGCCACAGTCATAAAGAGCGGTCTCATCAGTCGCAGCTACGACGGCATCATTGGCTTTGACCTTATCAACAAGGGGCTTGCCTGTAAGATTGACGTGGAGAATAAGCGAATGATTCTTACTGACCGAAAGAAATTCTTTGCGGGGGAGGAAGGTTACGAGGTGAAGTATAAGCTGCAGAGTTTCGTGCCCTACGTGTGGGTCAGTCCATTCATGCGCCACATGGACTGCGCTCTGTTCGACACAGGCTTCCGAAACCTCTATACCATGAACCGTGAGAGTTTTCAGAAGCATGTCTATAAAAGTCGGCAGGTGGCAGCGCAGGTGGAAGACCGTGCCATAGGCCAGAGCACCATCGGCATGCATAGTGTAGAGACTGCTGACACCGTCTATTTCCTGGCTCTCGACCGACTGAAATGGGACGAGTTTGTTTTCCGTAATTATCACACCATTACACAGGAAGGCTCTTCGCATATAGGTGCAGAGTTGCTAGACTATGGCAGTGTCATCATTAATCCGTTCAAGAAGCGCATGGTCTTCCAGCCATACAATAAGAGCGGAGTGGTAAGGGTGGATAACCAGCAGTTCCAGATGTACATCGTTCCCAAGAATAACCGTCCGACCGTCGGTCTTATTCGTCCGGGAAGCGATGCCTATAAGAATGGGTTGCGTCAAGGCGACACGATTATCAAGGTGAATGGTCGTGATATTCCTAACATTGTTGCCTTTCAGCAGTTAAGCTTTGTAAAAGGCCGTACCTATACCTACACCGTGCGCCGTACTGACGGCACCGTTCATCAGGTGCAGATACTCAAATAACGACAGACGATGATACCTTACTTAGGCGAAATGATATCTATCGGCGTCGCATTCTCATGGACGGCGACGGCACTATTGAGTGAGTTTGGCAGCAAACGGTTGGGCAACCTGACGCTGAACGTGCTACGCATGGCGCTGGCATTGCTCTTCTCTCTGGTGCTGTTCTGGGTGGTACTGGGCACACCCATACCCGCCATCGGCTCTTTAGAGGCTTACGGCTGGATGCTCTTGTCTGGTCTGGTGGGTTACGTCATAGGCGACTTCTGCTTGTTTCAGTGTTATATCATTATTGGGTCACGCTTCGGACAACTTTTCATGACACTGGCTCCTTTGGCCGCTGCCTTGATGGCATGGCTGACGCTGGGGCAGCAGATGAACTGGATGAGTGTGCTGGCCATGCTTGTTACGTTGGTGGGTATTGGTATCTCCGTGTTGGGTAGGGGAGAGCATCACAGAATATCGCTGAAGCTTCCTCTAAACGGAGTGCTCTTCGCTATCGGTGCTGCTATATGCCAAGGCGTAGGACTCGTGCTGAGCAAAATAGGAATGGATCACTATGCCACTGGCGCTATACCAGAATGGCTCATACCATTCAGCGCGAACTTCGTTCGTTGTATAGCAGGCATCTGCGGCTTTTCCTTATTATTGTATTTCCGTGAAGGGTTTAAGCCACTCCGTGAGGCCCTGCATGACCGTAAAGGCATGACAGTAGCTACTGCCACCACCATCTTCGGACCTTTTGTGGGGGTAGGGTTCTCACTGATGGCCGTTCAATATACCGGTGCCGGTATCGCCTCGACGCTGATGGCCCTGACACCCATTATCATTATCCTGCCCTCCTGTTGGCTGTTCCATGAAAAGATAACATGGAAGGCTGTATTGGGAGCCTTGATTTCCGTGGTCGGCGTCAGCCTGTTCTTTTATAATTCATAAATCATAGCTCATAATTCATTATTTTTTCGTACCTTTGCAACCAGTATGAAGACATTTGAAGAACTTGGCGTTTGCGAGGAGATTCGGCGCGCCATTGAGGAACTGGGTTTCACTCAGCCCATGCCTGTGCAAGAAGAGGTTATTCCCTACTTGTTGGGAAGTCGTAACGATGTAATTGCCCTGGCTCAGACAGGCACAGGAAAGACGGCAGCCTTCGGCATTCCTGTGCTGCAGCGTATTGACCCTTCGCGTATGGAGACGCAGGCTTTGATCCTGTCGCCTACCCGCGAGCTGTGTCTCCAGATAGCTGATGACCTGCGTGACTTCTCTAAATACATGCCAGGCATTCACATTGAGGCCGTGTACGGCGGAGCAAGCATTGCCCAGCAGATTCGTGCACTGAAGCATGGCGCTCATATCATTGTTGCCACGCCAGGCCGTCTTATTGACCTGATGAACCGTGGAGTGGCACAGCTCGATGAGGCCTATAACGTAGTGCTTGACGAGGCAGACGAAATGCTCAATATGGGCTTTTCGGAAAGTATAGATGCCATATTGGAGCGTATTCCTGAAGATCGTAACACGCTGCTTTTCTCTGCCACAATGAGTCGTGAGATAGAGCGCATAGCCACAGGTTATCTGCATGACCATAAGGAAATAGTGGTGGGCTCACGCAACGAGGGGGCCGAGAATGTGAACCACATTTATTATATGGTGAACGCCAAGGACAAGTATCTCGCCTTGAAGCGTATTGTTGACTACTATCCCCGTATCTTTGCCATCATCTTCTGCCGCACGAAGATTGAGACACAGGAGATAGCCGACAAGCTCATCAAGGACGGCTATAATGCCGAATCGCTGCATGGTGACCTCAGCCAGCAGCAGCGTGACCTGACGATGCAGAAGTTCCGTCAGCACACGGTGCAGTTGCTCGTGGCTACTGATGTGGCAGCACGTGGTCTGGACGTTGACGACCTCACGCATGTTATTAACTTCGGACTGCCCGATGACATTGAGAACTACACCCACCGTTCCGGTCGTACAGGCCGTGCAGGCAAGAAAGGCACCAGCATCAGCATTGTCCACATTCGAGAAAAGCACAAAATTCGTAACATTGAGAAGGAAATAGGCAAGGAGTTTGTGGAAGGTAAGATTCCCACTGCGCAGGAAATCTGCCAAAAGCAATTGTACAAGGTGATGGACCAGATTGTGAAGGTGGATGTGAACGACGAGGAGATAGCTCCCTTCATGCAAGACATCAACCGCTACTTTGAGTATGTGGAAAAAGAAGACCTTATTAAGAAAATCGTATCATTGGAGTTCGGGAAGTTCTTGGCCTACTATGCTGATGCCCCCGAGATTTCCACGCCTGTGTCATCGAAAAAGGAACAACGAGGTAAGGAAAAGCCTGCACGTAAAGGACCGTCGAAGACGGAATCAGGTTTCCGCCGTCTTTTCATCAACTTGGGAAAAACAGACGGGTTTTATCCTGGCGAGCTCATGCAGTTTCTGAATAAGCACGTACAGGGACATGTAGATGTAGGGCATATTGATCTGTTGCAAAAGTACGCCTACTTTGACGTACCCGAGGAAGATGCCAAGCGCGTGATGAAGGCTTTGAACGGTCAGCGTTACAAACGTCGTGAAGTAAGATGTAATGATGCATCGGACTCACAAAAACCCCAACAAAGGACTTCCGCTAAACAAAAACAGCCACATTCATCGCATACTTTCAACGAAAAGAAACAAAAGTTTAAGAAAAACGACTGGAAAGAGCTTTTAAACCCTAAAATGATGAAGTTAAAGGGCGAAATCCCCGATTTCACCGAAGAAGGATGGGCTTTGCGCCGACCAAGGAAGAAGTAATTTTCGTTGTTTTTTGTTTTATTGCTCTGTCTTTTTTGTGAAATTGCGCTCAACTTGGGCAACAAAAAAGACAGAGTTTATTTTTTTTGCCTTATCTTTGCACAGTACTTTTGAGGAAAGTGTGTTATATATCCGTTTGCAGTATGTCGTGAGACATGCTGCAAACATCGTTTATAGACCTACGTTAAGCCTAACTCACTACGGTATTGGCTGGGGCTCTTACCCATCAATTTGGTAAAGGCACGACGGAAAGTGGAAACATGTTTAAAACCACTTTCTGAGGCAACGTATTCCACCGTATATTCTGGATGTTGCTGAATCATGGGAATGGCCATCTGCTCTATGCGCAGCTGGTTGATGTAATCATAGAACGTGGTGTGTTTATGGTTACAGAAGTAGTCGCTTAGATACGTTCGGTTAGTGCCTATAGCTTTGGCCAAATCAGTGAGTGTAAGGTCCTTGTTCAGGTAAAGCTCTTCACCTTGAACCTTTTTCTCGATATTTCCAGCGAATGAATAGCCTTTGCTTTCCATTTCTTTTGGTGTCACTGTGGGTTCAATAATGTTGATGGGCTTTAAGGTTGTGCCGTATGCACGGGCTATTTGCCACATGCCGATGGCTGAGGCATAATACAGAATGTCAATCAACGAATTGTAACTGTAGGCATTGATGAAATACAGGCTTTGTTCCAAAAAGGCGAAGAAAAACATATATTTGAGCCAAGAAATATCTATTTCGTCAATATTAGAATAGTTGTCGTGAATGTATTTAATGTATTTTTTGCTTTTAACGAATCCTATCACAAAGAATGCTGCCGCACATAACCAGAGGAAAACAACATAGGTGTTCAATACTATGTTGGTAGGAAAGACGATATAAATAATGGAAAAGACAGCAAAGGGCAGACAAAACAGTAACACTTTGCGCCATGTGGTCCATTTATGCTTGGTCAGCTCATAAAGGAAGATATAATATGTGATGATAGACCATCCGTCGATAAGTAATATGTATTTAATGGTTTCCTTATTATTGTATTCAGGAAACACCAAGATGATGTCTTTCAAATTCAGTATGGCCCAAAGAACGAAAATCCATCCTAAAGTGGTTTGGAGACGGTTTCGGTTCTTACAGAACAGAATCTGTGTAGCAGACAGCGTGAAATAGGCTGTGGCTGCTCCAACAAGGAAAAAAGCCGATGGAGGAGTAGTCATAATGTAGAAATGTTAAATGTTATGGTTGTTAAGAAATCGTAGCTCTTGTTCAAGCATTTCCAGTTTGGTCATGTGGAATCCAACTTTTTTTGCCTCAGCAATGGGACGGGTATAAAGATAGTCAATCTCCATCGGCCGATGGAAGTCGTAATCCAGTCGCATGCTGGGCGAGTAGGGCACCATGTGGTCTGTCATATCTATCATTTTCTCTATAAACAGCTCATCAATGCCACTGATGCCTAAGGCACGGGAAGCACCCACCACCTCCATCATTTGTTCACGTATAAGCTGTCGGGTGGAAGGATTTTTAAGCAACAGATCGGTCTTGGTGTGCAGGGCAACTGTCATACCATTGAAAGGCATGTTCCATACCGCTTTTCGCCATCGCGCCTCGTGGTATTCAACGCTTTGTGCATCGATGCCTGCTTCGATGAAATCGGCTAAAATGGAAGAAAAGAGCTTCTCGTTGCGGCAAGAGTAGTTGCCCAAGTTGATGCTGCCGTAGCATTGGTGATTGATGTGTCCTGGTTCTGTTTTCGAAGAAAAAATGAAAGCCAGTCCTGCCACCAGCTGCAGTTGTGGGAACCATTCTTGTACGTCTGGCTCCAGTCCGATGCCGTTTTGTATGAGCACCACCACAGTGTCTTCTTTTAGCACAGGAGGGAGTAATTCCTTCAACAAGTGCTCGTTGGTAGATTTCAGTCCCACCAGTACAACATCGGCTTTAGGCATCTGTTGTGTGTCGCAATAGGCTTGTACAGGGTTAAGTATAAATGAACCGTCACAAGATTCCACCCGTAGGCCATTGGCTTTCACAAAGTCGTAGTCACGATGTAGCAGGAAGTGAACATCTCTGCCGCTTCTTGCCAGTTTTGCACCATAAAAACCACCGATGGCTCCTGTTCCGATAATAGCATACGTCATATTGGGTGCAAAATTACAAAATAATTGAAGATTAAACCGTAATATTAAGAATTATTTTGTAATTTTGTCGGCAAAATAGTAAAAAACCAAACACTCTATGAAGAAACAAGTGCTTTTATTAGCTGCATTGACGCTTTTATCGGTTGGTGCACAGGGAAAAGTAAGGTTGCCGCACATCCTCTGCGACAACATGGTATTACAGCAGCAGACCGATGCCCGTCTTTGGGGATGGGCCAAGGCTGGTAATGAGGTGAAGGTCACCACGTCGTGGGACGGAAAGACGGTAAAGGCAAGAGCCGACCGTCAGGGTAAATGGTTGGTCAAGGTGGCAACTCCGGCTGCTTCCTACACTCCTTATACTATTACATTCGATGATGGTGAAGGTGCAGTTACCCTGAAAAACGTATTGTCTGGTGAGGTATGGGTATGTGCAGGACAGTCGAATATGGAGATGCCTCTTCGTGGTTTCGGGCAGTGTCCTGTTGAGAACTTCAACCATCATGTGCTTGAAGCACAGAACCCCAACGGTGTGCGTAGCGTGAAAATTCCCAGCATTATGCGTATGACACCACAGGAGGATGCCGACTGTGCCTGGCGTGAGTGTACACCCCAGAACGTGGTTGACTTCTCTGCTACAGGTTACTTCTTTGCCCGTTTGGTCAATAAAACCCTCAATATCCCCGTCGGACTTATTGAAGCCAACAAGGGCGGTAGCCGTGTAGAGAGTTGGCTCACCAAGGAGAACCTGGAGAAATATACCAATGAACCAACCGACACGATGGGCATTGTCAACTTCAAGAAAGAGTGGGACTACCATCGTGCACTCGTTTGGGGTAACGGAACCTTTAATCCTATTCTTAACTATACTGTCAAAGGAATACTCTTTTATCAAGGCTGCTCAAACGTTGGTGATCCTGGCAATCAGTATTCAGAACGTCTGAAGCTGCTCGTTGAACAGTGGCGCAGCCAGTTCGGACTGGGTGAGATACCTTTCTATTTCGTACAGATAGCTCCTTACTGGGCTGGTGACCCCATGGGAACATGGAACGTCCTTCTGCAGGAACAGCAGTTCCGGGCCTCGCAGATTATTCCCAATAGCGGCATTGTCTGCACCAATGACTGCGTCTATCCCTACGAGTTGACACAGATTCATCCCACCCAGAAGCAAAAGGTGGGCGAGCGTCTGGCTTTCCTTGCACTCAACCAGACCTATGGCTGCCAGTCAATTATAGCCAAGAGTCCTTCTTATAAGGAGATGACGGTTAAGAAC
This sequence comes from uncultured Prevotellaceae bacterium, assembly GCA_900320255.1. Lineage (GTDB taxonomy): Bacteria > Bacteroidota > Bacteroidia > Bacteroidales > Bacteroidaceae > Prevotella. The sequence continues at coordinate 14,380 of ONRS01000093.1, forward strand.
GACACCGTCTTCGTGCATTTTAACGATGAGTTTGGCGGCATGAGCCGTTTCGAGGACATTGAGGGCTTTGAGTTAGCCGGTGCAGACCGTGTGTTCCACAAGGCCAAGGCCCAACACTATTGGAAGCCGGGAGGCGGCAAATGGGACGAAGCCGTCATCGTAATGTCTCCTGAGGTGAAGGAGCCAGTGGCCGTACGTTACTGTTTCCGTAACTTCATGTTAGGTAATTTAGGAAATCAGGGCGGTCTGCCCCTCTTCCCGTTTAGAAGCGATAACTGGGAATGACACATCCATTGGACATCTTTGCTTACTGCCCGGTATGCGGTAGTAAGCATTTTTCCATTCATAACTTCAAGAGCAAGAAGTGTGAGGACTGTGGGTTTACGTATTACGCTAACCCCTGTTCTGCTACAGCTGCCTTTATTCTCCGGAAACGGGGGGCTGCTGAAGAGGAGTTGTTGGCAGTGCGGCGTGCCAAGGAACCTGCCAAGGGAACGCTTGACCTTCCCGGCGGTTTTGTTGATATGCAAGAGACGGCAGAGGAAGGCATGCGTCGCGAAATCAAAGAGGAGACAGACCTCGACGTAGAGCACGTGGAGTACTTGTTCTCCAGTCCTAATGTCTATATGTATAGCGGTATGGGTGTCCACACGCTCGACATGGATTATCTGGTGCATGTGGCAGCCGATGTTACGGTGAGTGCCGCCGACGATGCCGCAGAGTGTCTCTGGTTGCCCCTCAGCAGCATCAATCCGGCATACTTTGGTCTTACCAGCATACGTAATGCTGTTATTCGTTTTCTGAAAGAATATCCAAACAAATGAATAATGTTGCCATAAAAGACTTCGAAGTGATGGCGCCCGTCGGTTCGCGAGAGTCGCTGGCTGCGGCCATACAGGCAGGGGCGGACTCGGTTTACTTCGGTGTGGAACAGCTCAACATGCGTTCCCACTCTGCCAATCACTTTACTATCGATGACTTGCGCGAGATAGCCCAGGAGTGCGACCGACACGGCATCAAGAGCTACCTTACCGTCAACACTATTATCTACGGTGAGGACATCCCCCTGATGCACCAGATTATTGATGCAGCCCATGAGGCAGGCATTTCTGCCGTCATTGCCTCTGATGTGGCTGTCATGATGTATTGTAATGAGGTTGTCGGTCAACAGCGCAGAATGGAAGTTCATCTCTCCACCCAACTAAACATTTCAAACATAGAAGCGCTCAAGTTCTACGCCCAGTTTGCAGATGTTGTCGTGCTTGCCCGTGAGCTGAAGATGGAACAGGTGACAGAGATTTACCGGCAGATAGTGGAACAGCACATCTGCGGGCCGTCAGGGCAGCTCATCCGCATTGAGATGTTCTGTCATGGTGCCTTGTGCATGGCCGTTTCGGGTAAGTGCTATTTGTCGCTCCACAACATGAACCGTTCGGCCAACCGTGGCGAATGTGTACAGATTTGCCGTCGTAGCTACACTGTAACAGATAATGAGACAGGCAATGAGTTGGAGATAGATAACAAGTACATCATGAGTCCCAAGGACTTGAAAACTGTACGTTTCATCGACAAAATGATGCAGGCCGGTGTACGCGTGTTCAAAATCGAAGGCCGTGCCCGTGGGCCCGAATATGTCTATAACGTGGTGCGTTGTTACAAGGAAGCTATTGCTGCTGTGCTTGACGGAACCTTTACAGACAATCGAAAGGACGAATGGGACCGCCAGTTGGCCACAGTTTTCAATCGTGGTTTCTGGGATGGCTACTATCAGGGACAGACGCTGGGTGAATGGAACGATGTGTATGGTTCGCGGGCAACGGAGCGGAAGGTCTATATTGGCCCTGCCGTAAAATACTTCTCGAAGCTCGGTGTGGCAGAGTTCAGCGTGGATGCCAACACCTTCAAAGTAGGCGACAAACTGCTCATCACCGGCCCTACCACTGGCGTGCTGTACGTCACAGCTGATGAGATACACGACGACAATGGTCCTGTGGCTGAAGCCCGGCAAGGAACGCGTGTGGCTGTAAAGGTGCCAGAGAAAGTGAGAACAAGTGACAAGTTGTTTAAATTAGTTCATAGTTTGAATTCATAAATATAATAATAAAGATGACGATTAACGAGATACAAGACGAGATTATAGAAGAGTTCAGTGGTTTCGACGACTGGATGGACAAGTATCAGTTGCTTATTGACCTTGGTAGCGATCAGCCTCCATTAGATGAGCGGTACAAGACGGAAAGCAACCTCATTGACGGCTGTCAGAGCCGAGTTTGGCTGCAGGCAGATTATGAAGAGGGTACCATCCGCTTCACGGCAGAGAGCGATGCGCTTATTGTGAAAGGCATTGTGGCCTTGCTCATTCGTGTGCTTAGTGGTCATTCTCCGCAGGAGATTCTCGATGCCGACCTCTATTTTATTGACCGCATTGGACTGAAGGAACATCTTTCTCCCACTCGTTCCAACGGCCTTTTGGCCATGGTAAAGCAAATGCGAATGTACGCCCTCGCCTTCCAGGCAAAGGCATAAGCCCGACAAACAGCATAATGAAAGAAAAACTGACCGTAGTAAAAGTAGGTGGAGCTGTGGTTGAGGATGCTGAACAGCTCGCAGCACTGTTGCGTAACTTCTCTGCCATTGAGGGTCGCAAGGTACTGGTGCATGGTGGTGGACGTAAGGCTACGCAAGTTGCTGGCCGACTGGGTGTTGAGAGCCGCATGGTAGGTGGTCGTCGCATCACCGATGAGCAGATGTTGGAGGTGGTGACCATGGTGTATGGTGGACTGGTGAATAAACAGTTGGTAGCCCGCCTGCAGGCAAACGGAGTGAACGCTCTTGGTCTGACGGGGGCTGATGCCGATGTTATTCGTTCGCATAAACGTCCGCTGAAGGATGGCATAGACTATGGCTTTGTGGGTGATGTTGACCGTGTTGACGGTAACATTCTGGCTCAGTTAGTGGAGGCCGGTATCACCCCCGTCATGGCTCCATTGACGCATGACGGCGAGGGATGCATCTTGAATACTAATGCCGACACCATTGCCTCGGAAACAGCAAAGGCCCTTGCCCATAAATATGACGTGACGCTTATCTTCTCGTTTGAGAAGAAAGGGGTGCTGAGAAACCCTGACGATGATGACTCGGTTATTCCTGTTATCACGCGTACCTTATTTAATAAATACAAAGCTGACGGAACCATCAGCGGTGGTATGTTGCCAAAGATAGAGAACGCATTGGCAGCAGTTGAGGCTGGTGTTAGCCGCGTTATCATTACGTTGGCTACAGCCATCGATGGCATACAGGGGACGGTGATACGCGATGAGAGTTAGATTATTTTAAGCGAAAGCACAAAAAAGCATTTTTCTTTGTAACTTTTCTTTTTCACAATCGTCATTAATATAGGAGAGGATGAAAAATATCAGTTTCCGTACCGATGTGTTGCCGCTGAAGAATGAGCTCTTCCGGCTGGCCCTCCGCATTACTCTCAACCGTGAGGAAGCTGAGGATGTGGTACAGGAGACAATGATAAAAGTCTGGAACCGGCGCGACGACTGGGAGAAAATAGAGTCTATCGAAGCCTTCTGCCTCACCATCTGCCGAAACCTCGCTGTTGACCGCACAAGGCGCCACGACAACCAGAATCAGACGCTCGACACCAGCCATGAGGCTGCCGACATGAGCTACGCTTCCAATCCTGAAGAACAAGCCGTGCAGCGTGACCGCATAGAGCTGGTCAGACGACTGATAAACAGTTTACCCGAGAAACAGCGTAGCATCATGCAGCTTCGTGATATTGAGGGGAAAAGCTATAAGGACATCGCTGCCATTCTTAGCATTAGCGAGGAACAAGTGAAGATTAACATCTTTCGGGCGCGACAAACCATCAAACAACGATTTAATGAAATACAACAATATGGACTATAAGTATATTGAACAACTCTTAGACCGCTACTTTGCAGCAGAGACTACCCTCGAAGAGGAAAACATTCTGCGGGCATTCTTCAGTCAGAAGGTTATTCCAGCTGACTTGGAGCAGTATCGCGATCTGTTTGCCTTCCAGCTCAGTGAGCGTCAGGAAGTGCAGTTGGGTGATGACTTTGACGCCCGTATGTTAGAGCTGATAGGCGACAACCGTCAGCCAGCCACGGTGAAAGCCCGCGAGATTCGTCTCAGTCAGCGTTTCATGCCGCTGTTCAAGGCAGCTGCCGTGGTGGCCATCTTCCTCACATTAGGACAGGCAGCCCAGTTCTCAATGGGCGACAGCCAAAGTGACGACGAGATTGACTATGCCAGTTACAAGGACACTTACGAAGACCCGTCAGTGGCCTACGACAAAGTGCAGAGCGCACTGCAAATGGTCGGCGAAGGGTTTAATGCCCAGCAGCTGGACGGCATGGCAAAAGACTCAACGGTGGTAATAGAATGAGACGCGTTCTTTGCTTATTGACTATTATCATGGCATCATTGACCGCCATGGCCCAGCGGGGACAGGACTTCGCCTCGCGCTTTGTGCAGCAATGCAACGAAGACACCACGGTGAAGTGCATTACCGTCAGCCCCAAGATGATGGAGCAGCTGGTCACTATGGGTGGTGAAAACCGTAACAATACGCTCATGCAAGCTATTGCGAAACTCAAGAGTGCCCGCATCGTACAGGCTGATACCAACGGTGACTTCTACTATCAGAAGGCCGAGGCACTGCTGAAGAAGAACCCGGGTCGCTTCAAGTTCGTAAAGACCTTCCGTACAGATCGTTCCGAGGGCGTCTTCTACAACCGCCAGAAGCGCAGCGGAAAAGTGGTAGAACTGGTCATGGTGTGTGAGACAAAAGAAAACGACAAGTTTGTGCTGGTCAATCTGACTGGTGACATCGACGAGGAGTTCATCGAGATTCTTTCGCAGATGTTCGGGCAGCGCAGTCCCGCAGACACTTAGGAACAGATAATTTCTATGCTTTCTCTATAAATAATCATGTTTAGTAAAACACAATTCTGAAACTGTGAAGTTTCAATTCTCTCAAATTTTTCATAACATACTAACGTAGAAGTAAAGCCGCTCACGAAACGTCGGGAGCGGCTTCTTCATTTTTCTTCAGCCGTAAGTAAAGCTGGAAGAGGGCAGGGAAGATAAGACAGCAGGAGAACCCCAACGCCATCCAGACGGCCTGCTGGTTACCGCCAAAGAGGTCAACGAGCTTAGCATCGTCAGAACCGGGAATAAGGTTGCTGATGGCGTATGCTGCCGAGTTGTTGACCCAATGGAACAGTACCCCGGGGACGATGCTGTCAGTACGGTAATACATCCAACCCAGAATAAGGCCTATAAGTGAAGCATGCACAAACTGCTGTAAGTTCCCGTGAACGGCTCCGAAGAGGAGGGCAGAGATGACAATAGGCACCCAGTACCAACGGCTGTCGAACATCTTCAGCAGCACCCGCAGAATAGCACCGCGGAATACCATCTCTTCAACCAGCGGTGCCAGAATGCCAAGGGCCAGATAGCCCCAGCGGTTATGCATCATGTCTGTTAGCATAGCTTTCAGCTCTTCCGGCATGTCATAAGGAATCTGCTCTCCTAACCATGTAGAGGGAATAATGGTTCCCAGGGCAAGGATAACCACCCAGCACATGGCTGTCCACGGACGGGAGCGTACGTAGTCACGGCTAAAGGGAGCCCATCGCAACAGTACGAAAACCAGCAGTGTCAGAACGCTGCTGATGACGGAGCTAAGTATCACCTTATCTCCTAAAACCAGCATCACCACCGCCTGAATAATAAGAAACACAAAAAGGAAGAGCAGGATGTAAAAAACGTCTTTTAAATATTTCATTCTTCTGAATCTTGGTTAAATAGTTTTTCCGTAGTTTCTGCATCGTGGCGCAACTGCTCTGCCAGAGCTTCTGGCGTGTCAAAGCGTTGCTCGTCTCGCAACCTGTGGCAGAAGCTCACAGCCATCTGTTGACCGTAAAGCTTGCCTTCGTATTGCAGAATATGAGTCTCCAGAGTCGTCTGATGCCCGTCGAAGGTGGGGCGCCTTCCAATGTTGGTCATGGCATGCTTCTGTACAAAAGAATTGTCTAACCTCACTTTTACGGCATAGGCACCGTTGGCAGGAATCAGTTTGCAAGCGTCAGCTGGTTGCAGGTTTGCTGTGGGAAAACCCAAGCGGCTGCCTATGTGTTCACCGCTGACCACCGTACCCGTTACCGTATAGGGGTAGCCCAAGCAGTCATTGGCTTCCTCTATGCGCCCCTCTGTCAGCAGCTGCCTGATGAGTGAGGAATTGACGACCCCCTCAGCAGGAAGTGCTTTCACCTCCATGCCCAGCTCCTGTCCGTAACGCCTGTAGTCGTCGAAGCCCTCCTGCTGCCCCTGTTCCCTGTGGCCAAAGTGGTTGTCGTAGCCAGTCAGCAGCACTTCGGCACCAATCTGTTCTTTCAGTACCTGTTGCATAAAGTTACGGGCAGACAGGGCGGCCAATTCCTTAGTGAAGGGCAGCACTACACACAAGTCTATGCCCGTCTCTGAGAGTAACATCAGCTTTTCGTCGAGCGTGGAGAGCAATTGTGGATGCCAGTCGGGGCACACCACCTGTCGCGGATGGCAGTCGAAGGTGACCACGCACGAAGGCAGCTGGCGACTTTCTGCCTCCTCTCGCAGGCAGTCTATGACGAAGCAGTGCCCACGGTGTACACCATCGAACATTCCGATGGTCACCACGCAGGTTTTTGGCTCAGAAAACGGCTCTTTTAAGTAAATTGTCTTCATTTGCGGGGCAAAATTACAAAATATTTCTTAATTCTTGATTTATTTTGAGAAATTATTGTTACCTTTGCACCGCAAAACCGGACTTGTAGCTCAGTTGGTTAGAGCAACAGACTCATAATCTGGAGGTCCCAGGTTCAAGCCCTGGCTGGTCCACAAACGAAACTAAGATACGAGAACACAGGCGTTTTCGTATCTTTTTCGTTTATAGGAAGCGTATGGGCATACACTATTCAAAGAAAGAGGAATACTGGAATTCCTGGTCGCACGCAGGAGGCATCATTCTGGGTGTAGTCTTCGGCATTGTCTTTCTGGTCATGTGTTTCCGCGGAGAGAACGGATGGGCACGTCTGGGCGTCTCGCTCTACCTCTTCGGCATGCTCGGCAGCTATATTGCCTCCACCGTCTATCATGCCGTCAGCCAGCGTTCCAAGTGGCGTGAGCGCCTCC
>ONRS01000011.1 GCA_900320255.1 uncultured Prevotellaceae bacterium
AAGGGCGCTTAGCTCAGCTGGTTTAGAGCATCTGCCTTACAAGCAGAGGGTCGGCGGTTCGAATCCGTCAGCGCCCACAACAACACAGAGTCCGCAGGTCTTCGCCTGCGGATTCGCTGTTTAAGGGAGGGTGGCAGCGCCCGCTGCTCATATTTGCGGCGGCCATCGCTTACTTGTTCGAACGCCACTTGCTCTCTGTTTGTCCGCCGGTTTCTCCAGGTTTTAACTCCACCTTCTCTTGATCTTACGGCTTCTCTCGTCATCCATCAAGGGCACAAAGTGCAAAAAAGTGGCAATTTCTTTGGCGTTTCCCCGATTATTTCCTACCTTTGTACCCATCAATACAAACCAACACTTACAGTAAAAACAATGATTTGGAACGAAACAATGGAATGCATGGACCGCGAACAGTTGCGCGAGATCCAGAGCAAACGACTGGTTAAGATGGTGGAGTATGTCTATCATAGCACACCGTTTTATCGTAGGAAATTTCAGGAAATGGGACTGGAACCCGGCGATGTGAAGAGTATTGATGACATCGTTAAACTCCCCTTTACCAATAAGTTAGACTTGCGTGACAACTATCCCTTTGGGCTGGCTGCCGTGCCCATGAGCCAGATTGTGCGTATTCACGCTTCCAGCGGAACGACGGGCAAGCCCGTAGTGGTGCTGCATACCCGTAAGGACCTGGCCATGTGGGGCGAGGCCATTTCGCGTGCCTTCACGGCCTATGGCGCAACCAAGGAGGATATATTCCAGATTAGCTATGGCTACGGACTCTTCACCGGAGGACTGGGTGCTCACGACGGTGCAACGAACATCGGGGCCAGTGTGATTCCCATGTCGAGCGGAAACACCCAGAAGCAGATTACGCTCATGCATGACTTCGGAGCGACGGTCCTCTGCTGTACGCCTTCCTATGCTATGTTCTTGGGTGAGGCCATGCGTGAATGTGAATGGCCGCGCGAAGAATTCAAACTGCGTGTCGGAGCCTTTGGCGCTGAGCCGTGGACCGAGGAGATGCGCCAGAAGCTGGAGAACGTCATGGGCATAAAGGCCTACGACATATACGGACTTTCCGAGATTGCCGGACCTGGTGTCGGCTTTGAGTGCGAACATCAGTGTGGCACCCACTTGAACGAAGACTATTTCTATCCGGAGATTCTGAACCCGGAGACGGGCGAGCCGATGCCCGAGGGAACGTTGGGCGAACTGACGTTCACACATCTCACCAAGGAGGGTATGCCCCTGTTGCGCTATCGTACCCACGACCTCACGGCCCTTCATTACGAGAAGTGTGCCTGCGGCCGCACGTTGGTACGCATGGACCGCATCCTGGGCCGCTGCGACGATATGCTTATTATTCGTGGCGTCAATGTCTTCCCGTCGCAAATCGAGGCCGTCATCCTCTCGCTGCCTGAGTATGAGCCGCACTTCCTGCTGACCGTTGACCGCGTCAATAACACCGACACCAGCGAGCTGAAGGTGGAGGTGAAGGATGAGTACTTCACCGACGACATGGCCACGATGGTCGGCTTGCAGAAGAAACTGGAGGCCGAGCTGCGCAGTGTCATCGGCTTGGGCTTCAAGGTGCGTCTGGTGGAGCCGAAGGCCATTGAGCGCAGTACGGGCAAGGCCCGCCGCGTCATTGACAACCGCAAATTCAAATAATCTCTATAACGTCTATATCATCTATAGCAACTATAATAACTATAAAAACAAAAGAAACAATGAAAGCAAAACAATTGTCTGTGTTCCTTGAGAACAAATCGGGTCGTCTTACTGAGGTAACCGAGGTGCTGGGTGCTGCTGGCATCAATCTCTCGGCAATGAGTATTGCTGACAACTCCGACTTTGGCATCCTGCGTTGTATCGTCAGTGACCCTGACAAGGCTTATCAGGTGCTGAAGGAGGCTCATTTCGCAGTGAAGATTACTGACGTCATCGGCTTCACCTGTCCTAACACAAGTGGCTCACTGGCCAAAGTGCTGAAGCATCTCTCCGATAAGGGCGTTTTCATTGAGTACATGTATTCCTTTGCCAATGGCGACGTGGCTCATGTCATCATTCGTCCTACCGACCTCGAGAGCTGCGACCGCATCCTGGCTGAAAAAGAAGTCGATCTCCTCGCTGCCAGCGACCTCTACCGGCTCTGACCGTCTTGGAGGCCCCCAACACCCGTACGCCGAGGCTCTGCCTCGGGCCTCCCTTTCTCTGCCTGCCCCTTTATTGAGCCTGCTCCCGGAAAAAAGTTGCCCTAAAATTTGGCAGTCTCACAAAAAAACTGTACCTTTGCACCCGCTTACAAAAAGTAAGGGCGCTTAGCTCAGCTGGTTTAGAGCATCTGCCTTACAAGCAGAGGGTCGGCGGTTCG
>ONRS01000154.1 GCA_900320255.1 uncultured Prevotellaceae bacterium
GGAAGGGTCTTACACGACCGTGTATTTATTTTACCACGCCCGCGGTAACGTTTTTCCACGGGCGTGGTAATGTTTTTCCCCGGCCGCTCAATTCTCGCTAACCTGCCAGAAACTCCCTGTTTGGTACGGAGAAACTCCCCGTTTGGTACGGGGTTTCTCCCTGTCCTCCCGGCAGTCTTATGCTATTACGCCTTGCCAATGGCATACGCCTCACAAATGGCATTCTTATTTTTCAAAATTTGTAAAGGGAAATATACCATTTCGCTCATTATCGGTTCGTGTGAAGGAAGGCCGCTCACTCTCCTACCCCACGGATGAAGGACCAGAAGGAGCGGGAAGACTTCACCTTAGCCAAGGTGCCGTAGGCGGCGACATATTCTGAGACTCCTTCGCGGGGTGCCCCGTGATGCCAGTCGTAGGTGTACCCCAACTGCGTCCAGGGACAGCCGTCGTCAGCATAGGCCGACACCTTGTTATAGGCATACCACTCGCGGAAGTTGGTAACGCCAATGGTGTAGCTCTCATCAGCATAGGCAGGGAATGACGTTGGCGAAGTGGTCGTGGTGATGTCGGGGTCGAAGGCCGGACGGAACAATCCGCGGGCATCGACATAGAGTTCAACCATGAGATAATAGTCACACTCTGGCCGCAGGCCCAGCATCTGCACCATGCGTTTGTTGGCTGCCACTGAGTCGAGTCCGGCAAAGGCAGCGGCCTTGCGCTGCCAGTCGGCGGGCAGCGTCACCCACACGCCAGCTTCCTTGGGCAGGCGGAACGTGTCTTCAGCGGCAAAGAGCTGACGTTTCTTGTCATTGATCATGACGCATACCAGCACCATGTTGGCATCACCTATCTGCTTCCACTCCAAAGCAGGGTTATCTGTACGGACAGGCATGAGCGAATGCGACACTTTTGACTCGCTGACCTGCTGGGCATCAGCCATAGCGGCTTTGAAGTCAGCCCATAGTTGCGCCTCATCCTGATACCAAGAGGGTTGAGCGTTGAGCGTTGAGGGTTGAGCGTGGAGCGTTGAGTGTTGAGCGTTGAGCGTGGAGCGTGGAGTGTTGAGCGTTGAGCGTGGACCGTTAGAGTTAGCGTTGACGTTATCGTTGACGTTAACGTTAGCGTTAGGGTTAACGTTAAGCGTGCCACAAGCCGTGAGCAGCACTGAAAGGAAAAGGCAGAACATCTTTCGCATGGTCTATATCTTTATGTTTGACGCTACAAATATAACAAATATATTTGACATAATAACGAAAAAACCAAACAAATTTGGTTTTTCGCTCACTTATTCGTACCTTTGACTGTCGTCGAAGGTACTTCCGTTCGGAAAAACCCAAATAAATTTGGTTTTTCGCTCACTTATTCGTACCTTTGCAGCTCATTATAATATATAATAAGGTATATAAGTATATAAAGAACAATGATAACAGTAACAAATCTGGCAATACAATTCGGCAAGAAGACGCTCTACAAGGACGTCAACCTGAAGTTTACAAGTGGCAACATCTATGGCATCATTGGTGCTAACGGTGCCGGCAAGTCAACCCTGCTGCGTGCCATCAGCGGTGAACTGGAACCCAACAAGGGTAGCGTGGAGCTGGCACCCGGCGAGCGACTGAGCGTGCTGGAACAGGACCACTTCAAATATGACGAGTTTACCGTCATGGACACGGTGCTGATGGGACACCAGCCACTTTGGCAGAACATGAAGGAGCGCGAAGCCCTCTACGCCAAAGAGGAGATGACCGAGGAAGACGGCAACCGTGCCGCTGAACTGGAGATGGCCTTCGCCGAGATGAACGGCTGGGAGGCCGAAAGCGAGGCTGCACAGCTGTTGCAGAACCTGGGCGTGGCAGAGCCTCAGCACTACAAGCAGATGAGCGAAATATCGAATAACGAGAAGGTGCGCGTGATGCTGGCCAAGGCGCTGTTCGGTCATCCCGACAACCTGTTGTTAGACGAGCCGACGAACGACCTTGACCTGGACACCGTACAGTGGTTAGAGGAATATTTGTCGAACCTGGAGCAGTGCGTGCTCGTGGTCAGTCACGACCGTCACTTCCTTGATGCCGTATCAACACAGACCGTTGACATTGACTTCGGCAAGGTGACACTCTTCTCGGGTAACTATTCGTTCTGGTACGAGTCGAGCCAGCTGGCCCTTCGTCAGCAGCAGAACCAGAAGATGAAGGCCGAGGAGAAGCGCAAGCAGCTGGAAGAGTTCATTCGCCGATTCTCTGCCAATGTGGCAAAGTCGAAGCAGACCACGTCACGCAAGAAGATGCTGGAGAAGCTGAACGTAGAGGAAATTACTCCCTCAACGCGTAAGTATCCGGGCATCATCTTCCAGATGGAGCGCGAACCGGGAACGCAGATTCTGGAGGTTCAAGGGCTGAAGGCGGTCGATGCCGACGGAACGGTATTGTTCGACAACGTGAACTTCACCATCGAGAAAGGACAGAAGACCGTCTTCCTGAGCCATAACCCGAAGGCGATGACGGCACTCTTCGAAATCATCAACGGCAACCGCCAGCAGGATGCAGGCGAATTCAAGTGGGGCGTTACCATTACGACGGCCTACCTGCCGTTAGACAATACTTCATTCTTCCAGAGCGAGATGAACCTCGTGGACTGGCTGAGCCAATATGGCACAGGCAATGAGGTGCTGATGAAGTCGTACCTGGGACGTATGCTGTTCAAGGATGAGGACGTGCAGAAGAAGGTGTGCGTGCTGTCAGGCGGTGAGAAGATGCGTTGTATGATTGCCCGTATGCAGCTGAAGAACGCCAACTGCCTCATTCTGGACACCCCGACGAACCACCTGGACCTGGAATCCATTCAGGCTTTCAACAATAACCTCATCTCGTTCAAGGGCAACATCCTGTTTGCCTCTCACGACCATGAATTCATCAATACTGTTGCTGACCGCATTATCGAACTGACACCTAAGGGTACCATTGACAAGCTGATGACCTACGATGACTACATCTATGACGAGTCAATTAAGGAGCTGAAGGCAAAAATGTACAGTTAGGCACAGTTTTTGCAGTACAACAGAAAAAAAACATTAACGCTATGAAAAAAGAAGAAAAGATAAACGTGGAAGAGGAGGATATCCTCGACGACGCACAAGCAACAGAAGACCTGGACGACCAGGAAGTCACCGTTGTTAAAGAAGGTACAGAAGAACCGCAAGAGGAAGAGGACGAAATCACAAGCCTCAAATCTCAAATTTCAAACCTTCAGGACAAATACCTGCGCTCGGTGGCAGAGTTTGACAACTACCGCAAGCGTACCACCAAGGAGAAGGCCGAGCTCATTCTGAATGGTGGCTCCAACGCCATTAAGGCCATTCTGCCGGTACTCGACGACATGGAACGTGCCATTGAGAACGGAGCCAAGACCGAAGAACCGCAAGTACTGCGTGAAGGCATGGAACTGATTTACCAGAAGTTCCAGAAAGCATTAGAGGGGCTGGGTGTGAAACAGATTGAGACGGAAGATGCCGATTTCGACGTTGACGTGCATGAGGCTGTGGCCATGGTTCCCGGCATGGGCGACGACAAGAAAGGCAAGGTTATCGACTGCCTGCAGCGCGGCTACAAACTGAATGACAAAGTATTACGCCACGCAAAGGTGGCTGTAGGACAGTAATCAATCCGTAAATCGAAAATCGTAAATGAATAAAAGAGACTATTACGAGGTACTTGGTGTTGATAAGAACGCCACAGAAGACGAGATAAAAAAGGCGTATCGCACCATCGCCATTAAGTATCACCCCGACCGTAACCCAGGCAACAAAGAGGCTGAGGAGAAGTTCAAGGAGGCTGCCGAGGCTTACGACGTGCTGCATGACCCGCAAAAGCGCCAGAAGTATGACCAGTTCGGTTTCAACGGCCCAGACATGGGCGGTTTCGGAGGCTTCGGCGGCACCAGCATGAACATGGACGACATCTTCTCTATGTTCGGCGACATATTTGGAGGACATGCAGGATTCGGAGGATTTAGCGGCGGTACGCGCCATCCACAGAAGCACCGTGGCAGCGACTTGCGCCTGAAAGTCCGCCTGTCACTCGAAGAGGTTGCACAGGGGGTGACCAAGAAGTTCAAGGTGCGTAAGGACGTTGCCTGCTCACATTGTCACGGCTCAGGTGCTGAAGCCGGCAGCACGGACGAAATCTGCCCGACCTGTCACGGCTCGGGCATTATCACCCATACCACTCAGAGCATCTTCGGCATGATGCAGACACAGGGCACCTGCCCCACCTGTAACGGTTCGGGCCATGTCATCAAGAACAAGTGTAAGCATTGTGGCGGCACCGGTGTTGAGAAAGGCGAGGAAGTTGTGGAGATCAACATCCCTGCCGGTGTGGCCGAAGGCATGGTGGTCAATGTGCCCGGCAAGGGTAACGCCGGCCACAACAATGGCATCAGCGGTGATATTCAGGTGTTCATTGAGGAAGAGGAGAACAATACCTTCATCCGCGATGATAACGACCTCATATACAACCTCTTGCTCGACTTCCCGACAGCAGCACTCGGAGGTGAGATTGAGGTGCCGACCATTGAAGGCAACAAGCTGAAAATAAAGATTGAGAACGGCACCCAGCCGGGTAAGACGCTCCGTCTGCGTGGCAAGGGACTGCCTTCCGTGCCAGGCTATGGCAACGGACGTGGAGACCTGGTGGTCAACATCAGCGTCTATGTGCCGAAGACCCTCAGCCGCGAAGAGAAGCAGATGCTTGAACAGCTGAAGGAGAGTGACAACTTCAAGGGCGACAATGCCACGAAGAAGTCTATCTTCCAGAAATTCAAGAACTACTTCAATTGAGGGTTGAGCGTTATAACTATGAACTATGCACTATAAACTATGAACTATCAGGAGACTTGCCAATACCTGTTCAGCCAACTGCCACAGTTCGAGAAAGACGGGTCAACCGGCTTCCATGAAGGACTAAAGAACACGTTAGCCCTGGATGAGCATTTTGGTCATCCGCACCAGAATTTCCGAACCATTCATGTAGCCGGAACGAACGGCAAAGGCTCCTGTTCACACACTTTGGCAGCCATTCTGCAAACCTGTGGTTATAAAGTCGGACTTTACACCTCACCCCATCTGGTCGATTTCCGCGAGCGGATAAGAATCAACGGAGAACCCATTGGAGAGGAGTTCGTGGTTGACTTTGTAGAGGACAACCGCTCCTTCTTCGAGCCGCTGAAGCCCTCCTTCTTTGAGCTGGCCACGGCTATGGCCTTCAAATACTTTAGTGACATGAAGGTTGATATTGCCGTCATCGAAGTGGGGTTAGGCGGACGGCTTGACTGTACAAACATCATCAACCCCGTGTTGTCTGTCATTACGAACATCAGCTTCGACCATACGCAATTCCTTGGCGACACACTGGAAAAGATAGCAGCAGAGAAGGCTGGTATTATAAAAAGGAGTACTCCTGTCGTCATTGGCGAGGCTACGCCTGAGACACGGCCCGTGTTTATGGCCAAGGCCAAGGAAGAGGACGCCCCCATCATCTTTGCTGAGGACCATCCCGAATTGCTCTCGACAGAAACAGGCCCCGGCGACACCCTACTCTACCAGACTGCCCACTACGGAGTACTGACGGGTGGTTTGAGCGGCCTTTACCAGGCAAAAAACACCAACACGGTTCTTTGTGCTGTCAGAGAGTTAGAGAAAAAAGGATTTCTTGTTGCCTGCACCCAAGAAAAGAATATAGAGCTCTGTCGTTCGGAAATAAAAGAAGCCTTCCTGAACGTTGCCACACTGACGGGTCTGAAAGGACGCTGGCAGACGCTGAAGACCAATCCGCGAATAGTTTGTGACACAGGTCACAACGTGGCTGGCTGGGAATACCTGAGTCAGCAGTTGAGCAAAGTGAAATGCCATCACATGCACATCATCTTCGGAATGGTGGCTGACAAGGACGTGGACCAGGTCATGAAGCTACTGCCCAAAAACGCCACCTATTATTTCACAAAAGCAGACACCAAGCGAGCCATTCCTGAAGCCAAGCTGTTGTTACTGGGTAACGAGAACGGCCTGCAGGGCAATGCTTTCGCCACCGTCAGAGAAGCCTACG
Organism: uncultured Prevotellaceae bacterium; assembly: GCA_900320255.1. Lineage (GTDB taxonomy): Bacteria > Bacteroidota > Bacteroidia > Bacteroidales > Bacteroidaceae > Prevotella. The sequence goes on from ONRS01000154.1 coordinate 6,099, forward strand.
AAATGGTTAAGAACGTCGTTTCCCGCGAGGATTTTGTCTTCGTTGGAGGCAGTACTTACGTGGTCGCAGACTTCATGAAAAAATGCATTTAGGTGTTTTTAACATTCCTTTGAACGTTTTTTAGTGCGCGAAGTTTGCTAATTTCGGGTTTTTTGTGTTACTTTGCAAACAACAAGTGTAACTAAAACCAAGAAATTATGTCAAACACTACAGAAACAGCGACACTGTGTGGCCTGAATCGGAAGGATTTTCAGACCACTATTAATGGTAAAAAAACAGATTTGTACATTCTGAAGAACCGTCTGGGCTTCGAAGTTGCCATCTCAAACTATGGAGGAGCCATTGTGGCCATCATGGTACCTGACAAGGACGGCAAAGTAGGTAACGTTATTCAAGGCCATGCCAACATTAAGCAGCTGATGAGTGGGCAGGAACCTTTCCTCTCCACCCTGATTGGCCGTTGGGGCAACCGCATCTGCAAAGGTCAGTTCACGCTGAACGGCAAGGACTACCAGCTGGCCCTGAACGATGGTCCCAACCACCTGCACGGCGGTCCTACGGGATTCCACTGCCGCGTTTGGGAAGCCCGTCAGATGGGTCCCCGCTCACTGGCCCTGCACCGCGTCTCCTCTTACGGTGAGGAAGGCTTTACCGGCGAAGTGGATGTTACCGTTGAGTACACCTTCACCGACCAGAACGAGTTGGTCATTGAGTATCTGGCCACGACCAACAAGAAGACGATTGTCAATCTGACACATCATGCCTTCTTCAGCCTGGCAGGTACTGCCGACCCCACACCGACCATTGAAGACCAGGTATGTGAAATCAACGCAGACTTCTACCTTCCCACCGACGCCACCGCCATTCCTACGGGTGAGATTCTCAAGGTGGAAGGAACGCCGTTTGACTTCCGTACTCCCAAGGCCTTTGGCAAGGACATCGACGCAGACCACGAGCAGATTAAGTTCGGCAAGGGCTTCGACCACAACTACGTGCTGAACAAGAGAGAAGAGGGCGAGCTCAGCTTTGCCGCTAAGATTACGGACCCCAAGAGCGGCCGTACCCTCGAGTGCTACACCACAGAGCCGGGCATGCAGCTCTACACAGCCAACTACGCTAACGGTTACAAGGGTGCCAATGGTGCCACCTTCCCCCGCCGTTCAGCCGTTTGCTTAGAGTGCCAGCACTTCCCCGACACCCCCAACCGTCCTTACTTCCCCAGCGTTGTGCTGAACCCCGGCCAGCGTTACAAGCAGAAGACCATCTATAAGTTCGGCGTGGAATAACTAAACTAAACTAAAATTGTAAATCTGAAAATCGTATTTTAATTATGAGTAATCAACAGAAAAACGGTAGCATCATAGCCATCATCACCATGATGTTCCTTTATGCTATGATTGCGTTCGTTACTAACTTGGCAGCTCCTATCGGTGTTGTCATGAAGAACGACCCCGAAGTTGGCGGTTCCAACATGCTGGCCATGCTGGGCAACTTCATGAACTTCTTTGCTTACCTGTTCATGGGTATTCCTGCCGGTAAGATGCTGACTCGCATCGGTTACAAGAAGACCGCCCTGCTGGGTATCATGGTGGGCTTCATTGGCGTTATGATTCAGTGGATATCCGGTTTCGAGGCTCTGGAAGGCTATCAAGACAACGCAATTTACCTGTTAGGTGCCTTCGTTTCTGGTATCTCCGTATGTCTGCTGAACACCGTGGTGAACCCCATGCTGAACCTTATCGGCGGCGGTGGTAACCGTGGTAACCAGCTGAACCTCATCGGCGGTACGCTGAACTCACTGGCTGGCACGCTGACTCCTATGCTCGTTGGTGCCCTCATTGGTGAGGTAACCAAGAGCACAGACTTTGTCGAGATCAACCTCGTGCTTTACATCGCAATGGCAGTCTTTGCAGCAGCCTTCATCGCCCTGGTATTCATCCCCATCAAGGATCCTGAGCTGGGTCGCGTAACAGCAAAGACCAAGTTCGAACATTCACCCTGGTCGTTCCGTCACTGCACGCTGGGCGTTATCGCTATTTTCCTCTATGTAGGTGTTGAGGTAGGTATTCCCGGTACGTTGAACTTCTACATTGCCGACACTACCGATAAGGGTGCAGGCCTGCTGGCTAACGCTGCTGCCATTGGCGGTTTCGTTGCCGGTACTTATTGGCTCCTCATGCTCGTAGGCCGTCTGTGCTCTACGTTCATTGCCGGTAAGGTGTCGTCCAAGCAGATGATGATAGCCACCAACGGTCTGGGCATGGTGCTCATCCTGTTGGCTATTTTCATTCCCAAGGAGGTGATGACTTCCATGCCGCTGTTCACGGGTTCTTCGTTCGAAATGACACAGGTTCCCGTCAGCGCCATGCTGTTGGTGCTCTGCGGTTTGTGCACGTCCATCATGTGGGCGTCCATCTTCAACCTCGCTACTGAGGGACTGGGCAAATATACCGCTCAGGCCAGTGGTATCTTCATGATGATGGTAGTTGGTGGTGGTGTCATGCCGCTCGTTCAGAACTTCATTGCCGACAACGTGGGTTACATGGTCAGCTACATCATTCCGCTGCTCTCCATGGCATACATGTTCTACTACGCCCTGCTCGGCTCGAAGAACGTAAATACCGACATTTCCGTCGAATGATTTGAATATTGAGGTTTGAGGTTTGAGATTTGATAAGATTGACAATGGAACAAGGCGTAGCAAACAACATCTATGAATTAGCCAGCGACTTTGCCCTGCGAATAGTCAACCTATACAAATATCTCACCGACGAAAAAAAGGAATTCGTTATATCCAAGCAGTTGCTACGGTCCGGTACGAGCATAGGGGCCAACTCTTTTGAAGGAAAGAACGCCTATAGCCGCGAGGACTTTGCCCACAAGATGAGCATAGCACTGAAAGAAGCCAGTGAAACCGGATTTTGGATTGACCTCCTGTATCGTGCCCACTATCTTGACGAGAAACAGTATGACTCCCTCTTCCAAGACTGGAACCACGTCTATGCCGTGCTCGTTAAGATAGTGAAGGCCACAAAGCCTCAAATCCTAAAACTCAAATCAGCACAAGATAATCAACAATAAAAAATAAATCTCAATTCTCAAATCTCAAATCTCAAACCTAAAAGAATATGATGGACATTGAATTTGTAAGAAGCCGCTTCATCAAGCACTTTGATGGCAAAACCGGTAACGTATATGCTTCCCCTGGACGCATTAACCTCATTGGCGAACACACCGACTACAACGGCGGATTCGTATTCCCCGGCGCTGTAGATAAAGGCGTTATGGCCGAGATGCGCCCCAACGGAACAGAAGACACCATCATGGCATACGCCATTGACCTGAAGGATCGCGTTGACTTCAAGCTCAGCGACCCCAACGGTCCCCGTGCCTCGTGGGCACGCTACATCTACGGTATCTCCAAGGAGATGCAGAAGCTGGGCGTTCCCGTCAAGGGTTATAACATCGCCTTTGCCGGTGACGTACCCCTCGGAGCCGGCATGTCGAGCAGCGCCGCCATGGAGAGCTGCTTCGCCTGCGGACTAAACGACCTCTTCGGCGACAACAAAGTGTCACAGTGGGACATGGTGCTGGCCGGACAGGCTACCGAGCACAACTACTGCGGCGTGAACTGCGGCATTATGGACCAGTTCGCCAGCGTCTTCGGCAAGGCAGGCTGCCTGATGCGCCTCGACTGCCGTTCACGTGAGTTCGAGTACTTCCCCTTCAAGCCCGACGGTTATCGCCTTGTGCTTCTCGACAGCGTGGTGAAGCACCAGCTGGCCGGCTCACCCTATAACGACCGCCGCAACTCCTGCGAGAACGTGGTGAAGCACATTGCCGCCAAGCATCCGGAAGGCAAGTTTGAAACCCTGCGCGACTGCACATGGGAGCAGCTTGACGAGGTACGTGCCGAAGTAGGCGAGGAAGACTACAAGCGTGCCAAGTTCGTGCTTGGTGAGAAAGACCGCGTGCTGGCCGTCTGCGACGCCCTGACCGAAGGCGACTACGAGAAGGTGGGCGAGCTGATGTACCAGACCCACGAAGGCCTGTCGAAGGACTACGAGGTGAGCTGCGAGGAGCTGGACTTCCTGAACCAGATAGCCAAGGAGAACGGTGTCACCGGTTCGCGCATTATGGGCGGCGGCTTCGGCGGCTGCACCATCAACCTCGTTCGTAACGACCTCTACCGTCAGTTCATTGCCGACGCCAAGAAGCGCTTCAACGAGAAGTATGGCCACGAGCCTAAGGTCTATGACGTCGTCATTGGCGACGGCAGCCGTAAGCTGTGCTAAATTGTAAATTGTAAATCGTAAATTCGTAAATCTCAAAGATGTTCAACATCGACCGCAGCTATATTGACGCACCGCAGTTTGAGGAGACCCTTCAGAGCCGCCTCATCACTATTCGGTCAAAGAACAAGGACAACCCTACCCTGCCCAAGCCGGAGCAGTTCGGCTTGTCAGACGAGGACTTCGAGGACTACATTGACCGTAAGGAGGATCTGACTGATTGGCAGAAAGATATGAAACGACGTGGCCCATTGTGGTTAGTCATCATATTCTGCATACCACCAGTACTCATTACTTGGCAGCATCCAGACGACGACACGCTGTTTTGGCTGAGTTTTGTCGCTGGTCTTGTGCCCTGCCTGATCATCTGGCTGCTCTATAAGCTGATTGCCCGTCAACGCGAACGGCGGCTCTACGACGAACGTGCCGAGCGCTACATTGAGGCATTACAGCAATGGGCCGAGAAGAACAAACAGTAATCACCCGCTATTTCCCCTCCTGACCATCGGTGCCAGGAGGGGAATTGTATCATAAAAAGTATCTTAATCATGAGAAAATTTGCTTTACTCTTATGTGTGGTCTTTGCATCGCTTACCGCTAACGCACAGAACCTTAAGTTTGCCCTCGTCAAGGACGAGGGCGGTGAGACCAACATCCGCAAGGGCCCTGGCACCAACTATGCCATTGTCGAGAAAATCAGCGACGGTTTCTTCATCAACTGCATCCCCACCAAAGGGGCGTGGACAAAAGTCTATACTACCTACACGTCGGGCGAGCAGCAGGACTTTATCGGCTACATAGCCACCAGCAAGCTCGTATTCCCCAAACGACAGGGCGCATGGAAAATGGTGGGACAAGTCAAGGAAGAAGGCGGTTACACCAACATCCGCAAGGGTCCAGGCACCAACTATGCCATTGTAGGCAAGGTGAAGGACGGCAGTTTCATCCTCTATAGCGGTAACTATGACGACAAGTGGCTGAAGGTCTATACCCAGAAGGGCGAGTTGCGCGGCTACATGAGCGGCAGTAAGATTAATGCCCTGGAGTCGCCCAGCTTCTGAGCCGTTTTTACTAACATCCACGTTACACCCTCGGCATCCGGTTTTTCGGTTTCGCCGAGGGCTTTTTCTTGGGACGAAATGAAATTTCACCGTAAAAAAGTTTGTTGTGGGGTTAGCATTCTGAACGCCTGAAGGGTATTACTATAAAAAAGACATGATGGAAAGAAATAGTATCCAGCTGCTGTTCAAGCAACACTATGCCAAGATGCTGAGGGTGGCACGCACTATCCTCTACGATGAGCAGGAGAGCAAAGACGTGGTCAGCGACATCTTTGAGAGTCTGCTCCGTGGTCAGACGGTGCTGATGCCCGACACCGAAGAGCGCTACTTGCTGACGAGCGTTCGCAACCAGTGTCTGAAGCGTCTTCGCCACCAAGAAACGAGGCTCCGCATGGAGACTGCTACTGCAGGGCAGGCAACCCATGTGGCAGATGAAGATGAGCGCATAACAGACATCGTTGAGTTCGTCGTCAGTCATCTGACGGAACAAGAGCAGCGCATCTTCCACCTCCGTTTCACCGAGGGCTATAGCTACGAGGAGATCGCTTCTGCCGAAGGCATCAGTCGCGTGGCTGTATGGAAACATCTTTCACACGTCCTAAAAGAAGTCAAAAACCGTTTTAATCCGAAAGGCTTATGAAAACAAGTGACCACAACAAGCGGCTTTACCGCGACATGCAGGAAGAGCCCGACAAGTATTCCGACCAGGAGATAGAGGCCATGATGGACGATCTTGACCGTCTGCCAGATGTAGAAGAGGCATGGCAGCAGTTTGAAAATGAAGAACGAAGAATGAAGAATGAAGAATTTGCTACCGCGCTCCCTATAGTGAAATTCCATTCTTCACTCCGTAAGGTGGCAGCCTCCTTTGTCGGTCTGCTCTTAGTGTCTGCCGTTGCCATTGCGGCAGTCCATATCGTGCAGCATTACCAGAAGCCGAAGGCTCCACAGGTGACAGAGACCACGGCGGTAAACACTCAACTCTCAACTCTCAACTCTCAACTTAAAGAGGACACCCTCGCCAAGGCGGAGCCTGTAGTCTTTGACAATGTCACGCTGGACAGTATTGCCAGCGATATTGCGGCCTATCACCATCTGGACATGGAGATGCAGAATGAGCAGACGCACCAGCTCCGTTTCTATTTCGTATGGAATCAGGACGAGAGTCTGCAGGAGGTAATAGAGAAGTTAAACATGTTCGAGCAGGTCAATCTGACTGTTGAGAACGGTAAACTGATTGTCAGATGATGAAACACCTCGTTATTTCCCTTATCGCTCTGTGCTGTTGTGTCAGCACATTAGGGCAGAAAGTAACGCGCAACTACGACAACGTTACAATGTCTGAGGCATTACGTGACCTTAATGAGTTGTCAGATGACTATACCATCAGCTTCATGTACAATGACTTAGAAGACTTCCGCGTGACAACCCGCATCAAGCACCAGTCCGTGCCCGATGCCCTCCGCCAGATGATTGGTTTCTACCCCATCCGCGTGGTGAAGCGTGGAGCGCATGAGCTATATGTAGAATGTACTCACAAGACCGACCGACACCTGAAGGGCACTATCATCGACGAGCAAAGCCAGCCCGTGGCCTATGCCAACGTGGCCATCCTCAATCCTGCCGACTCCACGCTGCTCTGCGGCGGCGTGTCGAACGAGAGCGGCTACTTTGCCATTCCATACGAAACTCCTCCCTCAGTCGGGGGAGGCCGGGAGGGGACTGTGTTGGCCCGCATTTCCTACGTCGGCTACAAGACCATTTACCGGCTCTGCACCAAGTCTGAGGTGGGAACCATCCGCATGCAACCTGACGACTACACCATCGGTGGCGTGGTGGTGCAAGGTGAACGCCCGAAGGTGCAGCTGCAGGGCAATTCGCTCATCATGAACGTGGAGGGCACCGTGATGGAACGGTTAGGCACCGCCGAGGACGTGCTATCGCGTGTGCCCACCATTTCCAAGAAAGGCGACGGTTACGAGATACTGGGCAAAGGTGCACCGCTGATCTACCTGAACAACCGTAAGCTGACCGACCTGAACGAACTGCGTAACATTCAGTCGGACATGATTCGCAGCGTGGAGGTGGTTCAGAACCCCGGTGCCCGCTACGATGCCACCGTCCAGTCTGTCATCGTCATCCGCACCCGACGGGCAAAGGGCGAGGGACTTGGCGTAGAGCTGACATCGTGGAGCCGCAAGAATCACGGCTATGCCAACAACGAACGCATCAACCTGACCTACCGAAGGGGCGGGCTGGAACTGTTTGCCAACCTCTTCGGAGCATACAACAAGAATTGGAACAGCGGCGGTTTCAGCCAGACCGTCTTTGCCGACACGCTGTGGACCATCACCAACCGCCATGAGTCGTCCACACGAAATCCCTACCTCGAAGGGCGGGCCGGCTTCAACTACCTGCTGAACGACAGCAACTCCTTCGGCGGCTTCTACCAACACATCTACGACTACGTGAAGACCTGTGATGACAATGCCGACGACCTGCTGGCCAATGGCAGCCCCTACGACCACCTGCACAACAGCGGCACCCGTCGCGACCGCAATGCACCCAAGCACCAGGCCAACCTCTACTATACGGGACAGGTGGGACGGTTTTCCATAGACTTCAATGCCGACTATACCTTCTATAAGCGAGTGAGCCGCAACGGGCAGCAAGAACTGAGCCGCAACTACGAGGACCGCGACGTGAACACCGAGACCCGGACACGCGGCAACATGGTGGCCGAGAAGCTCATAGTGAGCCATCCGCTGTGGAAAGGCAAGATAGAGGTGGGCGAGGAATACACCAACACCCGCTGGCGCAGCAGTTTCGAGAATGCCGAGGGCTACATTGCCAACAGCGACAACGAGCAGCACGAAAGCAACATGGCACCCTTCGTGGAACTGCGGCAGCAGCTGGGCCGTTTCCAGTTACAGGCCGGCCTGCGCTATGAGCACATAGCGTCTGACTACTTCGTCAGCGGCCAACGCGCTGATAACCAAAGCCGCACCTACAGCGACTGGTTCCCGTCAGTTTCCATCTCGGCTCCCCTCCCTTGGGGAGGCAACGGCGGCGGACTCTCCCTGAGCTATACCAAGCGTACGAACCGTCCGGCCTACTGGCTGCTGAACAACGATGTGGTCTATGAGAACCGCCTGAACATGCAGAGAGGTAACCCCTATCTGCGTCCCGTAAAGTATCACAGTCTGAACGCGATGGTCATGTGGAAGTGGCTGTACCTGACCACCAACTTCGTTCATTGCATAGATCCCTTCATGATTGTGATGGAAAGTCTGGAAGAAGACAGCAAAGTGAACATGGCCACTATCAAAAATTACAACGACTGCAACTGGCTCATCGTCACCCTGGGCGCACAGAAGAGTGTCAAGCTCAGCGAGGGCGTGACGTGGACTCCACAGTATAATGCCACGTTCATGAAGCAGTGGCTCACCACTACCTTCAACGGTCAGGACAAGCACCTCAACACGCCAATGCTCTCGCTGCAGCTGGGCAACATCGTCACCCTACCCCACGACTGGCTGCTGCAGGCCGACTTCAACATGCACACCCACGGCTATACGGGCTCGAACTTCAGGATTGAATGCACCAATGCCATGCTCTCGCTCAGCATCAGCAAGGAC
>ONRS01000027.1 GCA_900320255.1 uncultured Prevotellaceae bacterium
AGGGAAACGGGTAGTTTCCCAGGGGGTATCGAGAATTGAGCGGCCGCTGAAAAGTATTTGAACGCCCGCTGAAAAGTATTTGAGCGGCCGGTGAAAAGTATTTGAACGCCCGCTGAAAACCTTAAAACCTACAAAACCTTTGTTTAAGGCCTTCATCACGGTTCAACGGCAAAGGTACGAAAAAGTGCTGGCAAATGCAAGAAAAACACGCAGTTTTTTGCATCGTCTTCAATTTTTTTGTACCTTTGCAATGAATTCCGTAAGTGGATGCCATAGACTCACCTTTAACAAAGAACAAAGTAAATAGAAATGAGGTACAGAATTACATTGCTCTTGCTGCTCATGGCTGCGCTCACTACGGGTGAGGCACTGGGGAGTGTAGTGAAGTCGCTCAACGTGAATGCTTGTCTGCATAAGGACGGCTCGTGCACCATAGAAGAACATTGGGTCATTGACCTTGACTCAGAGGACGCCAAGACCGAATGGTATGTGGCGCACAAGCTGATAGACGGCATTACACTCACGGGCCTGACGGTAGAGGGCTTTGTGCCCGGACAGGAGGGACTCGTGCCGTTTGTGACGCTCAGCCACTGGAACCTGGATGCCAGCCGACAGGAGAAGGCCGGCAAGTGTGGTCTGGCCAATGGCGGTCAGGAGGTTTGCTGGGGTTTTGGCGACTATGGTGAGCATGAATACATCGTAAGATACACGCTTGGCCATCTTGTCAAGAGCTACGACACGTGTGACGGTTTCAACCATTGCTTTGTAGATATGAACTGCCCCGTGGAGCAGGCGCAGGTGACGATTACTGCTGCCGACAGCATTGCCCTTTCAGAGGAGAATACCCGCCGCTGGGCTTTCGGCTACGAAGGGGCGGTGGTGTTCGAGGGCAACAGCGTGGTGGCTACCCCGGAAGGAGTCCTCGATCCGGGCGGGCGCATCACCGTGATGCTGGAAATGGACAAAGGCATGTTTGCCCCCGACAGCCAGGCCGATGAGTCGTGGGCCGACCGGAAGCAGCGTGCCTTGGACGGCAGCGACTATGGAGATGACGACGACCTGAGCTTCTGGGAGTGGGTTGTGCTTATTCTGCTGTGTCTCCTGGCTTTGGTAGCCTACCTTTTGCAGGACTTTATTGTCGAAATAGTGCTCATGGTGTGCTGGACGTTGCTCTGTGCGCTGTGGTGGGTGGTATCGCTCTCGCCGTTGCGTACATGGCGCCGGCGCAAGAAGCTGGGTATAGCCGAGGGCCGCTATTTCCGCTCTGTGAAGTCAGAGTGGACGCTGGTGCAGAACAAGATGGTCGTGGACGAACTGTCATACCTGTTCGGCATGAGCGACGACCGTATTATTAGTGCTGTGCTACTCCGGCTGATGGCTAAAGGCTATGTGACCGTTGTGCGTGAGGAGTGGAAGGGAAAGCAGCGTGACATGTTGCGCATAGTGACCCCCACAGACCACGTGGACTCCAGTTCAGAAGGCGACGGGAGGCTGATGAGCCACGCCCTGAAACTGCTGACGCTGGCATCGGGCGACGACTTGGTGCTGCAGCCCGATGAGTTCAAGAAATGGTGCAAGCAGAAGAAGAACCACTCCTACCTGAGGGCGTTCGTAAGTCTGTTAAAGCCGAAGAGCGACCAGAAATACCTTGAGCGCAACGCAGCCGACCTTTTTGGCATGAAGCAGTTCCTGAACGACTTCACCCTGCTGAACGAGCGCGCAACGATGGAGGTGCACCTGTGGGATGAGTACATGGTCTATGCTGCGTTCTTCGGTCTGACCGACAAGGTGCGTGAAGAGATGAAGAAGATTTGTCCTGAATATCTTGAGATGTCGAAACTGGGCCAGAGTTTAGAGGTGGCCCGGGAGAAGGACTTTGTCTATATGTTCAGCAGTTCCATCTACAGCTCAGCGTCGAGTGCCGCCGAGCGTGCTACCAGCAGGTCTCGCTCGTCTTCGGGCTACAGGAGCTCGTCGTCGAGTAGCGGCGGTGGCGGCAGCTCTGGCGGCGGTGGTGGCGGCGGACGATAAAAAAAGTACACACAATATGGGCACACACTATTCAAAGAAAGAAGAATACTGGAACTCTTGGTCACATGCCGGTGGCATCCTCTTGGGGGTTGTCATTGGCATTGTGTTTCTCTATATGTGTTTTAAGGGGGAGAACGGCTGGGCGCGCCTGGGCGTGTCGCTCTATCTCTTCGGCATGTTGGGCTCCTACATCGCCTCGACGGTCTATCACGCCGTCAGCCAGCGCTCGAAGTGGCGCGAACGCTTCCGCCGTTGGGACCATGCCGCCATCTACTGGCACATTGCCGGCAGCTATTCGCCCCTGACGCTCACGGCATTGCGCCAGCAGGACTACTGGGGGTGGGGGCTGTTCTCGTTTGTGTGGCTCTGTGCCATTGCGGGAACCATCATCAGCTTCATTCACCTGAAGCAGCACTCCAACATTGAGACGTTCTGCTTTGTCGGCATGGGGCTGAGTGTGCTCGTGGCCTTCAAACCGCTGCTCGATACAGTAAGCACGGCGGCGGTGGTGTGGATTATTGCGGAAGGTGTCTGCTACATTACGGGAGCCGTCTTCTATAGTATTAACAAGAAGAAGTACATGCATACGGTCTTCCACTTCTTCGTTCTGGCAGGAAGCATCTGCCACATCGTTGCCGTGTGGGATGTGCTGATGGACTATCTGTAGTAAGGGGTATGAATACCAGAGAACTGTACGACATACTGGACGAGCTGTCGCAGGCTGGACCGTCGGCGGCGGGCAACCGGCGCATGTACGAAATACTCATGATGGCTTGTAACGAGGCGACGAAGGATGAGGCTACGGGGTTCGGAAACCTGTTTTCGAAGGTGGAGTATCTCTGTAAGCGTCACCACATTGGGATGAAGGACCGGGTGGCCGTTCAGCAGATGCGTCGAAGGGCCAACAGCAGCGAGGTGTCGTCGCCCGAGCAATGGCTACAGGACATCAGCGTCCTGCGCTATTTTGTTGCGGTGATTGGTGGGGAGAGGGTCGAAGGTCAGCGCTCAACGCTCAACCCTCAACCCTCATCGCTCAACGCTCAACGAAGCATTGTTCAGCAATGGGACGGGCGCTACATTCATGCTACGACGAGTGACGGGGAAATCATCATAGACTATGGCGAGGGGGAGGACGGTCTTGACCAGACATACCTGAACGGGCTGCTGCATGAAGGGATGCAGCTCAATGTGCTGGAAGCAAAGCCGTGTGCCACCGACGGGCAGACCCCGTGTGTGCGTGGACTCGTGGTGGTGGAGCCCGACTTCCTGATAGACATTTCGGCCCTTGCGGCACTCTTTACCGACTATGGGCACCACGAGCTGCTTTACACCGTAGGACGGCTGCAGCAACGTGCCAACAGCCAGGCCATCCTGCTGGGTCTCTTTGCCGGTGCCGCTCTCGATGACATCATTAACCGTAGCGACTTCTCGTTTGGCCGTACGCTCATGGAGTCGTTCCGCGAGCAGGCTCTGCAGTTCTGTACGTGCCCAGACTTCTCGCCGCTGACCTTCAAGGCCGACGCCGCCCAGCAGGTGAAGAACCTGCAGGAGGTGGTTGAGGTGCTGTTTGGGCAGACGGCCAGCCGTGAGAAGGCCATTCTGGAACCATCATTTGTCTGTGAGGCATTAGGCCTGCAGGGGCGAGTTGACCTGATGACCACCGACCTGCGCCTGCTGGTGGAGCAGAAGGCAGGAAAGCTGTGGGGGCAGCCCTTAAAATACAAGGAGCAGCACTATGTGCAGTTGTTGCTCTACTATGGTGTGTTACGCTATAACTTCGGACTGAGTGATGAACTCATAGACATGCGCCTGCTCTACAGTCGATATCCGGCCCACGAAGGGTTGATGGTGGTTAACTTCTACCGCACGTTGTTCCGTGAGGCCATAGCCCTGCGCAATCGGGTGGTGGCGCAGGAGTTCAGCATAGCCCGTGAAGGCTTCGGCAGCATTGTGCCACAGTTGACGGTAGATGGTGTTTATGGGAGTAAAGGGACGAAGGAGGACACCTTCTTCAAACGCTACATTGCTCCGAAGATAGAGCAGCTCAATGAACAGATTACCACATTGAACACTGTGGAGCGGGCTTATCTGGAGGAGCAGATGAACTTCGTCTATCGTGAGCAGCTGTACAGCAAACTGGGGTCACAACAGGGTCTGGGCAATGCGGCGGCAGACCTGTGGAACATGCCGTTGAGCGAGAAACGTGAGACGGGCAATATTTTTACCGGACTGGTCATTACCGACAGGGCACAGTCAGCAGAAGGTCGTGGCTATGACCTGCTGACGCTGAGTGTACCTGGGCAGGGCGATGACTTCCTGCCCAACTTCCGGCGTGGTGACATGGTCTATCTGTATGCCTATACAGGCGAGCCGGATGTCAGGCATAGCCTGCTCTTCCGAGGTCGTCTGCTGACCATTGAGACCAACCGCCTCGTGGTAAGACTGAACGACCGGCAGCAGAACCCAAAAGTGTTTAGTCCCTCACTCTATGCCCTCGAGCACGACACGTCAGACATTGGCACCGTGAGTGCCATACGGTCGCTGATGGCTTTTGCTGCGGCACCGGCAGACAAGCGGCAGCTGCTGTTAGGCGAACGGGTGCCACAGGCCGATACCACCCAGCAGCTCTCTCGTAGCTATCATCCTAACTACGACGATATCCTGTTGCGCCAAAAACAGGCTCGCGACTACTTCCTGCTGGTAGGGCCTCCCGGTACGGGCAAGACCTCAATGGCTCTCCGTTTCATGGTGGAGGAGGAGCTGGCGGCTCCCCATTCTTCACAGCACTCGGTGCTGCTTCTTTCCTATACCAACAGGGCGGTAGATGAGATGTGCGGCATGCTGATGGATGCCGGCATTGATTTTCTGCGGTTAGGCAATGAGACCTCCTGCGACGAGCGCTTTAGTGGCTACTTGCTGGATGCTGCCTTGGGCGATGCTCCGAAGTTGGAAACCATACGTCAGCGCATTCAGCAGACGCGCGTCGTGGTAAGTACCACCGCCACCCTGCAGTCGCGGCCGTTTATTTTCCAGCTCAAGCATTTCTCGCTATGCGTGGTTGACGAGGCATCACAGATATTAGAGCCAAACATCATCGGACTGCTGGCCAGCAGGGCCGTTGGCCGATTTGTGCTCATTGGCGACTACAAACAGCTGCCCGCCGTGGTGCAGCAGCCTGGCACCTACGAGTCACTCTTTGAACGCCTCATTCGCTGGGAGCGCAGCCAGGGGCGTCGGCAGTTCCTGGGCACCCTGCGCAAGCAAGGCCGCATGCACCCCGAAGTGGCAGCCTTTGCCAACGAAATGTTCTACAAGGAAGAACGCCTGGAGCCGGTGCCCTGCGAACACCAGACCGACACCAGCCTGCACTATGACGAACCATCAGAAGACGAACTCGACGACCTGCTGAAAACCAGAAGGGTCATGTTTTTGGACTGTGGGCAACCGGTCTTGTCCACCACCCAACCCCCAACATCCGACAAGGTGAATGCCGCTGAGGCCCGTATTGTGGCCGACTGGCTACGCCGAATCTACAGGCAATACGGGGCAGACCGCTTTGACAGCAACAAAACGGTTGGTGTCATTGTGCCCTACCGTAACCAGATAGGCATGATACGCCGGGAGATAGAGCAACTGGGCATACCAGCCCTGCAGCAAGTGTCTGTTGACACGGTGGAACGTTACCAAGGCTCTCAGCGTGATGTCATCATTTATTCGTTCACCGTGCAACACCGTTATCAGTTAGATTTCCTCACGGCAAACTGCTTTGAGGAGAATGGCCGAATAATTGACCGCAAACTGAATGTGGCCCTGACCCGGGCCCGCAAGCAACTACTAATAACGGGCTGCGCTGCCGTACTGCAACACAACCCGTTATTCGCAGAGTTTATCCGAAGGTATGGACTATAGTTTCTATAGAATATTATCTCACGCCGCCGCCAGAGCCGCCGCCCGAGAAGCCGCCACCACCGCCAGACGATGCCCAGCCGCCACCGCCCGACGAGCCGGACTGCTCTTTCTGGACGTCGTGAATGCCGGATAAAGTGGCAAGGGTAACAGCAGGAAGCACGTCGGTATTGTTCAGCTGACGGAAGATTTCGTCCATCTTCAGGTATTCAGGATTAATCTGTTTCATGTCCTTACGCACCTGGTCGGCAATGCCGAACAGCTCAGCAAAGACTAGATAGTCCTTCCAAAGGGCTACCTCTGTTGCATGGCGCTGGTCAGCAAGGGTGAAGTCCTGCAAGAACAACTTCATGCCCAGCACCTCACGAACGTTCTTCATGTCTTTGCTACATGCTTTGAGTGAGCGCTGCGGCTTGAGCATATTAATAAATGATTCTACTTCAGAAGTGTTGTGGTTCATCCATCTTTCCAACTCCTTGGGCTGTAACACGCCGTCATCACCTGCCGCCTTCAAGAACATGGAGTGAAGTTTCTTTAGTAAGTAAAGTGTAGGCGTGCCCTTATCAGCTATCAGCGGCTTGATGGCAATGAGCTTTTTCAGTTTAGGACTTCCGCCAGTCAGTTTGGCAAAGCCAGTGGGGTTCACCCAATGGTCTTCAATGGCCAATGCTTTCATGCTGATCAGCTTCAGCACGAGGGCACTGATGATGTTTTTTTGGTCATACTTGCCATAACTATAGGCCTCCAGCACCTCATAGCTGCGCTTCAGGTCACCACCATAAGGCAGGTCACGGAACCACAGCAGGTCCTTCTTTGCCTGATGGCGGAACCACCAGACGCGTATCAGGTAATAGCCAATTAAAAAAGGTGATAAAATAATGAAGAGGAGAACCGTGATGATGTCGCTGTCCCACTCGAAGCCATCACCGTCATTATAGTCGCTGTCTTCGAAGGCCTTGTCCTTTAACTGGTCAAATGACCCGCTCTCGGCAACCTCTGGATGCAGAAAGTCTTTCTCGAAGCGCAACATGACAATCATGGCCTCATCGCCAGACATGGATTCGGTAGTCTCGGCCACTACGGTGCCGTTCTCCCAATTCACCGTGCCTTGGTAGCGGAAGGCCCACATCTTCACCTGGTCCTGCGGAATCTCTTTACCGTCCTCACGTACGAAGGTAATTTTGGCATGCTCTGCCGACGGCTTGATGTGAGGTGTTACAAACATGAAGTTGAAACCGTCAGCATCGTCATAACCGCGAACCATGCGGGTGACGGTGTAGCTTACGGTGTATGTGCGGTCGCCACTGTCGCCCAGTCCCCAGCATAGTTCATAGCCGTCACTCTTATAGACGATGCCGCAACGGCCGGCCTTTTGGCTGCGGCTGGCATCTATGTCCCACGAGCCGATATTCGTGAACTCGCGTCCAGTCTCGTCGCTGACGGTCAGGTCATGCACCTCGCTGCTGCCCAGGTTGCCAATGACGATGTAACACTCCGTGCCGTCGGTGCCAACGTCCATGTGACGCACTTCGGTAATGCGGGCATCACCGTTGTCGGCCAGGCTTACCGTCATGTCGAGGTCATAAAGCGTGTGGCCGGCTTGTGCCGTCGTAAAGACAAGCAACAGCAGCACCAGGGCTGTTAACTTACTTCTGAAATGCTCCATCGATGTCAGGATAGCCGGATTTCTTCTCTTCGTCAACAGTCAGGTACTCCTTCTCGCCGAAGTGTAGCATACTGGCTACGAACGATGACGGGAACTGGCGTACCATCTGGTTCATCTTAGTGGCCGTGTCGTTATAGACCATACGGCTCATACGAACATTCTCCTCATACTGAGTCATGCCGTCCATGGCTTTGATGTACATAGAGTCGGCTTTCAACTCGGGGTAGGCTTCGGCAACGGCCATGAGGCGGCCCATGACCTCACCGATGACGCTCTGCTGCTCATTTATCTGTCCGGCAGTCTGCACATTGCTGATGCGGCGTGCATTGATGGTGTTGGTCAGCGTCTCAGACTCGTGCTGTGAGTACTTGGCAGCCATCTTGACAAGTCCGGTAATGGCATCCCAACGGGAATTAAGCTGTACGGCAATCTGACCCATAGCGTTCTTACAGAACTCGTCGAGACTTACCAGCTTACGCTGTGTCATGATGAAATAGGCCACTAAGGCAATAGCAACTACGACCAACAGGCCGAAGAACAATAAAACAAGAATTAATAATACTTCCATGATTGAAAATTTTTTATAGTTAATGATTTGGCCACAAAGATACAAAATAATTCATAATTTGTAATGCTTAATCATAATTTTTTTTTAACTTTGTTCCCGTTATGAGTGAAATGGAAAACATAGAATTGCGGAAACTTGCCATCGGATACCGTTCGAAAGGCAATGAAAAGACCGTTGCCAGCGACATTTCGGCAACCGTGAACGGGGGTGAACTGACCTGTTTGTTAGGGCAAAACGGCATAGGCAAATCAACGCTGCTGCGTACCCTGTCTGCCTTCCAACCGGCACTGGGGGGTGAAATCTTCATTAATGGTACATCACTAAGCTCATTTACTGATAAAGAACTGAGCCGTCACCTTGGCGTGGTACTGACAGAGAAGCCTGACCTGCGTAACATGACAGCCCG
The DNA here is from genome assembly GCA_900320255.1 of uncultured Prevotellaceae bacterium. Classification (GTDB taxonomy): domain Bacteria; phylum Bacteroidota; class Bacteroidia; order Bacteroidales; family Bacteroidaceae; genus Prevotella. Next base: position 8,578 of record ONRS01000027.1, read on the forward strand.
AGAACTCGTGGAATTAGGCCGCTCACCTTATACTGGCTTCTGGGGTGGACTGACGGCCGATGATGAACAGGTGGTGGAGGAGGCCCTACAGTTGGTAGGCATCAGTTCACTTGCTCAGCGGCTGGTGCACACGCTCAGTGACGGTGAGCGGCAGAAGGTCATGATTGCCAAAGCATTGGCTCAGCAGACACCCATTATTTTCCTGGACGAACCGACAGCCTTTCTCGACTTTCCGAGTAAGGTGGAGATGATGCAGTTGTTAGGGCGTCTGGCACACGAACAGCAGAAAACCATCTTCCTTTCTACCCACGACGTAGAGCTGGCCCTGCAGCTGGCTGACCGCATCTGGCTCATGGAGCGCAGCGGCATTTCTATTGATACTCCACGCGGACTGGCCGATGACGGAACATTGAGCCGGTTCTTTGAGCGGGACGGCATCACTTTCGATAAGACGGCGTTAACAATTCATGTCAGAAAAGCCCTATAGTGTTAAGAAAACAAAAATTCTCCTATATATATAATGTGTAACCAAAACTTTCCTCTACCTTTGCAGCCCAAATAAAAGTTAAAAGGCAAAGAAGATGCAAAAGAATTTGGTAATTGTAGAGTCTCCGGCTAAAGCCAAGACGATAGAGAAATTTCTTGGAAAGGACTTTAAAGTCATGTCAAGTTATGGCCATATACGTGACCTGAAACGACATGAGATGAGTATTGACACCAAGACATTGGAACCCGAATACGAAATTCCAGAAGAGAAGCAGAAACTGGTAAAAGACCTGAAAGCCAGTGCCAAGAAAGCCGAAAAGGTTTGGTTGGCAAGTGATGAAGACCGTGAGGGAGAAGCCATCTCCTGGCACCTCTGTGAAGTGCTGGGCCTGGATGAAGAGAAGACGAGTCGAATCGTATTCCACGAAATAACAAAACCAGCTATTTTAGAGGCTATAGAGCATCCACGCAGAGTAGATATGAATCTGGTGAATGCTCAGCAGGCCCGTCGTGTGCTTGACCGACTGGTAGGCTTTAAGCTGTCACCTGTGCTCTGGCGCAAGGTGAAGCCCGCCTTGTCAGCAGGTCGCGTACAAAGTGTGGCTGTTAGGCTCATTGTGGAGCGTGAGCGTGAGATACAGGCATTCAATAGTGAAGCCTATTACAGTGTGAATGCCGTCTTTGCCATTACTAATGCTGACGGTTCGCAGACAGAGGTAAAGGCTCAGCTTGACCGTCGCCTGAAGACACACGAGGAGGTAGAACAGTTCCTGAACCTTTGTAAAGAGGCTGACTACGTCGTTGATAACGTGAGCAAAAAGCCGTTGAAGCGCACGCCAGCACCTCCCTTTACCACCTCAACCCTTCAACAGGAAGCTGCACGCAAGCTGGGTTTCACAGTAAGCCAGACCATGATGGTAGCCCAGCACCTCTATGAAAGCGGGCGCATTACGTACATGCGTACGGACTCGGTCAACTTGTCAGGACTGTGTATTAATGCCAGCAAGGAGGAAATCAAGAAGGTCTATGGTGAGGAGTACAGCAAGCCCCGCCAGTACCATACCAGTTCGAAGGGTGCTCAGGAGGCCCACGAGGCTATTCGTCCTACCTACATGGATGTAACGGAGATAGAGGGAACGTTGCAAGAGCGGCGCCTCTATGAACTGATATGGAAGCGCACCATAGCCAGTCAGATGGCTGATGCAGAGTTGGAGAAGACGACAGTAGATATTAAGTTAGGCAACCAGCAGCCTACTTTCGTTGCCCAGGGTGAAGTAGTGAAATTTGATGGTTTCCTGAAGGTATATAGAGAGTCATTTGACGACGAAGATGCCCATGACGAGGAGAACAGCCATCTGTTGCCTCCGCTGAAGAAGGGTCAGGTGCTGGAGCGCCGTGAGATAACGGCTATTGAACGTTTCAGTCAGGGGCCTCAGCGCTATACCGAGGCATCGCTCGTCCACAAGATGGAAGAGCTGGGCATTGGTCGTCCGTCAACTTATGCTCCTACCATTTCCACTATTCAACAGCGTGAGTATGTGCAGAAGGGTGACAAGAAAGGTACGGAGCGTTCCTATACCGTTGATACACTGAAAGGCAAGCAGGTGACTCAGAAGACACGTAAGGAGATGGTAGGCTCAGATAAGGGAAAACTGCTTCCCACCGATGTCGGCATTGTGGTGAACGACTTCCTAATGCAATACTTCCCGGGCATCATGGACTATAACTTCACAGCCAAGGTGGAGCAGGATTTCGATAAGATAGCTGAAGGCAAGGAGAAGTGGAACGACATGATGGAACATTTCTACAAGGACTTTGAGCCCACGGTAGAGAATACGCTGAACGCCCGTCAGGAGCGTCGCGTCGGTGAGCGCGAACTGGGTAGCGACCCGAAGAGCGGACGCCCAGTCTTCGTGAAGATAGGACGCTTTGGCCCTGTAGTGCAGATTGGCACTGCCGACGATAATACCAAGCCCCTGTTTGCCCAAATACCGAAAGACAAGAGCATGGAGAATATCACGTTGGAAGAAGCGCTGGAGTTGTTTAAGCTGCCCCGTGAGGTGGGTGAGTTTGAAGGCACGACGGTGACTATTGGTGCAGGTCGTTTTGGCCCGTACATACTTCACAACGGGAAGTACACTTCCCTGCCCAAGGGGGCGGACCCCATGGCAGTAACACTTGACGAAGCTGTTGAACTTATTAAGGAGAAGCGTGCGCAGGAAGCTAAGCGCCACCTGAAAATGTTTGCAGAAGACGATAAGCTCGAGATACTGAATGGTCGTTACGGTGCCTACATTGTCTATGACGGCAAAAACTACCGTTTGTCTAAGGCCATGCAGGAGCGTGCTGCCGACCTTACCTACGAAGAGTGCATGGCTATTGTGAACAAGAAGTGAGTAAACGAATAAAAGGGTGTCGTGCGTAGAATTATTTTAATCGGCTATATGGGCTCCGGCAAGACCACTGTGGGCAAGGCACTTGCCAAAGAGCTGGGTCTGCAGTTCTATGACCTTGACTGGTATATAGAAAGTCGGCGGCGCAAGACGGTGCCACAGCTCTTTGCAGAACGGGGCGAGGACGGATTCCGTGAAATAGAGTGCAATATGCTGCACGAAGTGGCAGAGTTTGAGGACATTGTCCTGAGTTGCGGTGGCGGCACACCCTGCTTCTTTGACAACATGGACTACATGAACCGGCAGGGCGAAGTCATCTGGCTGAAGGCCGATGCCGAAGTCTTATATAAGCACCTGTTGATGGGCAAGACCGAGCGCCCGCTGCTGAAGGGCAAGTCACCCGACGAGCTCATTGCTTTTATCCGTGAGCAGTTGGAGAAGCGCGAACCTTTCTATGCCAAGGCACATCACGTGCTGGACGTCAGTCTGATGGATACCTATGAGAAGATAAAAATTTCAGTAACCAAAGCAAAAGAACTGTTGCAGCTATGAAGAAATGGACGATTGAGGACTCTAAGGAGCTCTACAACATCAATGGCTGGGGAACCAGCTATTTCGGCATCAATGAACAAGGCAATGTCTATGTGACACCGTGTAAGGACGGCACGCAAATAGACATCCGTGAAGTGATGGACGACTTGTCACTGCGCGACGTGCAGTCGCCGGTGCTGCTTCGTTTTCCCGACATTCTCGATAACCGCATTGAGAAGACTTGGAGTTGTTTTAAGAAAGCCAGCAAGGAGTATGACTACAAAGGTGACAACTATGTGGTCTATCCCATCAAGGTGAACCAGATGCAGCCAGTGGTTGAGGAGATTATTTCCCATGGTCGTAAATTCAACCTCGGACTCGAAGCCGGTTCCAAGCCGGAGTTGCATGCTGTCATAGCGATGCAATGCCAGAGCGACTCCATCATTATTTGTAATGGTTATAAGGATCAGAGCTACATTGAGCTGGCTTTGCTGGCACAGAAGATGGGCAAGCAGATCTTCATCGTTGTAGAGAAGATGAACGAACTGGAAATTATTGCCCGCGAAGCCAAGAAACTTGATGTCCGTCCCAACATTGGTATCCGCATCAAACTGGCCAGCAGCGGTAGTGGTAAGTGGGAAGAGAGTGGCGGCGATGCCTCAAAATTTGGACTTACGAGTGCTGAACTCCTCGAAGCTTTGGAACTGCTTAGCAAAAAGGACATGCGCGACTGCCTCCGGCTCATTCATTTCCACATTGGAAGCCAGATTACCAAGATACGACGCATTCAGACAGCCCTGCGCGAAGCCTCACAGTTCTATATCCAGCTGCACAAAATGGGCTATAATGTAGATTTCGTTGACTGCGGAGGAGGATTAGGTGTTGACTACGACGGAACCCGCTCACCGTCGAGCGAGAGTTCTGTTAACTACTCTATTCAGGAGTATGTCAATGACTGTATCTACACCTTTGTAGAAGCAGCCAACAGGAATGACCTGCCTCACCCCAATATCATTACCGAAAGCGGACGTTCGCTGGCAGCCCACCACTCTGTGCTTGTCATTGATGTGCTGGAAACGGCTTCACTGCCCGAAATGCCCGAGGAGTTTGAGCCGGACGAGAATTCACACCAGCTTGTGAAGGATCTCTATGAGATATGGGACAACCTCTCGCCACGTAACATTCTTGAGGACTGGCACGATGCAGAACAGATACGTGAGGAAGTGCTGAACCTCTTTGCCCATGGCATTGTTGACTTGAAGACGCGTGCAGAAATAGAGGCCATGTACTGGAGTGTCTGCCACGAAATTAATGCTTTGGCAAAAAACCTCAAGCATGTGCCAGAGGAACTGATGAACATTGACAAGCTACTTGCTGACAAGTACTTCTGCAACTTCTCCTTATTCCAGAGCCTGAGTGACTCGTGGGCCATCGACCAGTTGTTCCCCATTATGCCTATACAGCGGCTTACCGAGCGTCCCACCCGTAATGCCACGCTGCAGGACATCACCTGCGATAGTGACGGTAAGATTGCTAATTTCGTTACCAATCGGCATAACTCTCACTCACTGCCTGTGCACCCCCTGCGAAAGAACGAGCCCTACTATCTGGGTGTATTCTTGGTGGGAGCCTATCAGGAGATTCTTGGTGACATGCACAACCTCTTTGGTGACACTACAGCTGTTCACATTTCCGTTAAGGACGGTGGTTACCACATCGACCAGATTATTGACGGTGAGACAGTTGCTGAAGTGCTTGAATACGTGCAGTATGAACCAAAGAAACTGGTGCGTCAGCTGGAAATATGGGTAGCCAAGAGCGTTAAGCAAGGCAAGATAACGCTCGAAGAGGGCAAAGAGTTCCTCAGTAATTACCGTAGCGGACTCTACGGCTATACTTATTTGGAGTAATTCGAAAAGGAATCTTTTTATTAAGCTTTTTGGCTTGCGGCCTGTACCTGGGCCATGACGCGCAGAAAGTTACCGCCCCAGAGTTTCTGAATGTCAGACTCGCTGTAGCGACAAAGCAATAGCGTACGTGTGAAGTTCAGCAGTTCTGAGGCATTAGCCAGTCCGCGTACTCCTCCGTCACCGTCGAAGTCGGTGCCCAGTCCAACATGGTCAATGCCCATCACCTGTACGGCATGTTCCACATGCTTCATGACGTCATGGAGCGTGGCTTCGCCGTCACTACGCAGGAAGCCAGGGTAGAGTGTGATTTGCATGACACCGCCGGCAGCGGCCAGGGCACGCATTTGCTCGTCGGTAAGGTTACGCGGATGGTTGCAGAGGGCACGGCAACTGCTGTGTGAGCAGACAATAGGCTGGTTGCTGATGAGCAATGCGTCGAAGAAACTCTTCTCATTGGCATGGCTCAAATCGACCATAATGCCCAGACGGTTCATCTCGCGGATAACCTGTTCGCCGAAGAGTGACACGCCGTTGTGGGTGTTGCAGCCCTTGGCAGAGTCGCAGATGTCGTTGTCACCATTGTGACAGAGCGTCATGTAAGTGATGCCGCGCTGGGCGAAGTGGCGCAGGGTCTGCAGGTTGCCGTTGAGGGCCAGTCCGTTCTCGATGGCGAGCATGATAGACTTTCGCCCCTTGCGCTTGTCTTTATAAAGGTCGCCAGGTGTGCGCGCTATGCTAAGATAGTCTTTATGCTTGTCAACAATTTCCTCTATCTTGTCGAAGATAAGGTCGGCATATTCTGTAGGGCCATTGACGGGGAATGCCACTTGCGACGAGAAAGTCTCACCTATTTTTGGTTGCGGCAAGTAGGCTGCCATAATCACGGCATCCTGATGGCCTTCGGTCATCTTGTGCAAGTCAACGAGTATCTTGGGGTCACGACTTCCGAAGTTGATTCCCTGTGGGAAGAACATGGGGGTATCGCAGTGGGTGTCAAGTGTGAGTATGCGCTGATGCAAATTGCATGTTTCGCGGTAGTGAGCAGCCTGTTTGACGAGCCACTGGAAGAGCTGCAGGCCGTCAGCGAGGCACTCGGGGTGCCATTGTACGCCAATAATGCTCTTGAACTCCAGGCTCTCTATGGCTTCAACGACACCGTCGGCAGCACGGGCCGTGACGCGGAAACGTTCACCGGGGTTGTCAACCGCCTGGTGGTGGAAAGAATTGACGAAAATCGTTCTTCCTTCAGTTCCCGAAAGTAGCTCCTTATATAAATCATATAAGGTGGAGTCTTCTTCTATGATGACACTATGGGTTGGCTCAGAGCGGCGGGCATTTTGTGAGTGCTTAATGCGTAATCCTGACTCCTCGGCAATATCCTGTGCTACATGTCCGCCGAGGGCCATGGCCAATGTCTGTATGCCACGGCAAATGCCAAGCATGGGAATCTGGCGGTTATATGCCAGCCGGGTGATAAGCAGCTCTGGTAAGTCGCGTTCGCTGTTGATGTTGCCTAAGCCCGTTGCGGGTTCCTCACCGCAGTAGAGCGGGTTATAGTCAGCCCCGCCGCTGAGCAGCAGACCGTCAAGATGTTCCAGTGTGTTGATAATGGCGTCAGTATCGCAAAGTGGTGGGATGATGACAGGTGTACCGCCGGCTTTCAGTACAGACTTATAGTAAGCTTCTCCGAGCTTACATTCTGGTTCGGTATAATTGCCCGTAATACCGATGACGGGCTTGCGCTGAGCTTCTGGAAATGTCGCATAGACCCTGTCCAGCTGCGACTGCCAATCAAAATAGTTCATAGTTCATCGTTCAAAGTTTGAAGGTCGAAGGTCGAAGGTCAAAGGTCAAAGGTCAACGCTCCACGCTCAACCCTCAACACTCCACGCTCAACCCTCAACACTCCACGCTCAACCCTCAACGTTGACTGGTATCTCTCGCCTGATGCTTTGTTCAAGTGAGATGAGGGTCTCTGTAGCCACCACGCCGGGAATGTCCTGCAGCTTCCCGTTGAGCAGTTCCATGAGCTGTTCGTTGTCACGGGCATAGAGCTTGACAAGCATGGTGTAGGGACCAGTGGTAAAGTGGCACTCCACCACTTCAGGAATGTGTTGAAGTCGCTCTACTACGTTTTTGTACATACTACCACGCTCGAGGGTGATGCCGACATAGGTGCAAGTGGAATACCCTAAGCTCTTCGGATTCACGTCGAATCCGCTACCTATGATGACATCACCCTCAATGAGGTGTTGTACGCGTTGATGGACAGCTGCGCGCGAAACATTACACTCGGCAGCTACATCCTTAAAGGCAATACGCGCATTCTTTGACAGGATGCTTAGTATCTTTTTGTCTAAGTTGTCAATCTTGTCCATTATAAGAGGGTTTATTTGCGCTTCTTTTTCTTTGCTGCAGCAGGTTTCTTCTTTGCTGCAGCAGGTGCGGCAGGCGTCGTAGTGGCCGGTGTCGTGGTATGACCATCGATTTCCACCAGTTCCACATCGAATATCAATGCCGAGAAGGGCTTAATCTGTCCCTGTTCCTTTTCGCCGTAGGCCAGTTCCTGTGGAATGTAAATGGTCCACTTACTGCCGACGGGCATCATGGTGAGGGCCTCAGTCCAACCCTTGATGACCTGATTGGCACGGAACGAAACGGGAGCGTCACCGTGGCGTGAGGAGCTGTCGAAGACGGTGCCGTCAATCAGTCGGCCTTCGTATCTCACCTTCACCGTCTCAGTGGCCTTTGGAATGTCACCCGTACCAGCCGTCAGCACCTTATACTGCAAACCGCTGGGCATCACCTTTACCGTAGTGTCCTTGGCATTCTCGGCGAGGAAGGCACGGCCAGCCTCGCGGTTCGGACCGTAGAGGCGCTCGTTCTTCAGTTCAATGTCCTCTGCCAATGTTGCCTGGAAGAAAGCTCCGGCTCCATCGATGGTCTTAAAGACGGTTGTGTCGTTATGGAGCGCATCAACGAAACCATGGTAGAACAGGTCCGTGTTAATGACGTCCTGCGTGTCCTTGAAACGGTTCTGTACGTCGGGCAGCATGCGGTTGCTAATCTGGGCTGCAATGTCGAAGCCTGCAGCGTATGCCTTGAAAGCAGGATCATCAGTACGCTTCAGATACTCTTGGAAGCCACGGATGAAGTCGTCCATCTTCGTGGTGTCAATACCGGCCTGACGAGTCAGGTAGGGAATGAGGCCGATGGTATAGTTCATACCAGCAGCATAGCTTACAGAATCGCTTCGACTCAGCACAGAGGGCAGTGCCGGCATTTCGGCAGGTGTCTCTTCGACCACCTGCTTTTTCTTCTTTTTACTCTGCGCACTGGCGGAATTAAAAGTGGCACTCATCACGAGAATGAGTGCCAAAATATATAACGCGTGTTTCATTACTTCTTAATTTCGAGCAATTGAATCTTGAAAATCAGCGTAGAGAAAGGCTTGATCTGTCCTGCCTCACGCTCACCGTAAGCCAGTTCCTGCGGAATATAGACTTCCCACTCAGAACCAACAGGCATGCGGGTCAGTGCCTCTGTGAAGCCCTTGATGACGCGGTTAGCATACATCTCTGCAGGCTCACCACGCTGCAGAGAGCTGTCGAAGACAGTACCGTCAATGAGCTTACCCTCGTAGTGAATCTTAACCAGTGAAGAGTCGGTAGGAATAGCACCAGAACCTTCCTTAATGACCTTATACTGCAGACCGCTGGGCAGCACCTTCACGCCGTCCTTCTTGGCGTTGGCAGCCAGGAAGTCCTCACCAGCCTTCTTGTTAGGACCGTATTCTTTCTCCATAGCCTTAGCCTTGATGGCCTGCATCTTGGTGTTAGCCGTTTCCTGTGCCTGTTCCATGGTCATCAGGCCAGTCTTGCCAGTAGTAGCAGTAACAAAACCTGCCATGAAGTTCTTCAGAGAAATGGTCTGCGTAGAGTCTTCGCCAAACAGCTGACGGTTGATGGCCTTCACCATCTGGTTGCTGATTTGCTGACCAATCTGGATACCAGCATAGTAAGCAACCTTCTTCTTGTCCTCACCAGCGTTGGCACCTTCGTTCATACCCTTAATAAAATCGTCGATGTAGGCAGTGTCAACACCCAGTGAGCCAACGAGGTATTCCTTCAGACCCTGAGTCTGAGCCATACCCAGCGCGTAGCTGACGGTGTCAATGTCGTTCTGTAAATCTGCCTTTGGAGTTCCGTTGCCGCAAGAAGTAAATGCTGCTGCGGCGATAGCCATTGTGGCTACAAAAGTTAACTTTTTCATTTGCTTTGAATATAATGATTTAATTTTTCTGTTCTTCTTTATACCACCTCAATGAGTTCTACGTCGAAGATGAGTGCAGCAAAGGGAGGAATCATGGAGCCGGCACCACCCTCGCCGTATGCCAGCCGATAGGGAATGAAGAAGCGGTACTTGGCACCCTCCTGCATGAGTTGCAGACCTTCTGTCCAACCGGCAATCACCTGCTGCAGGCCGAACACGGCGGGCTCACCGCGCTGAACGCTGCTGTCGAAGACTGTACCGTCAATGAGGAAGCCCTCGTAATGACACTTCACGGAGTCGTGGGCACTGGGCTTCTTGCCGTTGCCCTCCTTCAGTACCTGATACTGCAGGCCGCTGGGCAACGTGATGACACCATCCTTCTTGGCATTCTCAGCCAGGTATTTCTCACCGGCCTCTTTGTGAAACTTGCCAGAAGCAGTGCGTTCAGCGTTCAACTTCTCTTCTTTCTTTGCAAAATAATCCTGTACAATCTGTTGGGCATCGCGGTTCGATACCTTCAACTCGTTACCAGCCAGCACATCCTTGATGGCGGTGGCAAAATCGTCAATGTTCAGGTCGTCGGCACCCATCTGCAACAACTGATGGCCGATGCCCAGACCAAGAGCATAGCTTACCTTATTCATAATTTTCTCTATAATATGTTTTATAAAACGGCGGCAAAGGTAGTATAATTTAAAGAGACTGCAAAATAAATTAGCAATTATTTTGCTTTTTGCTCACTTATTCGTACCTTTAACTGGCGTTGAAAGTACTTCCGTTCGAAAGTAAAAAAGAAAAAAAACGCTTTTTCTTTTTGTACTTTGCTCACTTTTTCGTACCTTTGAGGCCTCAAAATAATCAATAAACCTCATTCACTTATGAAACAGAAAGCCACATTTAAATGCATGCTGACCGTTACATTCCTCGTTGTAACAGCCATGCTTACAGGGTGTAAGACAACGCAAAATGCTCAACCCTCAACCCTCAACGCTCAACGCTCAACCCCCATCGGCATGATTCTCGATGCAGACTTCGGCAGTTCTACCGACGACCTCTTTGCCCTCATGATGCTGAACCATTACATTGATGAAGGAAAAGTCGATTTGAAGGGTATCATTGTTGACCGTGAAGGTGAGGACAATGCCGGCGTCGTAGATATTTTCAATACCTACTACGGTCACCCCGAGATACCCGTCGGACTGGAGCGTAACGGTGTGAAGAACCCCCGTTGTTTTATTCCCTATAACGGCATCTGCAAACTGAAGAACGAGCAGGGACAGCCACTTTTCAAGCGCAGCTTCGATGCCAGCCAGTGTCCTGACGGCTATAAGCTCTACAGGCAGTTGCTCAGCAAGGCAGACGACAAGTCGCTTGTTGTGGTGGCCATTGGCTTTGCCACCACGCTGTCACAGCTCTTTGAGTCTGGTGCCGACGAATTCTCGCCCCTTAGTGGCGTGGAGCTCTTTGGCCAGAAAGTAAAGGCTGTTTATATACAGTCGGGTCGTTTTGAGGCCGGCGACAGTCTTTGTGGCTATAACATGCGTGCTGCCGCCCGGCAGTCAGCAGTGTTCTACGAAAAGCTGCCTCACTCAGTCGAGCTGATTATGTCGCCCAGTAATATTGGTGACCAGATGAACTACCTGCCAAAAGATGTCATGGCCGACCTTTCTTACTCCGACCTGAATCCTATCAAGGCCGTCTATTCTAACTATCACTGCGACACAGGCCAGCGCATGTGGGATACTAACTGTCTGGTCAATGCCGTAGAGGGTGACGGAGCCTACCATCTTTCGCCCCGTGGATGGGTGACCTTTGTGGAGCGCGGTCAACAGTCGCTCATGCTTTTCAAGCCTGACCCTGCAGGCAACGCCCGCTATCAGATTCCCGGCGACTCTTATTACAACGAGGTGAAGCTGATGGACATTCGTCGTTATAACCGCATGAACAGCCACCCTGCCGCCTTCACCATAGAGGCTCCGCAGCCCCAGCTCACCGGTACGTCAGCCCTGTCATGGGCCAAGCCGCGCATCAGCCTGCTCATGGATAAGTTCTTCGGGACGGCGGGCAATCATCTTGACCCCGACGACGTGCGCATGCTCTTCCGCCCCATTGGCTATAACGGCACCAACCCGGCAGACTATGCTCAGGCAGAGCAGCTGCTGGAGGACACACTCTATAGCGTCATGCTCAGCCGTGCCGTAAACTCTGGTAATAAAGACCTTGTCATCGTTACAGGAGCACCGGCATGTGGTAAGACCACGGCTCTCCGCCAGCTTAAGCTGAAGAATGCGGGCGTCATTTACGATGCTGCACTTACTGGTCCGGGGCGTCTGGAACAGGTTGTAGGTAAAGCCTACAAGGCAGGCATCGAGAAGGTGACGGTCGTCATGGTCTATAATGATGTGCTGACCTGCTACAAGAATGCCGTCAACCGTGGTGCGAACACTTGGAACTACGTGCCTTTAGACTACATGGTCAGCGCCTACCGTGACAATGTAGGGAAGCTGGCTGCCATTGGCAGTGCATACCCCAACATAGAAATTGTTCCCATTGACATGACTGGCAATAAACCCATGGAGCGTGTCAGCATTGACGAGGCTCTGGCGTGGAGTCATGACGTGACAGACGAGGAACTGAACGCCCTGTTCACCTATCTGCTTACTGAGATAGAATCAGGCGAAATCAGTTCTGCCTACGTTCCGGCTGCAGCAGGTAACGTGCTCGCTATTCCCCGTCTGGATGGAGCAAACCTCTCACTGGCTCGTGAGATTAACCAAAAGGTAGAGGCTATTCGCGAAGCTAACCGCATGAACAGACAGTAACTAACTATGAACTATAAAAGCATTGTCGTCGGTTGTTTGTTGGCAGCAGTCAGTGTTCCTTCTGCAGCCCAGGACCACCGGCTTTGGTATAGTAGGCCTGCCACTCAGTGGGTAGAGGCACTGCCCATAGGCAATTCTCATTTGGGAGCAATGGTCTATGGTGGTACTGATGTAGAGGAACTGAAGCTCAACGAGGAGACCTTCTGGAGCGGTTCACCCCATAACAACAACTCTACTGAGTCGTTGCAGTACCTGCCTCAGGTGCGGCAACTCATCTTTGAGGGTAGGGAAGAGGAGGCTCAGCAGTTGATAGACCAGCACTTCATTAAAGGGCCGCACGGCATGCGTTTCCTGCCTCTATGCAGTGTCCGTTTGCAACTGGGCCACACTCATGTCGCTGATTACCGTCGCGAGCTCAGTCTTGGCGATGCTCTGGCCACAACGCGTTATACGTGTGATGGCGTAGCTTACGAGCGCACAGCATTCGCCTCGCTGGCAGACCCTGTCATCATTGTTCGTCTCAAGGCCGACAAGCCTGGTGCCCTTTCTTTTAAAGTGGGACTTGAGGGAGAAAGGTCAAAGGTCAAAGGTCGAGGTACGAGGTACGAGGTACGAGGTACGAGGTGCGAAGGTCAAAGGTCGAGGTACGAGGTACGAGGTGCGAGGTGCGAAGACACGCTCAACACTCCACGCTCAACGCTCAACACTCCACCCTCAACGCTCAACGCTCCACTCTTAACACTCCACCCTCCACTCACCCTCACCGTTCAGGGAGCGGAGCATGAGGGTGTGAAGGCCGGACTGACCGCAGAATGTCGGTTAGAGGTGGAGACCGACGGCGAAGTGCAGCAGGGTGACAGCGTGCTCTGCATAGCCCATGCTACCACTGCTACACTTTATATAGCGGCGGCTACCAACTTCGTGAACTACCACGACATTAGCGGGAATCCCACTGAAAAGAACGAGAAGGCGTTCGCGCAGTTACGGGGCAGGACTTACGACCAGTTGCTGGAAGCGCATCTCTCAAAATACCACGAGCAGTATAACCGTGTGGTCTTCTGCTTGCCAAAGTCTGCAGAGTCAGCACTTGAGACGGATCAGCGGATAGAGGCGTTTGGACAAAGGTCTAAGGGCGAAGGTCAAAGGTCGAGGTACGAGGTACGAGGTACGAGGTGCGAGGTACGAGGTACGAGGTGCGAAGACACGCTCAACGCTCAACACTCCACGCTCAACCCTCAACCCTCCACGCTCAACCCTCAACCCTCCACGCTCCACGCTCAACCCCCAATAGACCTTGACCTGGTATCGCTGATGATGCAGTATGGCCGTTATCTGCTCATTTCGTCATCACAACCGGGTGGTCAGCCTGCCAATCTGCAAGGTGTGTGGAACGACAAGGAGTTTGCCCCCTGGGACTCAAAATACACCATAAACATCAATGCCGAAATGAATTATTGGCCGGCACTGGTGGCTAATCTTGCAGAGACCCAGCAACCGCTGTTCGATATGATTGAAGACCTGAGTGTGACAGGAGCCGTTACTGCCCGGCAAATGTATGGGTGTGGTGGTTGGATGGCTCATCACAATACAGACCTGTGGCGCATTGCCGGGCCAGTTGATGGTGCTCCGTGGGGCATGTTCCCAACGGGTGGAGCCTGGCTTACTACTCATCTTTGGCAGCACTTCCTCTTTACGGGTGACAAGCAGTTCCTGGCTAAGTATTTCCCCATCATGAAAGGGGCGGCAGACTTCCTGGTTGACTATATGCAGAAAGACCCGAAGACGGGCTGGCTCGTCACCGTGCCTACCGTGTCGCCCGAACATGGACCGAAGGGGAAACGGACACCTGTGACAGCAGGTACAACGATGGATGCCCAGATAGCCCGTGACGTGCTTTCTAATACCATTAAGGCTGCCAGCGTGCTAATAGATAATGGTCAAAGGTCAAAGGTCAAAGGTCAAAGGTCGAGGTACGAGGTACGAGGTTCGAGGTGCGAAGACACGCTCAACGCTCCACGCTCCACGCTCCACGCTCAACTCTCAAACCTCAAATCAGCTTTAGAGCATCTTCCTCCGATGCAAGTGGGACAATACGGGCAATTACAGGAATGGCTCGTTGACGGTGACGACCCGAACGATGAACACCGCCACATCTCACATCTGTATGGGTTGTACCCATCTGACCAGATTACGCCTCAGCAACCAGAGCTGTTTGCTGCTGCCGCCACTACGCTGAAGCAGCGTGGTGACATGGCAACGGGCTGGAGCCTCGGGTGGAAGATTAATTTCTGGGCACGCATGCAAGACGGTAATCATGCCTTCCGCATCATTCAGAACATGCTGCATCTGCTGCCCAGTGACGACAAAATGCAGCAGTACCCTGACGGACGAACTTATCCGAATCTTTTCGATGCTCATCCGCCTTTCCAGATTGACGGGAACTTCGGCTTTACGGCGGGCGTGTGCGAGATGCTGCTGCAGTCAGCATACGATCCTCTCTCTGACAGCGGTGCTTTCATCCATCTGCTTCCTGCCCTGCCTGATGCCTGGAGTGAGGGTGAGGTGAAAGGCCTGCGTGCCCGTGGCGGCTTTACTGTCGATATAGCATGGAGTAATGGGAAACTGAAGAAGGCCGTTATACGCTCTGCCTTAGGCGGATTGCTCCGTCTGGGCTCTTCAGTACCCCTGCAAAAAAACGAGCTCCAGACAGAGCCTGGAGCTACGTATGTGGTTTTACCAATTGAGAATTAAGTCAATGAACGGTTTGACTTCCGTTTGCTGGTCTTCTGGATAGACCACAGCCAGCACCGTGACATGGTCAACGGCATCTCCTCTGGTTATTTTCTTCTTTAAGTAGAAGATGCGGCCTTCAATGGTGTGACCGGAGTAGATGCCTTTGTCTTCCTGTCGGTACGTAATGTCTTCCACCTCGTCGAGAGCGGTCACGTAACATCCTTTCGCCGGGAAACTCTTGTTGTCAATGGCCCAGGAGCCAATGAGCGGCCAGTAGCAGAAATCGACCTGCTGCCATGTGTATGATTTCACGGTGGCAGGGATGTCGGTTACCAGTTTCTCTGAGCGGCGCATGAATGTGGGGTAGCGGTAGCCGCCGTCTGCCTCCTGCCATGTGGCACTTTCAAGTAGCTCTGTTAGCGTTCCCGTACCCGTTGTCGTTCCCGTTTCCGTTTCCCCTCCCCCAAGCCGCTCGTTAAGCGCCGAGAGCAGGCCGTTGTCGTCGGTCTCTTGTCCGTTGTCCGAGAATTTCTCATATATGAAATAACCGCCTACGGAGAGAACAATGCCTATTACTAAAGCCACGACTGCTACTACGCACCCAATGGCAAACTTTCCTTTACTGTCCATAGTTGTTTCTTTTAAGTTTTATAGTTTCCGCCTGCAAAGGTAAACATTTTTTTTTATATTCTATGCCCATAGAGATAAAAATGTGAACAAAATGTTACTGAAAGTCAGAAATAATAATTGTCGAACAATGTAAAGACACTAAAAAATCGAAATATCGGGTTAGGTTCAACCGCTTTTAACTTAGCTTTCTCCAGTCAAGAAGTTCTTTGCAAGCAAAGCGATAAGATGAGGAAGTGAAGTGAAAAAGCAAGGAAAATCCAACCGTTTTGCAAGGGCTTTCCCTGGTCTTCTGTGTGCTTTTTTATCTTGTTGGACGATAGATTGTTATAAGTTTTCCCGAGATTGTTATATATTTTTCCCGAGATTCTTATGTATTTTTCCCGGATTGTAGGTGAGAATCTCGGGAAAAAGTAACTTAAATCTCGGGAAAAAGTTATAACAATCTCGGGAAAACAATATACGATTCATGCGCGAACTGGGTATAAAAGTTCGCTGAAGCTGGTAGGAAACCGCCTTGATTGATGTAAAAAAGCATGGAATTGTAAGGACAAAACAGCAGAAAAACAGCGTGTAGGCGTATTGCCGGCACTCGACTTTTGGTCGCTTTGCCGACAAAGAACTCCTGTAACACCTGATTACCTATAACTTTCGAATAGTTGCCCCTTTGATTTTTGTCCCCTTCTCACCTGTCCCCGTGTTCCTTCATGTAATCGCGTGGTGACAGTCCGTAGAAGCGTTTGAAGATGGTGGAGAACGAGGCAGAGTTGTTAAATCCGCAGGCATACATGACCTCGGCTATGTTCATGTTGTTGTTGGCCAACAAGTGTGCGGCACGCTTCAGTCGGATGTTGCGAATGAAGTCATGCGGGGTCTGCCCGGTCAGTTCCTTCATCTTGCGGTGCAGGTGTACTCGGCTGATGCCCACCTCTTCGGCTATGCTGTCAACGCTGAGGTCGGAGTTAGAGATGTTTTTGTTGATGACCACCATCACACGCTCCAACAGCTTGTCGTCAGGCGATTTCATGTCAATCCGCTCCACTTTCTCCTCCAGCAGGTCATTGCGGCTGTACTTCAGCCTGAGCATGCGGTGGGTATTGATAAGGTTGAGGATGGTTCGCCGCAGAATGTCCATGTTAAACGGCTTCATGATGTAGGCATCAGCACCGGTCTCCAGACCCTCCAGCTGGTCTTCATCGCGGCTCTTGGCCGTCAGCAGTACCACGGGAATGTGGCTGGTGGTAGGACTCGACTTGATTTTCGAGCAGAGCGTGTTGCCGTCCATTTCTGGCATCATGATGTCGGAGATGACCAAGTCAGGCAGTGAGCGCAGCACTTCTGCCAGTCCCTCGCGTCCGTTGGTGCAGGTGGCCACGTCGTAGTCACCCTGCAGTTCGTCGGCCAGAAAGTCACGAATCTCTGAGTCGTCTTCAACAATGACTATTCGCTGACGCTTGCTGGGAGAAGCCTCCCCCAGTGGGGGGAGGTTGGAGGGGGCTGCTTCCAGTGGGGGGAGGTTGGAGGGGGCTGTTGCTCCTTCCGCTATCTCGCTTTCCTTTAGGTGTTCCTTACCGAGCGGAATGGTTACCACGAACTCACAGCCGTGACCGTCGGCGTTATTGTGGGCCTGAATGGTGCCGTGGTGCAGCTCTACCAGCGAACGGGTAAGGTCGAGCCCGATGCCTGTACCTACATTACGGTCGTTGACAGATGTGGCCGACTGGTAGAAACGCTCAAAGATACGGTCCAGCTTATCCTCGGGAATGGTCTCTCCGTTGTCATATATGGCAATGCGGACCTGTTGGTCGTCGTGAGTGAGCAGAATGCGTATAATACCGCCCGGAGGTGTGAATTTGAAGGCATTGGAAAGAATGTTGACAATGACCTTGTCGAAGTTGCCGCGGTCAATCCAGACGGGCAGCTCCTTGGCATCGTGTTCGTATGCAAACTGAATGTTCTTGACGCGGGCCTGCTGTTCGAAGAGCGTATGTATGTCGCCCACAAAGCCGATGATGTCAGTCTCACACATGCGCATCTGCATCTGTCCCTTGTCAATTTTGCGCAGGTCCATCATTTGGTTAATGAGTCCCAGTATGCGCTCAGCGTTACGGCGTATCGTCTCGTAGATACTCCGGCGCTGCGGGTCGTCGTCCTGTTTGATGAGCGAGAGCAATGGTGTGACAATCAGTGTCATAGGTGTGCGAATCTCATGGCTGATGTTCATGAAGAATCGCAGCTTGGCATCGGCCATTTCCTCTGCGTGTATGTGTTCCTGCAGGCGCAGGCGGTCTTGTTCTTTGCGGCGGCGATAGGCCAGGTAGAGCCATACGGCACCCAGCAACAGTAATACATATATAATGTATGCTACGGTGGAGCGGTACCAGGGGGCATGAATGACCACCGTGAAGCAGCGTTCGGCCGTCTGTATGCCATTGCGCTCTGCCTTGACGCAGAAATGATAGGTGCCGGGGGGCAGATGGGTCAGGGTAATCTCGTTGATGCCCGGTTGCAGTCGTGAGAAGTCTTCGCCGTTAATCCTGTACAGATAGGTAATGTGTTCAGGGTTGTCGTATGTAAGTGTCGAGAACTGTATGGCAAAGGTGTTGTCATGATGAGCCAGTTCGAAACGGTCGGCGGCAATGGCTGTGGTGTCGCAGACCTGATAACCGTCGGAATAGGTGTCGCTGTTCACGCGCTTGTTGTTAATGGCAAAGGCAACCAGCGTCACCTTTGCGTCCCATTTTGCCTGCTGAATCTCTTCAGGACGGAAATAGGTGATGCCGCCTACGCCGCCGAAAAGCATGACCACCCTTGTGCCACGGTCAACAGCCCATGATGCTCCGTCGCTAAACTCATTTGACTGTAAGCCATTGTCAACGAAGAAGGTGCGTGTAAGGTCAGTCTTGGGGTCATAGCAGCACAGGCCGTGGTCAGTGGAAATCCAGAGTCGGCCCTCCTTGTCCTGCTCAATGGAGGCAATCCCGTTTTCTGAGAGAGGAGCGGAGAGTGGTTTGGGTGTTGGGTGTTGGGTGCTGGGTGTTGGGTGTTGAGCGTTGTTCTCGTTGACGTTAACGTTATCGTTGACCTCCGTCCAGTAAAGCCCGTCATTAGTGCCTATCCATAGCTTGCCGTCGTATTCTTTGACTATTCGGCAGGGGGTGCCGTAGTTCAGGCAGTTCCTGCCGAAAGCGCTGGTCCAGCTGTCCTTGTCAATATCCAGACAGCATACGCCCATGGTGGTGGCCAGATAGATGCGCTTTTCGTCGGGCGACAACGAAATCTTCGATATATAGTCATTGGTAATACTGTTCATTTGCGGGTGGTCAGGTGCTCCCTCCTTCATGGTGTAGGCCGTTTTCACCTGCAGCGTGTTAAGGTCAATGCGCAGCAGGCCCTGTCCCATTGTCGCCACCCAGAGGTCGCCCCCGTGGGGTGCCTCTATGTCGAGGGCGTTGGTCTGCAGGTACTGTGGGAACTGGTGGTAGGCCGTGGCATTGGCGTCAATGTAGCCG
The DNA here is from genome assembly GCA_900320255.1 of uncultured Prevotellaceae bacterium. Lineage (GTDB taxonomy): Bacteria > Bacteroidota > Bacteroidia > Bacteroidales > Bacteroidaceae > Prevotella. Next base: position 27,864 of record ONRS01000027.1, read on the forward strand.
AAGCCTTCTGCCCAGGAGCCCACCCAGATGCGTCCCTCGCCGTCCTCCGCAATGCTCATTATCGATGCGGGAAACGCGTCCTTGAAGTGCCTGATGGGGTGCTGGTCGGGGTCGAGCACGTACAGCCCGTCCTTGTCGGTTCCCACCCAGCATCGTCCCTTGCTGTCTATCATGGTGCTGATGACGCACGCCTGTCCTATGACGTTGTTCTGACCCAGCTTATAGCCCATGTAGAAGAACCCCCTCTCCTTGCCGGGTTGCATATAGACGCCCTTTTGCAGCAATCCCAACCAAATGTTGCCGCTGCCGTCCTCCGCAATCGAGTATATTTTACTTCGGCTCAGGTCCACCTCGCTGCTGAAGTAGGGGTTGTCGGTCACGCTGCCCGTCTGGGGGTCGTAAATGGCCAGTCCCTGCCCGTCGTAGCCTATCATGACGTGTCCGTTGCGCTGACAGTAGAGAGCCGCGATGTGCTTATGGGCTGTGGCTTCAATGTGCTGGAACCCGCTGCTCCCGGCACGGCGCACATAGACGCCGTTCATCGAGGTGCCCACGTAGATGTTGCCCGCCTGGTCCTCGCACAAGCGTCTCAGCGTACCCAGCTGTTCCGGGGCGGTAAAGTGGCTGCGCACGTGCCTGCCGTCGTATTCCAGCAGACCCTTACGGCTGGTGGCCACCCAGACGTTCCCCCTGCGGTCTTCCAGCAGGTCCTGAACGGTGTGAATGTCTGCCAGCTGGCCGCCAGCCTGCCGGGCGTGCTGACGGTCCTGAATGGTCAGCAGACCGTGGCCCGACGTTCCCGCCAGTATCTCGCCGTTCTTTCTGACGAGGAAACAGGTCATGTAGCACGTGACCGTGTTCCCGTCCAGGTCTTTCACCTCAACGTCCTCGAAACGGCTGCCGTCGTAGGTCTGCAACGCGCCGTACATACCCACGTAGAACAAGCCGTCCTGTGCCTGGGTTATGCAGTTGACGTAATTGCTCGCCATGCCGTTCAGCTGCTGCCGGTCTTTCTTGATAATCAGCGACTGGTAGCCGTCGTACCTGTTAAGACCGTTACGAGTGGCTATCCAGAGGAACCCGTCGCGGTCTAAAAAGAGCTGAGTGGTGAAACTACTCGACAAGAGGTTGTCGGCATTAAACAACTTACCCGTCTGGGCCCTGGCCGTTAAGGCACAGAGGACACAGAGCAGACAGATGGCACTGAGAACTTTACGTTTCATTTTTTTCGTTAGGTTACAAATAGTTTGCAAAAGTAGCACTTTTGGCCTAAACCGCCAAACAAAAGTTACAAATAATAAACTTTGTGTTACAACATTTTTTGTTTATATATATATAATGTTATACTTTTGTGCCGTAATTTGTTTGTTTAGGTTAAATATAGTTAGTAGTTTTGGTATGAATAAGGGGGCAGACGTGAGTCATACCCCCCTTTTTCGCAACTCGGAACCTGCAAACATTCACTACTTAAAAGTATAAAAGCATTATGTAAATTTCTAAAAACTTTAAATAATAAATATGTTTACTTATTTAAATAGCAAAAAATTTTGGTGGAAGCTTTTCCTGCTCCCACTTTTGGTCATGTCCTGTGGTGACGATGATCCGGTTGATAACGTCAACGATAACGTCAACGATAACGTCAACGTCAACGACAACGTCAACGGGCCGCAAACAACAGATCCGACGGATAATCCTGAACCAGAGACAGCCGCTTTCCTCCCCCTGCATGTTGAAGGGCGCTTCCTCGTTGACTCTGAAGGCAAACGACGTAACCTTCATGGTTTTGCGCAAACCTATAGTCCTTGGTTTAACGAGCGTGGCTCCAAATGGAGTAACTATGATGTTGATGCCTGCCTTAAATATAATAAGGGGCTGATTGACGGCATTGTCGATGCCGGTTGGAAGATGACGTTCATCCGTATCCACATGGATCCGTATTGGTCGAACACGCCGGGTGTGCAGACCACGGGTGAGAATGATATTTCGGCTTTTGAGTTCAATCGTTTTAAGAAATATCTTGACGAAGTCTTTATCCCCATGGCGGAATACGCTATTTCCAAAGAGATTTATGTGGTCATGCGTCCACCCGGCGTTTGTCCTGAGAAGGTGGAAGTGGGTGGCAGTTACCATGCCTATCTGAAACGAGTGTGGAACTATGTGGCTCAGCACCCGAAGCTGAAGAATAATGGCTACGTCATGTTTGAACTGTGTAATGAGCCTGTAACCATTGCTGACGACAATGGTAATGCCCTTAACAACTGGGATGGCCGTTACGAAGATGCCCGCGGTCGTCAGTTGACTACCTTTATGCAGGAGCTGGTTGACGTTATTCGTAACAATGGCTGTAGGAACATCCTGCTGATTCCTGGCCTGCATTATCAAATGCTTTACAAAACGTTTGCCAAGTATCCTGTTGAGGGTGAGAATATAGGCTATGCCGTACACTGCTACCCGGGTTGGTATAATAGTGGTGTAGAAAACGATGTCTCGGTGAACTATGATGACTTCAAGCGTGGCTGGGATGATCAGATAGGTCCCGTTGCAGCAACAAATCCTATTGTGGTGACAGAGATGGACTGGGCACCCGCCAAGTATGATGCCTCATGGGGCAAGTCAACGACAGGAACGGCTGGCGGAACGGGCTTTGGTGCTAACTTTATGCGCATCGCTGACGAAACGGGTAACGTCAGTTGGCTGATTTTTACCAGTCCAGAGTATCTGGCAAGGTATAACGATGATCTGCCTGACGGCGCAACATTCCTGACTGATCCCGAGGCTTGTCCGCGGCCTGCCTACAGGAAATACTTGTATTATGCGTCTCAGGAATATTCAGATATTATCAATAATTAATGATTGTTACAAAATGTAAAATGCGTGTTACAAATGACAAACGCCACGAAAAAGATTAAGTGTATCTTTGCACCCCAAATAAAAACAACATAACAAAGTAATTACAAAACTATGAATCAAAATCTGACGAAATGAAGAATTTTAAGCAATTAATCAGACAGGCGATTCCGGCGATTTTGATGCTAATGGCATTCTGTACTTCGCTACAGGCTCAGAACGGCATCACAGTCAAAGGTGTTGTCTCGGATGCGACGGGGGAACCGCTTATCGGTGCCACGGTCGCTGTGAAGGGTAGTCCTTCACTGGTTACAGTAACAGACCTTGATGGTAACTTCTCCTTGAAAGTACCCTCGGAATCTTCTACGCTTGTTTTCACCTATGTGGGTATGAGTCCCAAGGAGGTGACGGTCGGCAAGCAGCGCAATTTCGTAATTGAGCTTTCAGAAGATGCTCAGCTTGAAGAGGTCGTGGTGGTAGGCTTCGGCCAGCAGAAGAAAGCCTCTGTGGTGGGTGCTATCACCCAGACCACGGGTGAGGTGCTGCAGCGAGCAGCAGGTATCACTGACATTGGTGCTGCCCTGACGGGTAACCTGCCTGGTGTCATCACGACGGCTTCGTCTGGTATCCCTGGTGAGGAAGAGCCGCAGATTATTATCCGTGGTGCTTCGTCTTGGAACAACTCGTCACCGCTCGTCCTTGTCGATGGTATTGAGCGCCCCATGTCCAGCGTCGATATGCAGTCAGTGGCTTCGGTTTCAGTACTGAAGGACGCATCGGCAACAGCAGTATATGGTGTAAAGGGAGCTAACGGTGTGATTCTGATTACCACCAAGCGTGGTCAGGAGGGTTCGGCACAGATTAACGTATCGGCCAATGCCGTGATGAAGATTCCTTCAAAGCTGCCTGATAAGTATGACTCTTACGACGCAATGATTGCCCGCAACATGGCTGTTGAGCATGAGTTGAACCTGAACCCGGAGAGCTTTGCCTACATGAAGCCCCTGAGCTTTATCCAGAACTATCGCAACCAGACCACCGTTGAGCAGCGCGAGCGCTACCCGAACGTTGACTGGCAGGACGTGATGTTCAAGGACTACACCATGTCTTACAATGCTAACTTGAACGTCAGCGGTGGTACGAAGTTCGTGAAGTATTTCGCCAGCGTTGACTTCGTCACAGAGAGCGACTTGTTCAAGAGCTTCCCCACAGGTCGTCACTACGACCGTTCTATATCTTTTAATCGCGTGAACGTGCGCTCGAACCTTGACTTTAACATCACGAAGAGCACCGTCTTCAAGATTAACATTGCCGGTTCTAACGGTAAGCAGAAGTCTCCGTGGGAGCGTGGTCACGAGTGGGACAACGGTTCCTCATTAGGTTGGCAGATGTCACAGATGTGGGCCGGTGTCTATAACATTTCTCCTGATGCCTTCCTGCCGCAGTACAGCGACGGATCGTGGGGTTTCCTGCCCGGTTCTACCAACGTGAGCAACTCTGCACAGACCTCTTCTATCGGTGGTGTGCAGGAAATTACCACTACGCGTATCAATACCGACTTTGTATTGGAGCAGAACCTCGACTTTGTCACCAAAGGTCTGAACTTCATGGGCCGCATTGCATGGGATAACGTGTTCCGTGAGGACCGCCGTGGTATTGCCGACCTGTACAACGACCCGCAGCTCAAGTGGATTGACCCCGAGACAGGCATTGCACAGTATAAGCAGCCTTACGAAGCCTACGACCGCTTCGACTACACCATGGGTGAGAAGTGGAGCACACGGGGTGGTGAGGTGAACAACTGGGCTACCCAGCGTAACCTGACCTACCAGTTGCAGCTCAACTGGGCTCGTACCTTCGGCGACCACGAGGTAACCGCCATGGGTAACTTCGGACGTACCGAATTTGCTACAGGTTCAGAGATTCCTCACTACCGTGAAGACTGGGTATTCCGTTTAACCTATAACTGGGCACGCCGCTACTTCGCTGAGTATAGTGGTGCTTACAACGGTTCAGAGAAATTCTCTTCTGACAACCGTTTCGCCTTCTTCCACTCTGGTTCAGTAGGTTGGACCATCAGTGAGGAGCCATTCATGAAATATCTCCGCGAAAAGCATATCATCGACATGTTGAAGCTCCGTGCTTCTTACGGTGAAATTGGTGATGACAACGTAGGTGACCGCTTCCTCTATATGACGCAGTGGGCTTACGGTGGCCGCACGGTGCTGGACGTCACGTCTGGTAACGGATTTAAAGCCGACGACATGTCAACACCTGGTTCTCCCTATGTCTTCTATCGTGAATCAACAGTAGGTAACCCCAACATTCACTGGGAGACGGTGAAGAAGTTCAACTTCGGTATTGACTATAGCATTCTCGGTGGCTTGCTGGCCGGTTCTTTCGATTTCTTCCGCGACAAGCGTGACGACATCCTCGTAAACGGTACCGACCGTGCCGTACCTTCCTACTTCGGTCAGGCTCCTGCATGGGCTAACCTCGGTGTAGCCAAGACCAGGGGTTACGAGTTTGAGATTCGTTTCAACAAGTTGCTGGCTAACCAGATGCACATCTGGGCTAACCTGAGCATGACCCACGCGCTGAATGAGATTGAAGTGAAGGACGATTCACCGCTGCTGCCTAGCTACAAGAAGGCTGCCGGTTACGCCATCGGTCAGACCCATGCCTTCATTGACAGGGGCATGATGCAGACCTACGACGACATATTCGGTTCACCGAAGCATGACTCTAACGATAACCAGAAGCTGCCCGGTGACTACTACATCGTCGATTTCAATGGTGATGGTGTCATTGACAACGTGAACGATAACGTTCCTTACGGATACACGGGCACTCCCCAGAATACTTATAACGCATCGTTCGGCTTTGAGTGGAAGGGTTTCAGCTTCTTTGCTCAGTTCTACGGTGTGACCAACGTAACGCGTGACGTTACCATGATCAGCCTTAATGACCCCATGCAGGCCAACGTCTATGACCAGGGAACCTGGTGGAGTGAAGACCACCTGGGTGCCGACATCCTGACACCGCGTTTCAACTCTAAGCCCTCTTACTATTATGGTACGCAGTATCTTTGCGACGGTAGCTACATCCGTCTGAAGAACGTGAAGATAGGCTATACCTTCACACAGCCCTGGGTACGCAAGATTGGTATGAAGAGCCTTGAGGTCTTCGTCAGCGGTAATAACCTCTGGCTCTGGACCCGTATGCCTGATGACCGTGAGTCTAACTTCTCAAGCTATGGTGGTGCTACCGGTGCATATCCAACCGTGAAGCGTCTGAATTTCGGTATCAAAGTAAATCTTTAAGAAAGGAAAAGAGCAATGAAAAAAATTAACCGTTATATATATATAGGAATAGCCGCACTGACGCTTACTTTCGGAACAGCTTCTTGCACAGACTATCTGGATAAGGAGCCGGACTCTACGGTAGGTGGCGACGAGGCTTTTAAGAACTTCACCAATTTTCAGGGCTTCGTAGAGGAATCTTATAACTGTATTCCCAACAAGGAGTCGAACTTCTGGTGCTGCACCTTCAACTGGGGTGAGGACGAGCTGATGAACACTGGCGGTGGCGACAGCCACGTGACAGCTCACTTCGACCTGGGTGACTATCGTGACTGGTACAACAACGACCAGAGCTTCCTGCACCGTAACGCAGCAAACCTGAGCACCACATCAAACGACAAGTTTGCTCACTCACTGGAGCATGCCTGGTACTGCATCCGTAAGATGAACATCGGACTGGAAAATCTGGACAAGCTAACCGACGCAACGGCTGAAGAAAAAAATCTTATCAAGGGTCAGCTGCTCTTCTTCCGTGCCTGGTGGCATGAGGAGATGATGGTTTGGTTTGGCGGTCTGCCCTACGTTGACCGTTCATTGGCTGCTGACGAGGTCCTGACTTTGCCGCGCCTCACCTTCCAGGAGTGCGCTGTGCGCTGTGCCGAGGACTTCCGTGCCGCTGCCGACCTGCTGCCTAACAACTGGGACAACACGACCATTGGTAAGAAGACCTTGGGTAAGAACGACCTGCGTATCACGAAGGTATGTGCGCTGGGTTACTTAGGCAAGGTGCTGCTTTGGGCTGCTTCTCCGCTGAACGAGAAGGGTGCACAGACTGGTGCCTCGAAGAATGGTGTCACTTATCAGTACAACGTCGAACTGGCAACCCGCGCAGCAGACGCACTGGCAGAGGCCATTGCTCAAATTGAGAGTGGGGCTACGCCATACGGACTGGCTGAGTATAAGTATTCGGACATTTACAACCATGAGGCTGATCCAAGTTCTAATAGTAACTTCTCTGACATTTTCTACACTACTGGCCAGAGCTGGAAGATGCCAGGAACCATTGAGGCTATTATGCGTGGCCCGATGCCCGACATCAACGGTTCAAACTGGAACTTCGCCAAACTGTGGGGCCCGAAGGTCAACAACCTTGTTGAGCACGACGCTATCATCCACATGCCTACGGCTAACTACATTAACTATGCCTACGGCATGGCAAACGGTCTGCCTATTACAGATCCCGAATCTGGTTTCGATCCGACACACCCGTTCAAGGACCGCGACCCGCGCTTCTATCATGACATCATGTTCGATGGATTCAAGTTCCTGAACACCACACCGTCTTCAGATGACGACAAAGCATTCCAGTACCTGGAGATGTTTACCGGCGGTAACATGGTACCTACAGGCAATCCCCAGCGTAGTGCCGATGGTAGCCGAACAGGTTACTTCTGCCAGAAGCTGGTTCCCCACCAGTGCAATAAGTACGACGGAATGTACAACTGGGGTGGTGCCCTGCAGACCTATCTTCCTTACATGCGCGTAGCCGACATCTATCTGATGTATGCCGAGGCAGGTGCTGCTGTTCAGGGTGCAACCTTCAAGAACAACAAGTGCCAGCATACTGCTGCTGATGCCATCAACGTACTGCGCGACCGTGTAGGTGCCGGACATGTAGCCGACAAGTTCTTGGGCGACAAGAACAAGTTTATGGATGAGGTTCGCCGTGAGCGTGCCTGCGAGCTGGCCTTTGAGGGCTTCCGTTGGAACGACCTTCAGCGCTGGCTGCTGCTGACCGAGTATCCTTACAACATCAAGACCCGTGCAGAGTTCAAGCGTGTAGGCAACTTCGACTATGCTAAGAATGATCCTCGTGATGCAGAGGTAACGGGTTGGAGCGAAACGACCATCGTTGAGCGTAACTTCGGAACCAAGCACTACCTGTTGCCACTGAAGGAGAGCGATGTTTATCTTTATGCAGAATATCCTCAGAACCCCGGATGGTAAACCTTTAAAGGTAAAAAAGTAAAAAGGTAAAAAAGTGAAAAAGTGAAAAAGTGAAAAAGTTATGAAACATAAGATATTATATATGTCAGCTCTTCTGGCAATGGCGGCAGTGACTCCTGTTCAGGCCCAGATTGACACAGAGTCAGACACTACACTGGTCAATGTGGCTTTCCGCAAGGTAGCCAAGGAAGACATCATGGGTGGCGTCTCGACGCTCAACTACCGGGAGCTGGTCAACAAGAACTACAGCACATACACCTTCGACAACATGCAGGGTTATGTAGCTGGTTACAATGGCAACAGCCTCTGGGGAATGACGGGCGCACTGGTGCTCGTAGATGGTGTGCCCCGTGATGCGAACAACATCAAGCCTGATGAGATTGAGGAAATCACATTCCTGAAGGGAGCCCAGGCAGTAGTGCTCTACGGTAGCCGCGCCGCTCAGGGTGCCATTCTGATTACCACCAAGCGTGGACAGGTGAACGACGGACTTGATGTCAATGTCCGCATCAACACAGGTTGGGCTGTAGCCAAGGCTTATCCTGAATATTTAGGCTCTGCCGAGTACATGACCCTCTACAACGAGGCTCGTGCCAACGACGGTCTGGCAGCCCTTTACACACCGGAACAGATTTACAACACGGCCAGCGGACTGAATCCCTACCGCTATCCGAATGTAAACTTCTACAGTTCTGATTACATCAAGAAGAGCTACAACCGCAGCGATGCCACAGCAGAGATTCAGGGCGGCAACGAGCGTGCCCGCTTCTATGCCAACGTGAGCTACTACCGTGTAGGCGACTTCCTGAACTTTGGTGAGGCAAAGGACAACTACACCGACCGCTTCAACGTACGTGGTAATGTGGATATGCGCATTAACAACTTCCTGACGGCCTACGTGAATGCCAACGCTACGTTCTATAACGCCAAGTCGGCTAACACCAATCAGGACGGTGACGGCTTCTGGGCTATGGCAGCAACCATGCGCCCCAACCGCGTCAGCCCGCTCATTCCCGTCAGCTATCTGGACGAGAATGCCCTGGCTGCCAAGACACTCATTGACAATACCTATAATATTTATAATGGTATGTTCCTGGCTGGTACGCAGACGGACCAGACCAACATCTTCGGTGACTACTATGCTGCAGGCAACAACACCTGGACCAGCCGTCAGTTCCAGTTCGACGCTGGTGTGAATGCCAATCTCGATGCACTCCTGAAGGGTCTGAGCTTCCACGCTATGGTAGCTGTTGACTATGCTACCAGCTACAGCAAATCGTTCAACAACACTTACGCTACCTTTGAGCCGACCTGGAGCAACTACAACGGTAAGGATGTGATTGTTGCCCTGAACAACCACGGAACGGTGGATAAGAAGTCAGGTGTACAGAACATCGGTGGTTCTACCGACAACCAGACCATTGCTTTCAACGCGCATTTCGACTATAACCGTACTTTCAACGACGTCCACAACGTCAGCGCCATTCTGGTGGCTAACGGCTATCAGCGATCGACCTCTGGCATCTACCACAAGGAAAGCAATGCCAACCTCGGCCTGCAACTCTCTTACAACTATGCCAAGAGATACTATCTGGACTTCGCAGTGGCAGCCCCCTGGTCAGCCCGTCTGCCGGAAGGACACCGCGCCGGGTTCTCTCCCTCGCTCACTTTGGGATGGAACCTTGCCAAGGAGCAGTTTTTGGAGGGCAGCATCTTCGACGACCTGACCCTGAGCCTCAGTGCCAGCAACTTGAAGACCGACCTGGGTATTGATGACTACTACATGTACCTCGGCACTTATCAGAGTGGCGGCTGGTGGGACTGGAACGGTCAGACTGGTCACTCTGCCGTACAGTCACGCCGTGGTGGTAACGATGACTTCGGTTACTTGAAGCGCAAGGAGTTCTCTGCTCATCTGCATGCCGCCCTGCTGCAGCGTACACTGACGTTGGACGCTTCATTCTTCACCAGCAAGATGGACGGTGGCATCATCATGGCAACTAACCAGATGCCGAGCTACTTCCGCGTATATTATCCTGAGTCTTCATTCGTTCCCTACTTGAACTATAACGCCGACACTCGCACGGGCTTCGACCTGTCTCTGAACTACAAGAAGCAGTTTGGCGACTTCGGCTTCCAGGGTGGGCTGAACATGACTTACTACACCACGAAGGCCAGCAAGCGTGACGACACGAACTTTGCTGACGCTTACCAGTACCGTCAGGGCAAGCCGCTCGACACCATCTGGGGCTATGAGTGCCTTGGCTTCTTCAAGGACGAGGCCGACGTAGAGAACTCTCCCAAGCAGACGCTGGGTGGTACCGTCAAACCTGGTGACCTGAAGTATAAGGACCAGAACGGTGACGGTGTCATTGACACCAAAGACCAGGTTGACCTGGGCAAGGGCGGCTGGTATGGCGCTCCCATGACTTTGGGTGTGAACCTCACCTTCAAGTACAAGAACTTCACCCTCTTCGTGCTCGGTGTTGGCGGCTTTGGCGGTCATGCCATGAAGAGCAACAGCTACTGGTGGATTGACCAGGAAGACAAGTACTCTGCAGCCGTTCGCGGGCGTTGGACTCCCGAGACGGCAGAGACAGCTACCTATCCTCGTCTGACCACTCAGAGTGGTGCCAACAACAACACCAACTCCGACTTCTGGATTTACTCTACTTCACGCTTCGACCTGGCCAAGGTACAGCTCACTTACGACTTCCCGAAGAGCATCTTCGGCAGCAGCTTCGTGAAGGGCCTCTCCGTCTATGCCAGCGGCAACAGCCTGCTGACTCTTGCCAAGGAGCGCGAGCTGCTGGAAATGAATGTAGGCAGTGCACCGCAGTCACGTTTCTACAACCTTGGCGTGAAGGTAAACTTTTAAAGGTGAAAAGGTGAAAAAGTTAAAAGGTTAAAAAGTGAAAAAGATATGAAACTTAAGAATATTATCATTTTAGGTGTAGCCACAGTGGCCTTGACTTCCTGCGACGACCTGTTTGAGCCGGCAATGGAGAACAATTTGGACATTAGCCAGATGTACAGCGACCCGCAGTTTGCCCGTGGTATGATTGACAACGCCTTCCTGGTACTTCCCTACGACGGAAGCCCCTCGACCGACGTTGCCACCGACGATGCCGTATCTAACGATGCTGACAATAACTACAAGAAGATGGCCACCGGCAGCTGGGCTTCCGACATGAACCCTGTTAACCAGTGGGACGTACGCTACCATGCCATTCAGTATTGTAACCTCTTCCTTGAGAATTGTGACAAGGTGCTCTGGGACTACACTTCAGAGTCACTCAACGAGATGCACCGCGACCTGTACAAGGGTCAGGCCTATGCCCTGCGCGGCCTGCACTTCTTCTACCTGCTCCGTGCTCATGCCGGCATGGCTGGCGGTCAGCTGATGGGTGTGCCCATCCATCTTTCTTCAGAGGATTTTTCGTCTGACTTCAACCAGCCTCGTAACACCTTCAAGGAGTGCATCGACCAGATTATGGCTGACTTCGACGAGGCACTGAAGTACCTGCCCCAGGAGTATGGCGACGTTGATGCTGCCAGTGTTCCTGCCAAGTACAAGCAGATGGGTGCTGACGATGCAGAGTATAACCGTGCGTTCGGTAGCCTGCAGCGTGGTAAGATTGATGGTCGCATGATTGCTGCCTTCAAGGCACAGGTTGCCCTGCTGGCTGCTTCGCCTGCCTTTGAGTCAGCAGGTGCTGCAACGTGGGAGCAGGCTGCCCAGCTGGCTGCTGCATCCCTGAAGAACGTAGGCGGTCTGGCAGGCATGGACCCCGAGGGCTGGCACTGGTTCAGCAATACTGCCTTCATTGAGGCCTTTAAGTTCACTAATCCCGACCCCGCTGAAATCTGCTGGCGTGGTACGGTAGGCGAGAGCCACAGCTTAGAGGCCGACAACTTCCCTCCCTCACTCTACGGTAAGGGACGTGTGAACCCCACACAGAACCTGGTTGATGCATTCCCCATGGCAAATGGCTACCCCATCTCAGCCAGTGCATCCGGTTACAACAGCAGTGACCCGTACGCTAACCGCGACCCCCGCCTGAAGGCTTACATCCTTGTAAACGGTGAGACACAGGGGGCGAACGGCAGTGCCATCAATACCGCCATTGACGCTACTACCCTCGACGGTATCAACCGTGAGAACGGTGCATCCACCAAGACGGGCTACTATCTGCGAAAGCTGATGCGCAGCGACGTGAACCTTGACCCGTCGAGCACAACCGACAAGAAGCACTTCGGTGCCCGCATTCGTTACACCGAAATCTTCCTCGACTATGCCGAGGCTGCCAATGAGGCTCAGGGCCCCCGTGCTAACGTAGGTGGTGCCAACTACAGTGCCTACGATGTCATCAAGGCCATTCGCCATCGTGCTGGCGTAGGCGGCGACAGCGACCCCTATTTAGAGGAGTGTGCCGCCTCAAAGGAGAAGATGCGTGAGCTCATTCGCAATGAGCGCCGTCTGGAGCTCTGCTTCGAGAACCACCGCTTCTGGGACCTCCGTCGCTGGAAGGCTAACCTGAACGATACTGCCCGTGGCATGGAAATCTCCACCAATACGGCCGGTGCGTTGGTCTTCAAACCCATCGACGTGGAACAGCGCAGCTATCAGGACTACATGATTTACGGTCCCATCCCTTATAGTGAACTCATGAAATATAGCAACCTCGTACAAAACGATGGCTGGCGTTAATCAAAAAACAATGTAAAATTCGAAAAAGATTATGAATAAGAAGAATATATCAAGAATCATGGGTGCTTGTCTTTTAAGCTGCGGCTTGGCCGCAGCCCTGACAGGCTGCAAGAACGGCAGTGCAGACTTCCCCGACTTTGAAGGTGGCACTACAGCCTATTTTGCCTACCAATATCCAGTACGCACCATCGTATTAGGTGACGACGATTATGACACCACGTTGGACAAAGCCCACCAGTGTCAGATCAAGGCCACCTTCGGCGGTTCTTACAGTGGCAGCAACGGCACCGTTCAGGTGGCTGTTGACCCCACGCTGGTAGATGGTCTGACCTTCGAGGACGGCACGCCCGTCAAGGCCATGCCTGAGAGCTACTACTCGTTGTCAACCACTAACTTGGCTTTCAACGGAACTTTCAACGGCACCACTACCGTACAGCTCACCGATGCTTTCTTTGCCGACCCCGATGCCGTCAAGAACACCTATGTTATTCCTTTGGTAATGACAGGTCAGACTGGTTTTGGCAAGATTCTCACCGGAGAGCTCAACGAGGGTGCTTCGCCCGTCCGTCAGGATGCTTCTCAGTGGGCAGTTCAGCCAAAAGACTTCGTGCTCTACTGCGTGAAGTTCCAGAACAAGTACTCTGGCTTCTGGCTGACCAATGGCAACACCTCCATTGACAATATTGAAAAAGCTGGTAATGTGCAGATTGTTTCTAAATCCATGAATACCTGTACTTATAATGTTTCCTACCAAAGAAAGTATCAGGCCCGCACTTATGAGGACGGAAATGAAGTACCCAAGTGGGAAGATAGAATGTTCACCGCCACCTTGCTGCTGACTTTCAACGATAACAATCAGTGCACCATTACGTCGCTTACAGATGGAATTACTGCTACAGGTAGCGGCACATGGACTGACGATGGTGCCAAAAAGTCATGGAACAACAAGGACCGTGACCTCATGGAACTCAACTATAGTATTCCTGACTTCGGTGTTGATGACTATGGTAACACTGTTGAGGGTGCAAATACCCACGAGATGATGGTTTGGCTCCGCAGCGGTGTCAGTCTGACTGGTGCTTCTAAGGAATTTTCACCTGTATATACTAAGTAAATCGTAAGGTGAAAATGTGAAAAAGTGAAAATGTGAAAAAGTGAAAAAGTTATGAAACAGAATATTTTTAGTAAATATGCAGCCTATCTGCTCATAGCACTCCCCCTCGGGGGAGTCGGAGGGGGGCTCCTTACATCCTGTGCCGACGAGTTCAACCAGAACTATTCCGCTGATAAGCCTGCCAGGTTAGCTGAGTATGCCTATCTCGACGAATACCAGCCGCTGAAGAATTATGTCGATCGCTCCAAGTACCCCAACTTCAAACTGGGTATTGGAACCACGGCTAACGAATACGTCAAGCAGGAGCTCGTCTATGCCCTGACCAACTCGAACTTCGACGAGACGGTTCCCGGCAATGCCATGAAGATGGCTTCATGTGTCAATGAAAAGGGTGAAATGAACTTCGCCACGGTCAGCGAGTATGTAAAGGCAGCAACAGACGCCGGTCTGCAGGTCTATGGACACACGCTGGCATGGCATGCCCAGCAGCCCGTCAAGTGGCTCAACAGCCTGCTGGCTGACCGTCCGGTACCCGTTGACCCCGACGGCATGAACGACGTGGTCGATTACAATCAGGACATGCGCGAGTTCTCATCGTTCCCCTATTATGTCATGGGTTACACGCCAGAGTTCAGCCCCGAGGAAGGACTCATCAGCGAGTTCCCCGGCGGCTGGTATCAGTACTTTGCCGCTACAGGCATTCCCACTGACCCCACCAAGGGCTATACCTACAAACTGACCTGCGAAATCAAGTCGAACATGGGTGGAAGCATTCCCGTGCAGATGCGCTGGTCGTGGGGTGAGGACCCTGCTGCTTCCTCGCTCGTCATCAACGAGGGTGATTGGGAAGAAGTAAGCTGCGAGTTCACCGGCATCAATGGCACGTCGTGCGACATCATCTTCCAGCCCGGTATGTTCGAGGGCCGCTTCTGCATTCGTAACATCAAGGTTTCTCACTCTGAGGCCGCCGGGCCTGTCACCTTCATGGAGAGCCTGATTGACAATGGCGACATGGAGGGCGACGATGCCAAGAACTTCGCCTCTAAGGAGAATGCCGGAGCCACCGTCTATGAGATTACCGACGGCGTAGGCCGCGACGGCAGCCGCGGTGTGAAGATTGCCTCTAAGGGCGGTCAGGCCGACGCGTGGGAGAGCCAGTTCTGGATTGTCTTCAACGACGTTGTTCAGGCAGGCGACAAGATTCACGTATCCTTCGACTACCGCGCTGACGGCGGCTGCGTAGGGACAGGCGTTGACACGCAGGCACACTTCAATCCTGGTGAGTATCAGCACTGGTCGTGCGCCGGAACGGTACAGTTCACTGGCGACTGGCAGACCTACGACAAGAATGTCACCATCGATACCTCTATGGCTCCCGAGGGCAAGGGCATGAAGTCAATAGCCTTCAACATGTCGCCCAACGCTGCCGACGGTACCTATTATATTGATAACGTGGTATGCGAAATTGAGCGCACCAGTGCCAGCGGCGGTATTCCTTTGACCCCTGAGGAGAAGAGGGATACCCTCACATGGGCTATGGACAAATGGATTGAAGGTATGATGGAAGCTTGCCGGGACGAGAGCGGTCAAGGCCTTGTTCACGCCTGGGACGTTGTCAACGAAGCCATCTCCGGCGGCAATCCTGACGGCGAAGGCGTCTATGCGCTGCAGCACGGCACTCCCGACAACGTCAACGACTTCTTCTGGCAGGACTATCTGGGCGACATCGACTATGTCCGCACGGCCGTTGCCCTGGCCCGTATGTACGGTCCTGACGACATCAAACTCTTCGTCAACGACTATAACCTGGAGAGCGACTGGGACCAGAACGGCAAGCTGAAGAGCCTTATCAAGTGGATTGAGCGCTGGGAGGCTGACGGCCGCACGAAGATTGACGGCATCGGCTCGCAGATGCACATCTCCTGCTACGGCAACCCGGCCACTCAGGAAAGCAAGAAGAAGGCCATTGAGAACTCCTTCCGCCTGATGGCTGCCAGCGGCAAGCTGGTACGCATCAGCGAGCTCGACATGGGGTATGTTGACCAGTATGGCAACAAGGTCATCACGGCCGACATGACCGAGGAGCAGCACAAGGAGATGGCCGAGCTCTACAAGTGGATTGTGGCCAAGTATCTTGAAATTATTCCTGTAGCCCAGCAGTGGGGCATCTGCCAGTGGTGTGCCACTGACGCTCCCGCAAACAGCGGATGGCGTGGCGGTGAGCCCGTCGGACTCTGGGATCTTGACTATTACCGTAAGCACACATACGCCGGCTTTGCCGACGGTCTTGCGGGAAAGTAATTACCCTCCCCAAAGGGTAATTTTTAGAACTTTACATTGTGCGAAGCCCTGGCCTGTGAAGGTCGGGGCTTCTTTTTTTGGAGGGAGTCCCCTCTTATCCCCCCTTGGGGGGAAGACGCCGTGCGAAAGCCTCCCCCAGGGGGGAGGTTGGAGGGGGCTGGGAGGCCGACTTTGGAACGGAAAGTGGCCGACTTTGGAACGGGAAGTGGCCGAGTTTAAGGTACAAAGGTGCCGAGTTGAGGGTATGAAGGTGCCGACTTCGGGGTGCAAAGGTGCCGAGTCGTTAAACTGCAGCGGGCGGTGCAATCAAGTGCACCGCCCGCTGCAATTAATTGTACCGCCCGCTCAAGTTAAGTTGACCGCCCGCTCAACTCCCCTTTGTGTCCGTTTTGCTAAAACATTAGCAAACAGCGGGCCGTGGCGGACTAACGGAACGACCATGCAAAGGTACAAAATTTACTTGGCAAATGCAAGGAAAACGGCAAGAAATTAATGATTACTTAATCTCTTTATCACAACTTTTTACGTGGGCGCAAATGTGCAAAAAAGACGGGCGAAAGTGTTGCGTCTTGTCACTTTCGCCCGTCATGAACTCTTTTAACGCTAACCGTTAGTTAATCACTGTCTTCTTTCCGTTAATGATGTAGATGCCCTTCAGGCCGCTGAGTGTGGTAGCCTGGCGGCGCACCAGTCGGCCGTCGGTGGTGTAAATGTCAGCGGGCAGCTGTCCGTGGCCTGTTATCAGCAGTCCCTCAATGCCTGTAACAGTAAGCGTGGCCGATGCGGGCTGCGACTCCTGACCGTTGGCATAGACGGCGGTCACGGCGAAGGTGTGGTCACCATCGGTGAGCTGGTCAGCAGGAACGGTATAGGTGGTCACACCGTCCTCGACGGTAGCCACTAACTGACCGTCGCAGTAGATGTTGTACGACGTGACGGCACCGGCATAGTTGAAGGTGACGTCGTCGAGCATTACACCAAACACGTCGGTCGAGGTGTGGCGAATGGCGAAGTACTTGGTGCCCTCGGGCAGGGTGACCGAGAACTGCGTCCACGACTCCTCGTCGGTCATGAAGCTCTCTATCAGCTCGAAGCTGTTGGGCTGGTTGTCGGTCTTAGAGGCCAGCACCTCGAACGACTCTGCACCATACTGGCTGGTGATGGCACGCAGGAAGAAGCTGATTTCCTGTTCGGTGCCGGGCAGCAGCGGTGAGATGAGCCAGTGGTCGGCAGCGGCGGCTGTGCCTCCGTCGTCGGGCACGGGACACATGGACATCATGACCTGTGTGCCGCTGTGGCCTGCCTCACCGGTGAAGCCAGCCTTGACAATGTCGAAGGCCATCCATGCAGAAGGCTGGTAGCGGTTCTCGTAGTCGCCGGCTTCCTGCCAGCTATAGACGTCGCTGCCGTTGCCGTCGTACATGGTCCACTCGCCGATGCTTCCGTTGTGCTCAGTGGCGGTAATGCCGCCAATGCTGAAGCTGGGGAAGGTATTGTTGTCGTCGAAGGTCTCTGTGTATTCGCCAGGCTCGGAAGTCGGTGCGCTCCAATTCAGCTCAACGCCAGCGTCGGTATTCTCTGCCGTAAGGTTTTCAGCGGGTGCGGCGTCGGACACCGTGAGGGCGATGGTCGTCTCGGCGGTGTTGTCTTCGGTTTTCTCGTCGGCGCTGTATTCCACCTGTACGGTGACGGGCAGGTCGGCAGCCTCGTCGAAGACGGTAGTAGCCAGCTCAGCAGTGAACACGCGTGAGGCGAACGGTGCCAGTGCGTCGCTGACGGTCTCCTGAAGGAGTACGTCCTCGCCGCTGAGCACCTTGACGGTGTAGCCCGTGGCGGGCTGCTCGCCCCAGTTGGTGACGGTGGCGGTAATGGTAACGGTCTTGCCGGCCTGCACGGTGGCAGGTGCCGAGAGCTCTACGCCGAGGTTATGTGCAAAGAGGTCAACAATGCGGATGTTGTCGATGATGAGTGCGTCGCCCTCTTCTTCAATGTCGCCCCACGAGTCAACGGCGGTCGGGTTAGTGATGGTGGCGGTGAGCCCGGCCTGTGCAAAGTTACCGTTCTTCAGGCTGTTGAGGCTTACCTTCACGGTCGTATAGCCAGAGGATGTCACGGTCTCGGTGGCCAGTGTCTGACGTTCGCCGCCATTAGTGCTGCCTATCACGCTGAGGCTGCTTACGCCAAAGCCTGCGGCATCGAAGAGCAGCGTGGGGTTGGTGGCATCCTTGAGGTTCAGCTTACCCGAGATGAGGAAGATGTCGCCAGCTTCCAGGGCTGTCAGGGCCATGGCGGTGCCATCGTCATCGCTCGACTGCGAGAACAGCAGCGGATAGCTGTTGCTGTCCCAGTAGTAGTGGAGGCTGCCTCCGGCAAAGCCTTCCACGACGGGCAGGTCGTAGGGTGCACCCGTAATGATCAGAGCCGATGACACCTCGTCAACGTACGACTCTCCCGCAGCGTTGCGAGCTGCCACATACCACTTCTGGAAGCCCTGTTCGCCCTCGTTGGTGGCAAAGTCGAGCTGACACGTGGTAGCACCCTTCACGGTGGCTACCTCCTCGTCGGTATAGGTCGAGTTGGGGTAGCAGGCATAAATGACGTATTCCACGTCGGCGGGGTTGACGTAGCCGCCATTGCGTCCGGTCTCCGTCACCGGGTCCCACGTCAGCAGCACGGTGGTAGTCTGGTCAGTAGCCTGCACGCCAGTCACTATGTCGGGAACGTCGGGACCTACATAGACGGTGAGCTTCTGGCTCTTCGTGCCGATGCCGCTGTCGTTGTAGGGAATGGCCTGATAAGTGTGGTTGCCAATCTCATCGACCTCGGTGTCGGTATAGGTGAGCACAGCGCCGGGAGTCACGTTTTCAAACTCCTTGATGACGCTGTTGTCGCGGTAGAGCTCTATCTTGGTGATGTTCTGGGTCAGCGTGTTGCCATCGTTGTCCTTCTCGGGGGCATTGATGGTGACGGTTGCCTGCAAGGCACCCTTTTCGCCTGCTGTCACCGCCAGTTCGGGAGCTGCGGGAGCCGTGCCCTCGGGAGCGAAGTCGATGGTTACCTTATGAATCCAGAGCTCGTACATGTCAGGGTCGCTGATGGCGTGTATGGCCACATAATAGGCACCCGTTTCCGTGGCTTCGAATGTTGCCTCGAACTCCTTGTGGTCTTCTTCGGTCACCTCGCAGTTCTCGAGCACCTTCACGTTGAGTCCCTCGACGGAGGCCTCGCGGCCCACGACGATTTCGAAACGCTCCGTGTAGCCGGCCGAACCGGCATCAACGGTGATGGTGTATTTCTTGCCGGCTTCCATGTGGAGGGCAGGCGATATGAGGTAGTCGTCAGCCGCGTTGTCGCTGTTGTATTCGTAGGTGGCGCGTGTGCCGCCGTCCCACTCCCAACGGCTGTTGTCGTCGTTGGCATCAATCATGGTGAACTGTCCGCCCACGGCATCCTGGGTGAAGTCAGCCACGTAAGGAATGTCGAACACATAGTTCAGGCGCACGGTCACCACGTCGCTCTTGTCGCCCTCGCCGTCGGCATTGTAGGCTACCACCTGGTAGTTATAGGTGGTGCCCGTCAGCTCTTCGTCGTCATCTACGTAGGTCAGCTTCGTGCCGGGAGCCACGTCCTCGAAGCTCGTGATGACCACGCCGTCGCGCAGCAGGTCGATGTGCGTGAGGTTAGCGGTCAGCGCTTCGCCGCCGATGCTCTTTGTCGGGGCGGTGAAGGTGACGGTGGCTATGGGCTTCTCAGCGTCGGCAACGGCGGCGAGGTCGGTGACGGCAGCGGGAGCCGTCAGCACGGTCTCGCTGACGAGCATGTTATCCACGCGCAGTGAAGCGTGGTCAGCATCGCTGGTGGCATGAATGCCGAAGCGGTAGTAGCCCGACGTGCTGACGGTGATGAACTTGTTGCTCAGCGTCAGGGGTATCTCGGTCTGCAGCTCTGTGCTCTCGATGATGGTCTGAAGCGGAGCTGGCAGTGTGGAGAGGGGCGACAGGTCAGCAATGTTCTCGAACAGCGCCACCTCCACACGCTCGCTGTAGGCATTCGACGAGCAGTGGGCGTCAATGGCGAAACTGTAGGTCTTGCCTGCCTCTAAGCGAATGGCGGGCGAGATGAGCCAGTCGTCAGCCTGGTTGTCGCTGTTGTATTTATAGGATGCCTCGCCCTCATAGTGCTGCCATGAGCTGCCGTCGTAGTTTGCATCAATGACGGTGAACCGTTCCCATTCGTCGGTAGTGTCGAAACCGTTGGCATACGGCAGCGTCTCAATGGGCTTGTTGGGGTCTTCTATCTGTATGGTGAGGTCGTCCATCCAGATGAAGGCGCTGACATCAACGGTCTGTGTGTTGTCAATGAGCTTGTTCTGCGATTTCAGCACCTTCGCCTCTGCGTCCCATGTCATGGTGAAGTCGGTAAGGTCAGCCCCGTCGGAGCCCACGGCATAATGGGTGGTTCCCTCCATGGTGCCTATCTGCTGCAGGCCGCTGAAGGTGACCTGGTCGCCATCGATGGTGCCCTTTATCCAGGCTTGGTTGAGGGGCGACGTGTTGTCAAGCATCGCCTGCCACTGACCGAAGACGGCTGTGAAGACTCCCTGCACATAGACATCGTTACCATCGAAGCCGATGGTGACCGTGCCACTGAAGGGGTTCACCTGGTTAGTTCCAGCAGGCACACGGTAGTGGCCTTTGGCATACCATGTTTCGGTCTGCAAGCCTGCAGGAGGCGTCACGGTGATGACGGGCAGCGGCTCGAAGTCGCTCTGGTAGGTCCACACCGTCTCGTAGTCGCCCTGCCAGGCAAAGGCATCGTCGTCGTCCCAGAACAGTCCCATGAACATTTCTTCTGATGAGTTCTGGAGTGTGATGGTGCCCTCCTCATCATCGATGGCGAAGGTGAAGTTGCCACCGTTGTAGCTGTCATGGCAGCTGAAGCCAATGCCGTCGTTCACACCCCAGCGCACGCTGAAGGTGATGGTGGCATCAGGGTTATAGTAAATGGGCTGCTTGGCGGGAATGGTGAGGGTGCTGCCCTCGCGTGTACCCTTCACCCAGGCACCGGTGGGATAGCTGGAGAGGATGTTGCGCACATAGACCGTGCCATCCTCGCACTCCACAATGTGCACGTTGCCGCTCTGGGGGATGTTCTGCAGGCCTCCGTCGTTGCTGTAGTTCATGCCGCTACGGGTATAGACTTTGCGTACGCCCTCGGCAGGCGAGACAATGATGCCGTGTTCGTCCAACAGCTCACCCGTGGCAGCCCTCATGGGCAGCTTTTGAGCGTTGAGGAGAGAGCCCCAGCCTCCCCCCAACCCCCTCCAACTGGAGGGGGAGTTCTGCTGTGCCAAAAGCCTCCCCCTTGGGGGGAGGTTGGAGGGGGCTCCCTTCGACCTTCGACCTTTGACCTTAGCCCTTTGACCGTCAAGAGCCAGCCTTCGACCTTCGGCCTTTGACCTTTGACTAATAAAATTAAACACCTTTGCCTTGGGCGCGGCCTTCTTCGTGTGGAAGTCCTGCGCACTGGCTGTCATCATGCTGCCGCCAAGAGTGAGCAAAGCAGCGAGCATCCATAGTTTAGTTTTCTTCATAATTATAGTAGTTTTAGCATTAATTATTTTCTGACGACCTTATGCTGGTCTTCAATGACGATGCCGCGCGTGCTGTCAGTGGCGGGCGTGCCGTCGAGCCGATAGGCACGGGTGGCAGGGTGCTCAATGACCGGGGCGCTCTCGAGACCGGCAGCCTGGCTCGACTTCTCCTTATACTCCTGTTGTGCCTTCTTCATCTGGGCGATGAAAGCGTCGTTGCCCTGCAGGGCACAGAAGCCGATGCTGGCAGCGGTGCGGCTGGCATCGACGTCACTCTGCCAGTGAGCCCCCACAATGACGCGGCTGTTGCAGTAGTCCCAGCCACGGCTGAAGATTTCGGTAGCACGCTCGGGAGCTATCTGTGCCAGGAGCAGCGAGATGGTCCATCCGCGCAGGCTGTGACCCGAGGGATAGCTGCCCTCTCCGCGCAGGTCGTCTTCTTCGTGCGAAGGCATGCTGTCGTCGAACCGCTCGAAGGGGCGCTCACGCTGATAGAAAGCCTTGGGCTCCTTGCGCATGGGGTCGGTGGTAGCGAGACTGGTTTCCATCAGTTTCCATATCTCAGGAGTATTGGTCTCGTTGATTTCCAGTCCGAAGGCATCCTTCCACTGCAGGAAGAGCTTGGCATGGTCGTTCCACTCGGCATCGGCAATGGCCAGTGCCACGCGGTCGGGGTCCTGTCGCTGTTGCTTTCCCCAGCAGTAGCGCACCACGTCGTTGGCAAACTCTGGGCTGTCGAAGGCAGGCGGAGCCGGCATAATATTAATCAGTTTGGGCAACTGATCGAGTTCAATGTACGGTTGCACAGCGTCAGTCTGTGCCGAAGCATTCAGGGTAGCCATGATGGCGACTACGGCCAAAACAATAATCTTTCTCATCATATTATATATATAAGTACTTATGTTTATAATGGGTGCAAAGGTACAAAATAATGATATAAGAAAATAACATTTTCTGCTTTTTTGCTTCATTTTAGCGACAAATGGTTAGAAAATAACCACAATTACGGAATAATTGAAAAAGAACGGAGGGTAAAAATACGATTGTGAAACACAGGTGAAAGTATTTGTAACATCAGCAACGGGTCGTTTGTAAGGAAATAAGTACCTTTGCACCACCAATTAATAAAATTAAAGCAAATAACTTAGAACCCATGAACAAAATGACACGATTTATTTTTGGTGGAGGGTGGAGCGTAGAGCGTAGAGCGTCAGGGTTAAGGTTATCGTTAACGTTAGCGTTGACGTTAGCGTTGACGTTAGCCGCCAGCACGCTGAACGCCCAGCCTGACCCCAACTTCTACATTTTCCTCTGTTTCGGACAGTCAAACATGGAGGGTGCTGCACGCCCCGAGGCGCAGGACCTGAGCAGCCCCGGACCGCGCTTCCTGCTGATGCCGGCCGTTGACTTCCCTGCCACGGCCACCGCTCCTGCCCGTAAGATGGGTGAGTGGTGTGAGGCCGCTGCGCCGCTCTGCAGACCGAACACCGGTCTGACACCTGCCGACTACTTTGGCCGCACGCTCATTGAACAGCTGCCAGCCAACATCCGCGTCGGCATTATTCATGTTGCCATTGGCGGCATACGCATAGAGGGCTTCATGCCCGACAGCATTGCCAACTACGTAAAGACGGCCCCAGGCTGGATGAAAGGCATGCTGGAGGCTTACGGCAATAATCCTTACGAGCGGCTGGTCACGCTGGCTAAGAAGGCACAGAAGGACGGTGTCATCAAGGGTGTGCTGATGCACCAGGGAGAGTCAAACACGGGCGAGGCCGACTGGGCGCAAAAGGTGCAGTCGGTGTATGACCACCTGTTGGGCGACCTGCAGCTGAAACCCGAGGAGGTGCCCCTACTGGCCGGTGAGGTGGTGCAGGCCGACGGCGAGGGACAGTGCATCCGCATGAATGCCCAGATTGATGAGCTGCCCAAGACGCTGCATACGGCCCATGTGGTCTCTTCGACAGGCTGTACGAACGGCCCCGACCGTCTGCACTTCGACGTGGACGGTTACCGTGAGCTGGGTCGTCGCTATGCTGAGAAGATGCTCACGCTGATGGGCTTCCCCGTACGCTCACCGTTTGCCGTGCCTGCCGATGCCTTTACGGCTGAGACCACCATTCCCGGACAGGAGTTCCCCAAGGTTGACCGCGAGGGACGTGCCTACTTCCGTGTGCAGGCTCCGCAGGCTCACCGCGTGCAGGTGGATATCTGTGGTAAGAAATACGACATGCGGCGCGACGAGCAGGGGCTCTGGTGTGCCGTTACCGACCCGCTGGTCGTTGGTTTCCACTACTACTTCCTCAACATGGGCGGGCAGAACGTCATTGACCCTAACACCGACGTGTTCTTCGGCTGTAACCGCCAGGCCGGCGGCATAGAGATTCCCGAGGGCAGCGAGGGCGACTACTACCGTCCGCAGCAGGGCGTAGCCCACGGACAGGTGCGCAGCATCAGCTACTTCGCTTCCTCTACCAGCGAGTGGCGCCACGCCTTGGTCTATACGCCTGCCGAATATGAAAAAGGCAAGAAGAAATACCCCGTGCTCTATCTGCAGCACGGCATGGGTGAGGACGAGACGGGCTGGAGCCGTCAGGGACACATGCAGCACATCATGGACAACCTCATCAGCAGCGGCGAGGCTGTTCCCATGATCGTGGTCATGGAGAGTGGCGACGTGAAGGCCCCCTTCCGTGGTGGCGATAACCGTCAGGGCTTCAGCGAATATGGTGCCTCGTTCTATAAAGTGTTGCTGAACGACCTCATTCCCTACATTGACAAGAACTTCCGCACGAAGGCCGACCGTGAATACCGCGCTATGGCCGGACTGTCGTGGGGTGGTCACCAGACGTTCGACGTGGTGCTGACGCATAAGGAGCTGTTCTCGTACATGGGTGCCTTCAGCGGAGCCATCTTCGGGCTCGACGTGAAGACGGCCTACGATGGTGTGTTCAGCCGTCCTGAGGAGTTTAACAAGCAGATGCACTGCCTGTACCTGAGCTGTGGCAGCGAGGAGAACTTCGGGACCGAGGCACTGGTGAAGAGCCTGCGTGAGGCTGGCATCAACACCCAGTTCTACGTCTCTGAGGGCACTCACCACGAGTGGCTCACCTGGCGGCGCTCACTCAGAAACTTCCTTCCGTTACTGTTTAAATAACGCTAACTTTAAAATTTCGCTTTCCTCACGCTGCTGCCCTGCTTGACGATGTAAGTGCCGGGGGCAAGCTGGTCGAGGCTGTTGCCGACGTACTTGCCTGACAGGTCGTAGATGAGCGTTGAGGGTTGAGCGTTGAGGGTTGAGGGTCGAGCATTGTCTGCTATTCCCGTAGGTGGCGTGTAGGTGTAGCCGAGCTTGTTGTCTATCCAGCCTATGCGCTGGTTCATGTAGCGGCGCACGTTCTGCACCTCGGCGGCATAGCTGCCCCAGATGCGCGGGTTCTGGTGGACGTAGTCGTTCATGATGGGCCAGCGCAGGAAGTTGAGCTGCTGCGACTGCTGCAGACGCTCCTCCCACTCGTCAATAAAGGCTGTCATGCTGGCTTCGGTGAGGCCGCCTTCGCGCACTGACTTCCAGATGTCGAAGAGCTGGTGGCGCGCATTGGTGTTGTTCACGACAATGTTGTTGACAAAGGTGCGCATGTTGCCGGCACAGCTACCGTTGGTACGGTAGATGTAGTCGCCCAGGTTCATAATGGGGTACGTACGGATATCGTTATCGAAGGCGAGGTCGAAGTCCCACACGGGGCCTGTGTAGATTACGTCGTCGCCGCGCTCCTTATACATATATACGCTCCAGTAGGTGTCGGTATTGCCTGAAAGCTCGCCGACGAGGAAGTGGCGGAGGAACGTGTTCAGGTCAAGATAGGTCTGCCACTGGCTCTCCATCTTGTTGAAGTGGTTACGTATGTAGTTGAACTGCTGGTCGGTGATTTCGTCTTCGTCGGGCGACTTAATGGTCACAGGGTTCCCCTTGTTGGAGTTGAACCATGATACCTCTTGATTGGCGTATGCGTCAATCTCGAAGAAGTAGCCGCCGGTAAGGGCATCGCCGCTGTTGTCCTCGGGTGCCATCTCGGTAATCTCCACACGACCGGGGTTCACCTCCACCTGGTCACACAGCTGGTAGCAGCCTTTGTACTCACCGTTCAGTATGACATCGACGGCCGTGGCGTAGGGCGTGTAGGGCATGCCCATGCGGCGGCTGAGCTCAAAGGCTAAGATGTTGCGCATGAGCGTCTTGTCACCATAGTTGTTGATGAGTGTCCACTTCTTGGCCTTGGCCGGCGCGTCGAGCACGTTCTGCTTCTTGTTGAACTTAATACGGTAAGGCTTCTTGGGGAAGGAGCGTGACGCATTGCCACGTTCACGAATGGTGCCAGGCTCCGAGAGTAGCGTGCCGTCGGGCGATATAATGGTAATCAGGCAAGTAATGTCTGTCTCCTTGTCGAAGGGAATGACATTATTCTCCGTGTGGATGGTGACGGTAGGCAGGTTGGTGAGCGTGGAGGGTTGAGCGTTGAGGGTTGAGGGTTGAGCGTTGAGCGTGGATGGTTGGCCTTCGACCTTTGACCTTTGACCTTCGACCTTAGACCTTAGACCATCAACCTGTTCTCCATAAAACTCCAGTTCGGCAATATTGCAGCGGGCATCTGATGGGCCCACGTAGCGCACGTAGCGGAAGGGAACGGTGCAGCTGACGTCAGCATACGACATCTGGCCGATGACTCCCTCGGTGGTAATGATGTACAGGGGCAGGGCGTCCATGAAGTCAGGACTGTTGGCTCCTTCGAACACACCGAGCACCACGCGCTTCGGACCGTTGCTGTCGTTACGGGGTGACCAGCCTACGCGGGTGATGACGTGGGGCGTGCCGAGGTCCAGGCCCGTCCATGTGTAGCTGCGCTCCCATGAGGCGAAGCACGTGTTAAGGTCGCCGTCGAACGCCATTTCGCGGGTGTTGACCGTGGTCGATTGTCCGAAGGTGGAGTAATCGACCGACTCTAATGTTCCAATGACCGTACCGGTAAGGGGCTGAGCGTTGAGCGTTGAGGGCTGAGCGTTAGCGTTAAGGTTAGCGTTAACGAGCCCGAGGCAGAGAGCCAAAATAAGTCTGTTCATTGTCGTATGTAATGATTTAATTTAATTTTCGCTGCAAAAGTACAAAATAATTATCAATTATCAATTGTAAATTGTCAATTATTTATTACTTTTGCAGCGTAATTAATTGCATACGAGTATGAGAGGAAAGAAGATTGTAACGTTCGGCGAACTGCTGTTGCGGTTCTCAAAGCCCGGACAGCTGAGACTGACACAGGGTGACATGTTTACCAGTAAGTATGGAGGCAGCGAGGCTAACGTGGCCGTGAGTCTGGCCACGCTGGGTGAGGAAGTGGATTATGTGACGCGACTGCCCGATACGCCTGTAGGGCAGGCGGGCGTCATGTGCCTGCGCTCCATGGGCGTCAGCTGTAATCATGTGCTGCTTGGCGGACGGCGCATCGGCACCTATTACTTCGAACCGTCGGCAGGCATGAGGGCCGCCAAGGTCATCTACGACCGCGACGGCTCGGCCTATTCCGAACTGAAGCCCGGCATGATAGACTGGCGCACCATTCTGGCCGATGCCAGCGTGCTGCACGTCTCTGGCATTACGGCTGCCATTTCGCAGGACGCTGCCGACGCTACCTTCGAGGCTCTCGACGTGGCTGACGAGCTGGGCGTGAAGATTTCGTTCGACATCAACTACCGCAAGAACCTGTGGAAGTACGGGGCCGACCCGCGTGAGACCATCAGCCGCATGCTGCAGCGTTGCGACATGATGTTTGGCGACGCCATTGAGTTTGAGTGGCTCTGCCAGCGCAAGCAGCCGCCCTTCACGGCTACCGACTCCAATTTCCAGATGCAGATGGACGAGTACGGCGAGTGGTTTGAGGATATTCACCGCCAGTTCCCCCGTTGTCAGGACTGGCTCATGGGCATGCGCAACATGGTGGCTTCCAACCACCACACGCTCACGGCGCTGCTGTATAGCCCCCTAACAGCCCCGGCCCTTCTTCAAGCTCCCATCCTCGACATTCCTGACGTGGTGGATCCCGTGGGGGTGGGCGATGCCTTCATGGCTGGCTTCCTGCATGCAGCTAAGAAGTGGCCTGCCGACAAGCAGATGCAGCTGAACTACTCGTTAGCAGCGGCTGCCCTGAAGAACACCGTGCCGGGCGACTTCAACCTCTCGACCCACGAGGAGATTATGGACGTGGTAAATCATGCCCGTGACATTCATACGCTCTACAAAGTGACCATTTAGCAAATCAGTGTCTTATTTTAAATAAGACAGGAAGTAGGCAAACCAAGTGCATTCCGCATGATTTCATGGTGCCTTTTGCTTGACTTTATGTCGAGTCTTACTTGACTTTATGATGAGTTTTGCATGACTTTATGGTGAGTTTTCGTGCAAAAGTCACCTCAAAAGCGTGCAAAACCCGATACCAAGTCATGCAAAACCATACACCAAAGCTCGCGCAAAAGAACGCCCCGCACCAGAGCCAGTAGCTGCCGATGCGGGGCGTGAGAGGGGGAAATGTTATTCTATATTATAGGTCGCGAACCAGACGGACGGAGTAGCCATAGCCCTTATTCGCATCACCAGTCCAGGTGGTATGGATGTTAAGACTAGAGCTATTGAATTCCAAAAAGTATGCTGTGCCAGAAGAACCACTGCATGAAGCAGACCAGTAGTAGCCAGAATTGCTATAACTAGTTACGTTTTGTCCATTTCTGTAGCCGCCAGCCGGCAGGAATACACAGCCATTGTGCTCGAAGGTGTCCCAGTTGCTTCCACTATACATTTCGCCTTTATAACCGTCAGGATAGATAACCAAGCCATTGATACCATTTATCGATTGGCCTACGGTGTAGCTATGATTTTCTCCTTTTCCTCCATTAACGGTGCGTTCCGTGAGCAGGTAATTCCACTCACTTATGGTCAGCGTGCGCCACTGGCTCTTCTTGTTGCCGCCGTTGCTGATGGCATTGTAGCCCCAGTCGCTGCCTGTAGAAGAGTTAGCGGCACCTGGTGCTTGGGTATTTTTCAGAGTGGAAGAGTATTTGTCATACCCTGTACCCATATAGTCTTCCGCACCCAATGTTGTATTACCCCATGTGAAGAGGTCTATAGGATACTTGGAAGAGGTATTGTACGTGTTGTTGTAATCTAAGATGCCCCACTGGTTTTCGGCGAACTTCCATGTGCTACCATCGTCCGTCACATAGTATTGCAGGTTACCCTGCGAGAAACTAACAAACTTTTTGGCTGCCACGCTGAACGCATATTCCATCGTTAGTTCACTTATGTAATATTTACCAGCCGTAAAGGTCACACCGCTCTTCGAGTAGCCAAACATCCTACCATTATCATCTTTCGCCAAGAAACTAACTTTTTTATCAGTAACAGGAGGCAAGGCAATATAGATCTCGCTCCTGCCGGTGTCATCAGCTAAGTTAACGGCGTATTCATTTCCGTCAATGGTGACGGTGAGGGCATTCAAAGTGATGGAAAAATTAGGGGTTTTTGCCTTAATCTGGAAGATGGCATTCTGTGCAGCGGGCTGCGTGGTGACGGTCAGACCGGGGTTAGCAGTCTGGATTTTTCCTTCACCCACGCGGACATCCATAAATTTGCTGCTGAGACTTCCAGTCTGAGTTGCCAGCAGCGTGGCGGCGTCCTTCACACCCGTGTTGTCATCCTTGGCGGCAGTGTAAGGAAATACAAGCGTGCAGGTGGTGTTGTCTTCCGTGTTGGAATCTACGGTGAACTGTATGGTGGCAGCACCAGTTTCAGTGTTCACTGCCGTAACGGTGGCTTCGGCCTTTTTCTTCACACCATCCACTTCGTAAAGGATAGCAATTTTTTCGTTTTCTTCCCATGTTGCCACAATCTTATTAGTGCCATTACTCAAACCACGCGTGTCGTCTCCACCATTTTTAGGAGCCAGCGTGGCAGTGATAGTGATGCCCTCGGGCTTGACTGGCTGCGGGGTCGGAGTGGTTATGTCGTTGTCATCGCTGCTGCAGGCGGCAATCATCAGCACCAGTGCAGCCATTATAAATAACTTTATTGTCTTCATCTTTTCTTACTTTTAAACTGAGTGATTTAATAATTAGAACGGGGAATCCTCGAGCTCATAATCGCCTTTTTTAGACATTGTATTTGTCACTTGTGTTTCGGGGCTTGCGTTTAGCAATTGGTTCGTCACATGCAGTTCAACCACCTCGCAGGTTGGCTGGACATAAGTTTGTTTGGTCTTTTTCATCATTCTGATTTCCATTTTAATTCAAATATTATTAGTAATCTGCTTTTTTACTTTCGAGCGTGCGAAGGTAATAAAAATCAAACAAATAAAGCAAAAAGAAGAAGCAAAAAAAGTTAAAGTGCTGAAAATGATTGACTCATATCACGAAGACAGGAGTTCTCTGATCTGTTATAAAACATTACAGCAGATACCCAGTTCTGAGCGTTGAGCGTTGAGTGTTGAGTGTTGACGTTGACGTTGTCGTTATCGTTGACGTTATCGTTATTAACGTTAGAACTTATATCCTAAGGAGAGCATGAGCCAGCGGCCTTGCTGCCGGATAGGGCCTGAGCCGAGTCCGCACTGGGTGTAGCTCTTGTTGAAGAGGTTGTGGGCATTGAGTGCTACCTCGAAATTGCGGTAGGTGTAGGTGGCGCCTGCATCTACGAGGATGCGTGTGCTGTATTCGTCGAAGTGATAGGTGCCGTTGCTCAGGTCAACGCCGTAGCCCTGGTAGGGGCCGGTGAGGTTCAGGTGGGTGTGCAGTCGCAGGCTGGGCAGCAGGCGGTAGGCCAGTACGGCGTTGGCGCTGAAGTTGGGTATGCCGGGCATCTTGGTCAGCTCGCGTCCAAAGTATTCTGCCTCGAGGAAGTGTAGCCACTCCATGGCGAGGTGTCCTTCGAAGGGGCCGCGGCGGTAGGTGGCGGTGAGCTCGGCACCAATGTTCTTGCCCTCGGCGGCGTTGGCGTGCAGGTTCTGCAGGGGGTAGATAAGGTTTTGCGCGCGGTTATAAAAGCCGTTCAGCTCCAGGTCGAGTCCCGGCAGCAGGCTGCTGCTGCCTAAGGTGAGCTGCCAGGAGTAGAGCCGCTCTGACATGAGGTCGGTATAGTCGATGGTCGTAACGGGTGTCTCGCTGCCGATGGAGCTGATGACGTCGAGCTGGTAGAAGAGCAGGTTCGACTTGCGGTATAAATAGGGTGCATCGACGAACGACTTGGAGTAGCTGAGGGTGGCGTGCCACTTGGGCTGCACGAAGATGAGTGCCACGCGGGGTGAGAACTCGTGCTGCTCGTCGTCGTTGAAGCGGCGCTTGTAGTCGTAGCGCATGCCGCCGTTGAGGATGAACGGTCCGTAGCGGTGCTTGACTTGCACGTAGGCATTGACGCTGTTTTCTTTTCCCTTGGCTATGTTGTCATAGTCGAGAGCTTCGTAGATGGTCTCGTCATCATACCCATAAGCACGGGCCCAGTTGGCAAACCATACGTACTCTATGATGGTGTTGAAGTAGTTGGTGCCTAAGGCGTAACGGGAGTCTTCGAGACGGAAATGGCTGTAGTTGGCGCCCATGCTGACCAGTCCCTTGTGGTCGTCGTTGTCAACGTAGGTGTAGTCGGCCTTCAGCTGGCCGCCAATGGTGCGCTCCTGTCCGTCCTGATAACGGAAGAGGCCCTCCTCGCCCTTGAAGAGTCCGTCGTAGTTCTTCAGGAAGCCGAGTATGGAGCTCAGGTTCTCGACGGTGGAGTCGCTGATGACCTGATAGTGGGTCATGTCGCTGATGTCGTAGTTGATGGCGGCACTGAGGAAGAGCTTGTCCCACTTCTTGCTGTAGGAGAGCTCGGCATGGTGCGACTGGGTGGCAAAGCTGGGCTTGAGGCCGCGGAAGGTGACGTAGCGGTCGTAGTTGTAGGGGGAGTAGGTGTAGCCGGAGGTGTAGGGTGAGTGAACCTGCGAGAAGTGGGTGTTGTACATGAAGTAGAGACCGCGCCAGTTGAGCGTCAGGCCGAGGTCGTAGGAGGGGTTTTCGCCTACGCGTCCGATGACGATGTCGCCTTGTGTGCGCTTCAGGCCTGTCTGCTCGCGGGGTACATAGAACTTTTGGCCGTCAGCCTTATAGAGACTGCCCCAGATGAGGATGTCGAGGTCGAAGAAGCGCTTGCCGAACACCAGGTCAGCGCGCATCTGGCCGTAGTTGCCTATTCCGGCACGCACCTTGAGGCCATCGACGTCGATGCCCTGTTTGGTGATGATGTTGACCACGGCAGTGAGTGCCACGCCGCCATAGAGCGACGAGGCAGGTCCGCGCAGCACTTCTATCTGCTTGATTTTCTCGAGCGAGATGCTGAAGTCGGGGGCGGCAGTGTTAGTGGCGTAGCTGTTCAGCCGGTGGCCGTTGATCATGAAGAGCATCTTCTCCTGTCCCTGGCTATAGACGCCGCGCATGGCGATGTTGATGTCGTCGTTACAGTCAATGTTGGTCATGCCGGGCACGTAGGCAATGAGCACCTCCTTGAGGTTGCGGGCTCCGCTGATGCGTATCATGTCGTCGGTGATGAGCAGCACGGGCACGGGCGACTCGTCGAGGCTCTCAGCCTGGCTGGAGGCGGTGGTGATGGTGTTGGTCATGCCGTTCTTCATGTGTGCCACCATGTCGAGGAAGCGTTGCGGGTCTTCAGACGTTGGGGTGAAATAGGGGTTTTCCGAGAGCAGCTCGCTGACGTATCGTTGTGCCTCGTCGTCTTCGTCGAGGGCGATGTCGCAGAGTATGAGCAGCCTGTAGGCACTCTGCAGCAGGTCACCCTGGAAGTCGCTCAGGTGCTCCTTCAGCAGACTGCGCGAGTCGTCAAGACGGCCGATGATGTAGTCGTTCTCGGCCTGGGAATAGAGGCGGCGCTGCTCGTCGGCCGACTGTGCTGAAGCCAGCATGGTCACGAGGGCAAGGAGGGTGATGGTGAGGAGGAGTCGTTTCATGCTTTTACGGGAATGATAAAGGTGATGGTGGTGCCTTCGCCCACGGTGGAGTCAACGGTGAGGCGGCCCTGGTGGTGCTGTTCCACTATTTCGCGTGTGATGCCCATGCCCAGTCCGGTGCCCTTGCCGGCGGGCTTGGTGGTAAAGAAGTTCTCGAACAGCCGCTGCTGCACCTCGCTGTTCATGCCTTCGCCGTTGTCGGCAATGGCAATGGTGCACTTGTCGTCCTGAAGACTGACGCTGATATCCACTTCGGGCGAATAGTCGGTAGCGGTCTGTGCCTTGTTCCACACGGCGTAGAAGGCGTTGTTCATGACGTTGAGCACGGCCCGGCTGAGTTCCTGGGGAATAATGGAGACCAGGGGCATGGACTCCTGGTAATGCTCATGAATGGTAATGTTGAAGCCTTTCTGGTTGGCGCGCATGGCGTGGTAGGACAGCCAGACGTACTCTTTCACCATTTGGGCTATGTTGGTGGGTATGCGCTCGCCTTCCTTGCCGCGTGAGATGAGCAGAATGCCGCGGATGATGCTGATGGCACGCTCGCCGTGCTCCATTATCTTCTGCATGTTCTCCTGCAGGTCGGCCACTATGTCGTCCAGCTCCTCACGGTCGTCGGCAGAGAGCTTGTCCTCGTTGTCGGCCACAATGTCGCTCAGGTCGCTGAGCAGCTTGTCTGACATCTTACTGAAGTTGATGACAAAGTTGAGCGGGTTCTGTATCTCGTGGGCTATGCCTGCACTCAGCGTTCCTAAGGAGGCCAGCTTCTCTTGCTGCTTCAACTGCTGTCTCAGTTGCTCTATTTCCAGGTTTTTATTCTCTTCCATAAGCTCTTCTTTATTGTTTTTCAAGTAGTGGAATAACTATATCAAACTCAGTAAACTGATTTTTCTCGGAGTTGACGGTGATGCTGCCCCTGTGGTTCTGCACTATTTCGTGGCTCAGGTACAGGCCAATGCCCGAAGCCTCGCCAGTGGTCTTCGTGGTGAAGAAGGGGTCGAAGATTTTGTCAAGGATGCCACTCTCGATGCCGATGCCGTTGTCGTGCACCTTTATCACCACGTTATTGTTTTCGGTGTGTGCCGAGAGACGTATCTCGGGCTGATGGTCGGGCACGCGTTTCTTCTGCTTGACGACGGCATAGATGCCGTTGCCCAGCAGGCTCATGACGGTCTTGCTGAGCTGGTCGGCATTACCATTGATGCTGATGAGCTCGGAAGGACAGTCGAACACAGTCTTGATGTGACATTCTTCTATTTCCTTCTGGTAGTACTGATTGAGCATTTCGAAGTTCTTCTGGAGCATGGTGACGATGTTCATGGGCACCATGCCGCCCGAGCGGTCCTTGAGCATCTCCTCCATGGCCTTCAGCGTGCGCGAGGTGTTAATGCCGTGCTGCTCCACCTTGGCCAGGTTCTGCGTCAGCATGTCGAGCACGTCCATGGTGTCGTCGTAGTTCTCCGGGTCCATGTGTTCCTGCTCGTCCTCGATGTTGGCCTTCACGTCCTTGATGAGTCCCGACGAGAGCTTCGAGAAGTTGTTGATGTAGTTCATGGGGTTCAGGATGCGGTCAATGAGGCCCTGCGTCAGCTTACCGACGGTGGCCATCTTCTCCTGGTGCATCAGCTCGTCCTTCTGCTTGGCTATTTCGGCCGTACGATCCTGTACCACCCGTTCCAGGCGCAGCTTGTCCTGCTCCAGCGAATGGGTGCGCCAGCGGGCAATGGCATAGGTGATGAGTGCTGCCAGCAGTGCAAAGAGCAGCAGCATGTACCAGCGCATGTAGAAGGGAGCGGGAATGCTGAAGTCGAACGACACGATGTTCGACAGGCGCCCCATGGGGTCGCAGGCTTGTATCTCCATGGTGTAGGCTCCCGAGGCCATGTTGAAGAAGCGTACGAAGGTCTGTTCGCTCCAGGCTGACCAGGTGCCGTCGTTCAGGCGGTAGCGGTAGGTGGCGTTTCCCACCAGCGGGGCATAGTCGATGGCGTAGCTGATGCGCAGCTCGCCGTAGTTGCTGTCGAGGGTGCCGAGCTCCTTGGGCTGTTCGCCTATGCCTCCCCATAACAGGCTGTCGCCCTGCATGGTGATGCTACGCAGGAAGAGCTGCGGCTTATGCCTGAGCATGGGGTCGGCAATGCTTCGCTTAATGCCAATGAGGCCGAAGTCGCCGCCTACCCACAGTTGTGAATTCATTCTCAGGATGGCCCGTACCACATAGTCCTTCAGCGGGGTGATATAGACTTCGTGCTCCTGGGCCAGCTGCTCGTGGCGTACCACTTTCAGCTCATGCCCTTCGGCATCGGTCACCCAGATGTTTCCCTCGAAGTCGGTATAGGAATATGACGGATAGGGTATGAGGGCTTTCATCTTCTCGCCGGCCGACACCAGCTTGTGACCGTCCCACCGCCAGATGCCGTTGATGTTGGCAACCAGCACCTCGCGCTCGCCGCGGATGAGGGTGTTCACATCGTCCTCTTTCTTATTTGTATCCAGTGAGCGGAAGTTCTGCTCGTCAGCCGGTTTTAACCAGATGTCACCGTAGAGGTTCTGTGCCCAGATGTCGCCGTCCTTGTCCTGAAACATCCGAACCACTTTCTCGGCATTGGAAGCCTCGGAACGGAAATTGTCCTTATAATAGAACAGACCGTCCAACTCGCCGCTGTAGTAACCGTCGTCATCAGGCAGGACGGCGGTGGCACTGGCCGTTGACAACTGGCGCGTGCTGCCGTCGGCAAAGACCCGGAAGACACCGCCCATGGTGGCTGCCAGCAGGCTGTTGCCGTCTGGCTCCAGGTTCCAGCAGGCGTGCTTAATCTCGCTGACTGGGACAAATGACTGCCCTACGCGGCGGAACAGTCCGCTGAGGGTGCCTACAAAGAGATTTTCCTCAATGGCTTGTATGGCGAGCACTTCACCGCGAAGTCCTTCGCCTGACGTGAAGCGTGAATAGATGGAGGGCAGGGAAACGGCAAAGATGCCATTGTCAGTAACGCCCCACAGCATGCCGTGGGAGTCGTAGGCTATGTGGTTCACATTATTATTGCACAGCCCGCTCTCCTCGGTCAGCTGGAAGATTTTTCGGCCTTGACCGTCAACAGCCAACAGTCCCTGACTGGTTAAAGCGACTACCTGTAGGTCATTGTTGATGCGGATGACTTCGTTCACTTCGTAGTCTTCACTCAACTGAATGTTTTTCTTGTCAGGGGGCAAGGCTCCTACAGGAACCAATTTGTCGCCCTGTACACAATAGACGCTGTGGTCGGAAATCTCCAGGCAAATGCTGCCGCTGGCATCTTGCCAGATTTCCTCTACTTGTCCGTGGAAGGGCACGTCGTTACTGGGTAGCAGGTCCTTAATGCCCAGACTGCCGTTCTTCTCATGGACCAGATAGCCTATGTAGTTGTAGCCGCCTACCCAGATATGGCCTTTCTTGTCGTTGAAGAGTGCCGTCAGCCGGTGGATGCCTTTTGTGTGGAGGACATGCCACGCTGCCTGGTCGAAGTAGAGCAGACCCTCGAAGTTGGCGATAAATACCTGCCCGTTGTCTCCGCAGATAATGTCGAAGTTCCGGTTGTGTGCCCCATACTCCTGGGCACTGTAGTTGCGCATGAAGGGTACACCCCTCTGGGCCATCAAGGGAATAATGGCGGAAAGCACCAACAGATATGTGATAATAAGCCTCTTCATCAGCGTGCGGGTTACGGTTTAAATTTTACGTACGGGACGTTGTCGCCTATGTATTGTGACCATTCCTCACGGGTCAGGTTCCTCTTCAGTGACAGTCTGATAAGTGAGGCCATCTGTTCGGCATCAATCAGGGTGCGGGTCAGGTTGCCGCTCTGGTCACCAGTCCAGATGGAGTTCATTCGTTTTTCGAGAGAGAAGCTGATGACCCAGCGGTTGGTGGTCAGCACACGTATGGGGTCTGCCTTCTCGTGGCTGACGTCCCAGACGTTGACAGTACCGTCATAGCTGGTGGAGTAAAGACGGTTGTCGTCGAATTTCAGGCGTGAAATGCGGGAGCGATGTGCTACCAGCTTACGTTGCTTGCCGTTCTTGTCAACCAGATAGATAACGCCGTCGGCCATGCCATAGGCCATCGCCGCCGTCTTTTCAGAGTGGGTGCAAGTGGTGACCTGCCCGTTGAACGGCAGCTCATCGACAGAGAGCTGTCCGCTGTTCTTCTGTAGCTTTACTATTTTCTTTCCCTTGCCTATGAGCAGATAGTGGTCGGATGTTCTGCCAACAATGCTTGCATGGAAATTAAGGGGTATCATCTTGTCGAAGACTTTGGTCTTCAGGTTAAACAGGTGAAGGCTGGTTTCGCCTATGACCAACAGGTGGTCTGTGTTCCATGGAAAGATACGGAACGGATGCAGAATCTTGTTTATCGGGTATATCTTGGTGTAATTCTTTCCGATTTCCACCATGTCCCCAGTGCGGCTGACAACGTAGAGCGTGCCGTCTGCTGTCTCCAGAAAGTCGCGGAAGTCGTAGTGCCTGTCCTTGAAGAGAACTTGTGAGTTCAAGGCTTGTAAGTTCATGTCGTTCGAAATGACTTCTCCGTATGTGGTGATGAAAACAAAGTGCGTCTGGTCATTACGGCGCAGCCCCATCTTCATGATGGCACCTTCACCCACCGACCACTGCCTGCTACTGTTGCTGGCCAGCATCAGCGACTCGTAAATGTTGGGCTGGTACAGGTCGCCGTGGTAGCGGTGGGCAAAGTTATAGGAAGCGTATGCCAGTAAGGAGGCTAACTCCTTGTTGCCTAAGTTCCATTGGGTTGAAGAGACGGAGCCTAACGAACGGGCCAGTGCCTGATAGCTCAA
Organism: uncultured Prevotellaceae bacterium; assembly: GCA_900320255.1. Taxonomy (GTDB): domain Bacteria; phylum Bacteroidota; class Bacteroidia; order Bacteroidales; family Bacteroidaceae; genus Prevotella. Next base: position 65,610 of record ONRS01000027.1, read on the forward strand.
CGTGTCGGCACGCCGGCGGGCGCGTTCTGCCTGTTCACGTTGCCGCTCTGCCAACTCTTGTTGTTCCTCGGCTTTTCGCGAGGCCATAATAGCCAGCTGCTCTGAGGCCATGGCGTTCTCTTGGGCGATAATGGCATGCTGGCGCTCTATGTCGGACTGCCGCTTCATCTCGTTGGCAATGCGGGCCTGCTCGTTGGCGGCCTCACGCTGCTCGTCGCTGACGGCTTTCTGCTCATAGGCAATCTCCTCCATCTGCTTACTCACGCTACGCTCAATGGTCAGGCGTTGCTCTTTTTCGCTGAGTTCCCGTAGCTGATCTTCAAGCTGGCGGGTGTGCTTGTGCTCCTTGTAATAGAGCGCACCCACAGGTACAATGGCACCTAAAAGAACCAGTGCAGCTACAACTCCGACAATATACTGGCGCTTCATGAATAGTAGGGGGATTAAGATTTGCGGGTCAGGGTCAGCATGGTGATGTCGTCACTCTGGGGAGCGTCCTTCACAAAGTTATGGACATCTTCCAGCACATGGTCAATAATGCCACGGCTGTCATTGCCGGCCTGTGTCTTCAGGAATGCTTCAAGACGGTCGTCGCCGTAGGCCTGGTCAGCCTTGTCAAAGGCTTCTGTCACGCCGTCGGTATAGAGAACGAGCGAATCGCCGGGCTGCAGCTGCAGCTGTGCCTCACTGAAATGAATATCCTCCATGACACCGACCATCAGGTTGTTGTCAGACTTCACCACTGTCACAGTGCCGTCTTTCTTGATGACGTAGGGTGAATTGTGACCGGCATTGCAGTACTTGATTTCGCCCGTTGACAGCTGATAGATGCCGTAGAACACCGTTACGAACATGCAGTCAACCGACTCATTGCAGAGCAGGTTGTTCACATAGGCCATGCAGGAAGCAGGATTGTCGCCCCTGATGCCCGTAGCGCGCAGCAGCGTACGGCTGACGGCCATGAAGATGGCAGCGGGAACGCCCTTGCCGCTCACGTCGGCAATCACAAAGCCAATGCGGTCCTCGTCGATGCGGAAGAAGTCGTAGAAGTCGCCTCCCACGTCCTTGGCGGGCGTCATGGAAGCCGCAATGTCAATTTGCTCTTCGTTCTCCGGGAATGGCGGGAAGATGCGTGGCAGGATGGCGTGCTGTATCTCGCCGGCCACCTGCAGGTCGTTCTTCAGGTTCTCTAACTGGGAGTGCTCCTGTTGTGACTGGCGAATAAACTGAATCTGTTCAATGGCTTTCTCTATCGTGACGCTCAGGTCGTCCAAGTCAATGGGCTTCGTGGCAAAGTCGAAGGCGCCATTGTTCATGGCCTGGCGGATGTTACCCATATCGCCGTAAGCCGACACCATGATGCACTTCAAGGCGGGATTGCGCATCTCGTTAATCTTCGTCAGTAGCGTCAGTCCGTCCATTTCCGGCATGTTAATATCCGAAAGGATAATGTCTATGTCAGGTTGCTGGAGCAGCATGGTCATTGCTTCTATACCATTATGGGCAAACAGAAATTCATACTCACCCTTCCTGATTTTTCTCCTAAAATATTGCGTCAACAGTAATTCGAGATCCATCTCGTCATCAACGCTCAAGATTTTTACTGCCATATCTGTATTTGTTCGTTATAATTTGTGTATTGGGTGCAAAGATAGAAAAAAATCGTGAATTAGCAAACTTAGAACACAAAAAAGAAGCACTTAATCTTCAAAAACGAAGATTAAGTGCCTATAAAAGAGGGGAATTTAACTTCTATTTAGAAGTCCATGTGGTCAAGGGCGTCAGTAAAGTCCTTTGGCTCATGGCTTTCTGCTGGGTCGTGGAATTCATCGTTCGAACGCTCCGGACGGGGATGACGCTCGCCACGCTCAGGACGCGGACGGCGCTCACCACGCTCAGGACGCGGACGACGCTCGCCACGCTCAGGACGCTCGCCACGCTCA
>ONRS01000133.1 GCA_900320255.1 uncultured Prevotellaceae bacterium
CCCCGAAGAAGCTGACGTTCCCATTCTGTTCAGTTCTAACAAGGGCAACATCACCCGTGCAAACGACATTACGGGTGCTGCCGCTGCCGAACTCTTAGGCAACAACTTCGTGGTTTCTGGCTACAAGGGCACTTCTACCGGTTCCGTGGGAAGCATCGTCTTTGACAACTACCTCGTGACCTACGAGGCTAACACCGCTTACACCACCGAATCGAACACCCACAACTGGGAGTACGTTGGAAAGGGACGCATTAAGCACGCCATTGACAACGGCATCACCAACCAGACCATTAAGTACTGGGACTACACGCAGACACAGTACGACTTCATTGCGTGGTCAACAGGTCTGAAGACGGCCATCTACGAAGGTGAACCCACTGACGGCCAGGTGCTCGTCAGCGCCATCAAGCCCTCTCAGGCCGGAACAGCTGCCTTCACCATGAAGGGTAAGGCCGTTGACCTTGAGGGATGCTATGTGGCTGACATTGTGACCATGCCGAAGTCCAAGTTTGGTGAGACCGTCACCCTGCGCTTCCGCAGCCTCGGCTCAAAGGTGCGTATCGGTATCTACGAGACCGTGCCCGGCTACTCGGTTCGTGACGTGAAGTTCTACAGCGCTGCCGCTACCGATGATGCTAACGCTGCCACTCCGCGCCTCTTCACAACAGTTGCAGGCGACATCTTCACCGAGGGTACTTACACCATCTTCTATCCTACCGTTGACCATCCTGAGGATGCCGACAACAACCAGGCTCACATCAGCTTTGCAGGTACCAGCGACCAGACAACACTGGTGAACTTCGGACCGCTGAACCTCACCATTGCTGAAGATGGCGAGAAGACCGCTGGTAACGTGTTTATCGGACGTACGTCGAACACCGCCTCTATGGCCGGTGAGGCTGAGGGCAACTACTACACCCAGTATCTGCCAAACGAAAGAGGTACGAACCTGAACCTCCGCGTTGACTACACACTGGAGTCAACCGACGGCTCTGGCGAGGTCATCAACGTGCGCGGTGCTACGGCTCAGGTGCCACTTATCTACGCTCAGTGGAAGGCTGGCTATGCTTATACTTATTTATTTAAGATTAGCGACCGCACGAATGGCCACACTGGTGTCTATGACCCCACAAAGCCGGATGACACCACCGTCAACAGCGACCCCGCAGGTCTCTACCCCATCACCTTCGATGCCGTGGTGGTCAACTCTGAGGAAGACAACACGCAGGAGACCATCACCACCGTCTCTACACCCAGCATCACAACCTACCAGAAGGGCTCTAACGTGGTTAACGACAATGAGTACACCACCGTTAACGACATATACGTGACCGTGAACGACGGAAATGAAGAGAGCACTCCCGACCTGGCTAACGGCAAGCTGCAGAAGCTGACATCTGAAAATGCTGCACTCTACACCCTGCCTGACGACGGCACGAACTACACCGAGGCAGTCGTTATTGATGCTCTCTCGATGCAGGACGACGATGCTGATGCCGGCACCATCAAGGGCCGCAGCGGACTGGTGCTGTCAGAAACTGCCTTCAACCTGACCAACAAGGTGGAATACGGAGCTGATGGTAACGTGATTAAATTAAATGACACCCAGGCTGCAGTGTTCACTCCTATGGCTGGTACTACCTACGCCTTCGTCTATACAAAGAAGGCTGCTGTGAATACAGATGACATGTTCCAGCCTGTCAACATTGCAGTGGGTGAGTCTGCAAGCGGCTACTACCGCTACAAGCTCGTTGCAGGAAGCGGCGACGTGCAGAAGGGCGTGAAGTACTTCCCCGATGAGAATGCTGCGGCCGGCATGGTAACCGTATTCCTCGGACAGGGCGTCAACAACCTCTATCTCGACAATGCCGGAACGACCATCGCAACAGGATATGCCGTCACCGGAACAGACTACTACTACACCACCAACAATGGCATGAGCTACAAGAAGGCCCAGAACGTTGCCTACGCTGACTTTGGGAATACTACACTCTACACCTTCGACGGTACTAACTACAATCTTAAAACTGACACCACTCCTCAGAACGGCACCGCTTACTACTCGCTGGTTGGTGGAGAGTACGTCTATTGTGTCATCCTGCCACAGCAGGCTGACACCCTCTTCGTCATCGACGAGGCCGCCGACAAGGTTGCTGCTGCCGGAAATGCTGTCGAGGGCATGACCTACTTCGACAAGTTCACCAAGAACGACGGTGTCTATTACACCAAGATCATCAAGGTTCAGTAAATTATTAACAACACAAATTATATTTGAATTATGAAAAAAGTTTTATTTTTCGCAACTGCGCTCATAGCATTAGCCAGTTGCACCAACAATGACTTCGTGGGAGACGCTCCGACTCCCACCAGTCAGGACACCCAAGGCGCCATCGTCTTCGGGTCCGGCGTAAACGCCGTCACCCGTGCTAATCACGTCGGTGCTGATGCAGCTACGAAACTGAGCAACAACTTTGTTGTTGAGGGTATTAAGACAACAGGGTCAACTGTTTCTGAGGTTTTTGACAACTACAATGTAAAATGGATTGATAATTCTGCTAATACCACATTGTCAAACACCGCTAACTGGGAGTATGTAGGACAAACTCACAACTCTCTCTCCTCTCTTGAAAACCAGACCATCAAGTATTGGGACTATTCAGCTTCACAGTATGACTTCTGGGCATACTCTCTCGGTGGAAGTTCTGCCACTGTAAC
>ONRS01000061.1 GCA_900320255.1 uncultured Prevotellaceae bacterium
GGTTATGCTTCGTGACTATCAAATAGAGATGCTTGACAGGCTTAGGAAGGCCTGGAAACGACAGCAGAGCGTGATGGTGCAGATGCCTACAGGTACGGGAAAGACGCACCTGATGGCGGCTCTTATAAGTGAAGAGTGTAGAGTGAAGAGTGAAGAATGTCCAGCTCGGCGGCCCGAAGGGGAAAGCCAATTTGCTGCCGCCCATCAGGGAAGCGTATTGGTGGTGGCTCATCGACGTGAGTTGATTGAGCAGATATCGCAGACGCTGAATGTGTTTGGGATTGAGCATGGGCTCATTGTGAGTGGCAAGCCTATCGACGAGACGAAGCAGGTGCAGGTGGCAAGCATACAGACATTGGCGAGGAGAGGCCTCATTCCCGCTAACGCGCCTACCCGTAGCCTTTCACTCTTCACTCTTCACTTTTCACTTGTAATAGTTGACGAAGCGCATCATGCACTGGCTGATACTTACCGAATGCTATGGGAGTGGTGGCCGAAGGCAAAGTTCTTGGGACTGACGGCCACGCCATGCAGACTTAATAACGCGCCGTTTACTGACCTGTTTCAGACGCTGCTGCAGTCGTGGACGATACAGGAGTTCATAGATAAAGGATGGCTGAGCGACTTTGAATATGTGTCGGCAGCACCCAACAGTGAGGCATTGAGGCGCGTGCGCTCCCTGACCAAGCGTGGTGCTGACGGTGACTTCCAAACCAAGGAACTGGCCACAGTGATGGACGTGCCCGAGTCGATAGAGCATCTATATAAGACCTACAGGCAGTTTGCTGACGGAAAGAAGGGAATCGTGTATGCCATAGACCGACAGCATGCGCAGCATATTGCTGAATATTACAAGGCACAGGGCGTCAGGTGTGCCGTGATAGATGCAAAGACACCGGCTGAAGAAAGACGGAAACTGATAGAAAGCCTCACCCCCGGTCCCTCTCCGATTGGAGAGGGGAGTATATGCCAACAAACGCTGAATACTAACAGGAAAACAGCAAAACAGGAAGAAAAGCAAGCTGGGGGTGAGGCTCTTGATGTTCTTGTCAACGTGGATATCTTCTCAGAGGGTTTCGACTGTCCGGAGGTGGAGTTCATACAGCTGGCGCGTCCCACGCTATCGTTGTCGAAGTACCTGCAGCAGGTAGGACGAGGCATGCGCATCAGCGAAGGGAAGCCACATGTGCTGATATTAGATAACGTTGGGCTCTACCAGACCTTCGGACTGCCTACGGAAGAACGGGACTGGCGACAGACATTCTTTGGACTGGCATCAGGCAAGGGTGACACGAAGAGCGGCCGCTATGTGGTGCTGGACGAGCCGGATGGCAAATCCGACTCAACACGGCAGCGGGAGCTGGTGAACCTGGAGATGGTACGCATCAAGAAGGGCGGTCAGAAGCATGCCGGTCTTCAGATATTCCTGAAGGACGGGCGCTATGGCGTGCTGAACAACGGAAAAGTGAGCTGTCAGCCCCGTTTCAAGGAGATAGTCAGGCTGCATGACGAAGGAGGCTACTTTGCAGCCGGCATCTACGGTGGAAAGCTCTACGATAACTATGTGGAATATGCCTCGCTGATAGACAGCAAGGGAATAGACCAGGGCCTGCGACTGTTCAGGGACGTGGAATGGAGAGACGGCATCTACTACAGCAGCTATAAGCCCCGGGGCTATAAGCAGGGCGACTTCTTCTGGTTTGTCTATTGGGACCCGAAGGGCAACTGCTACTATGACGATGATCCGGCTTTCCGCAAGGTGGCAGGGGTGGAAGTGGCTGAGGCCCGCGAGCATAACAGCAGGGATCGATACTGCTTCAAGCTGCGCTATAACACGGGAAGCCTAAGTCCGCGATTCGACCTGAATGACGTGTTCTACAACAAGAACATCATCATAGCCCGCGACTACTTAGTGGTGAAGAAGGACAAGAACCACGCCTACCATATATGCGGCTATCTTGATGACGCAGTGATTGTGCAGACGGAGGACATGACGGGCTACCAGAAAATAGGGCTGGACGGCAGAAGAGGGGACAGGCTACGTACGCTGCCGAACGACGTGGTGCGTATATCACCCATCTCCTATTTATATTATGTGAAGGAGCTTGGACTGCGCAGAATCTGACGCAGGACGAAACATGAAAGAAGAAATGCGGCAATTCATCCGATGACAGGATGAGTTGCCGCATTTTCTTTTTTGTATCTTAGGCTATGCCCGCTCAAACTCCATGATGGCACAGGCCTCGCCGTTTGTCAGCAGGGCAACGGTGATGCACTGCTCCTGCTCATAGACCGTAGGCACCAGGACATCGCCCAGCTTGGCTGCTACGCGGTATTCCACCCTGAGACCCTTCACCTGGAAGTCGTCAGGCAACAGCTCCATGGCTATGCGGACATAGTTGGCGTTGTTCATGTGCTTGTTGTAGTCGATGTCAGCACGAAGCACCCTGACGGGGTCGAGTGTCTGGCCAGGCTCTTTCGGTAAGATGATGCGGCGGTCGCGATAGGTCATCTCCAACTGGGGCTCCAGCGTCATGGAGCTGATGGTGGCCTCGTCCACACGCTTCAGCTTGCCGTTAGACTTATCGACAAAAGCCCCCATGCTCCACGTCCTGTAGCATGGCCTGCCCTGGGCATCGTTGATGAACGTGTTACGGAACCCGAACATCGGTTTCATGCCATAGACAGACGTGGTGACCGTCAGCTCCTCTTTGAACTGCGGCACTCGTATGATTTCAACCTGACGGGAAGCAAGCAGCTGAGCCATGTTCTGCTCAGTGAAGAACTGCTGAACCCCGGGTTCACTGTCGATCCACATCTCTGAGCAGTCCTGCATCATCTGGAGGGCGGAATAGAGTTTCAGCCGTCCTTCGCTGTCGCAGGTGCTCGTTGTTACTTGATACTTTAAGCTGTACATTTGATGATGTTTGTCTGTTAAATTGCGGGTACAAAGGTACGCAAAATCTCAACGATTTCCTAAAACTTTACAATCTTTATACCTAATGTTAAATAGTATTTTAATCAAGCTATTATTGATTTTTTGTTGTAACTTTGCAGCCCAGAAAAAGAGACAAAAATCCAGACAAGATGAAACATTTAATTGCGCTTTTGGCAATTATGGGTTTGCTGACATACGGTCAGCCAGCTTTGGCACAAGGCAAACCTGAGCAGGACACGACGGAAATCGTTGAGCGTAACAGCGCTGCTGCCGACACAGCAGCAACAGCTGCCATGGTGGTTGACGACGCCATGCTGGACGAGACGCCGGAGGAGGGTAGTGGTCTGCATAAGATTCTGAAGACCAAGTTTGTGGAAGGCTCTACGGGCTTCATGTCGCTGGTGGCCCTGGCCCTGGTGCTGGGTCTGACCTTCTGTATTGAGCGTATTATCTACCTGACGCTGTCGGAGATCAACGCCAAGAAATTCATGGCCGACGTGGATGCGAAGATAGAGGCTGGCGACATAGAGGGAGCCAAGCAGCTATGCCGTGAGACACGCGGCCCAGTGGCCAGCATCTGTTACCAGGGACTGTTGCGCATTCACGAGTCGCTCGACTCCATAGAGCGCAGCATCGTGAGCTACGGCTCTGTGCAGACGGCCAACCTGGAGAAAGGCTGTACGTGGATCACGCTGTTCATTGCCCTGGCTCCGTCGTTAGGATTCTTAGGCACGGTTATTGGCATGGTGATGGCGTTTGACCAGATTCAGGAGGCGGGCGACATCTCGACGAGCATTGTGGCCGCAGGTATGAAGGTGGCGCTGATTACCACCATCTTCGGTATCATTGTGGCCGTCATTCTGCAGTTGTTCTATAACTTCATCCTCTCGAAGATTGAGCACCTGACATCTCAGATGGAGGAGTCGGCCATCACGCTGATGGATGCGATTACGAAGTTCAAGGAAGTGAAGAGTGAAGAGTGAAGAGTGAAGAGTGAAAAGTGAAGAGTGAAGAATTGGAAATAAGATAATGGGCGAGAATTGGTTCATAGACATGTTGCTTTATGTGGTCTATCTGCTGCTTGCAGTAGTGACGGCAGCTGCTGTATGGTCGGCAGTGCATGGCGTGCGCTGTCATGAGAAGACCAAGGAGCCTACGCGTGGCGTGCCTGCTGCGGCCATAGCCTGGGGAGCGGCAGCACTATTAGTGGTGACGATGGTGGTGACGTTCCTGTTAGGGTCGTCAGAACCCCTGCTCATCAACGGACAATGGTTTAAGGACGCCTTCTGGCTGAAGCTGACCGACATGTTCCTCTGGACGGCACTCCTCCTGTTGCTCTTGGCAGCAGTTGGTGTGGTGATAGGTTCTTCAGGACTGAGCAGGACGAATAAAAGATAACATCAGCGTATGATAAGATTCCGCCGCCGTAAGCGTCGCCGCGTGCCATCCCTGAACACCACCGCAACAGCCGATATCTCGTTTATGCTGTTGGTGTTTTTCCTTGTCACCACGTCCATCGATTCAGACAAGGGACTGAACCGTACGCTGCCCCCCATACCACAGGAGGAGGCCCAGCAGACCATGGACGTGAGTGAGAAGAACGTGCTGCGCATCAGCATAGACGATAAGGACAGCCTGCGCTGTGAGAATGAGCACGTTACGCCCGCAGAGCTGCAGGAGCGCATCCTCGCCTTCATGGCGACGGCAGAGCCGGACAAGCACGTGCTGAGCATTCAGGCGAACCGCAAGACAAGCTACGAGGCCTACTTTGCCATGCAGAATGCCATCGTGGCCGCTTACCACCAGTTGCGTAATGACTATGCAAAGGAGCGTTTCGGCATTCCCTTGGAGCAGTGTACGCCAGAACAGCGTGACTCTGTGACAGCGCACTACCCGCAGCGCATCAGTGAAGGTGAGCCGGACGGTGAAAAGTGAAAAGGTGAAAAGGTGAAAATGTGAAAATGTGAAAAAGTAATGGTGAGTAGGTTTAGACAGTTTGAGCGTGAAGTGCCAGCACTGAATACGGCATCGTTGCCGGACCTGATATTCACGGTGCTGTTCTTCTTCATGATTGTGACGCACATGAGGCAGTCGGACCTGAAGGTGCAGTACCGTGTGCCTCAGGGTACCGAGCTGAGCCGGCTTACTCATAAATCGACGGCGCAGTACGTCTATATTGGTCCGCCCAGCAAGGAGCTGCAGCCTGCCATGGGTACAGAGACGATGATTCAGTTGAACGACCGCATTGTGACTGTTGACGAACTGCGGGAACTGCTGAAACAGCAGCGTCAGCACATGAGCGACGAGGACCAGGAACGCATGGTGGTCTCCATTCGTGCAGACCGCAATACAGACCTTGGCGTGATAGCCGACGTGAAGCAGGCATTGCGCGATGCCAATGCACTAAAAGTGAACTATTCTGCCGTTGATATAGACGAATAGCTGTTAATTTATTACTTTTAGGGAATTTTTACTTACAAATTGTTGCTCATGTCAATTATTTGTTATACCTTTGCAGACAATTAAAAGTATAACAACAGCATGGCAATACAAAAAATCGACAAATTGGATCGGCAGATTCTGCGCCTTGTCTCAGAAGATGCACGAATTCCTTTCCTTGAAGTGGCAAGAGTCTGCAACGTGAGCGGTGCGGCTATTCATCAGCGTGTTCAGAAACTTTATAACCTTGGTGTGCTCAGGGGCTCGCAGTTTATGATTGACCCGGAGAAGATAGGCTATGAGACATGTGCCTATATTGGGCTGAACCTGAAAAATCCTGAGAGCTTTGATGCTGTGGTAGAAGAGCTGAAAAAGATTCCCGAGGTAGTGGAATGCCACTATACCACGGGAAACTTCGACTTGTTCATCAAGCTCTATGCGCAGAACAACCACCATCTGCTGAACATTATTCACGACAAGCTGCAGCCCTTAGGACTGTCGAGCAGCGAGACACTTATCTCCTTTAACTCGGTCTTTGAGCGTCAGCTGCCTATTACGGAGCTGCCCCTCTTTAAGGAAGACGACGAGCAGGCTGAGTAAAAGCTATCTCACATAGTCAACAAAGGCGTATCCGAAGGCATGACGTTCATCCTTCGGATGCTCTTCGCGTGACTCCTCCTTCCAGTCGCTATAGTCGGGGAAGAAGGTGTCGGCCTTCTCGGGGGTGTCGTCAATCTCGGTCAGACAGAGACGGTCGGCCTTGTCTATCAGTCCTTCATACAGACTGGCTCCGCCAATGATGAATATCTCCTCGTCGGGCATGCAGGTAAAGAGGAACTCGTCCCAGCAGCTGAAGCATTCGCAGCCCGGCAGTTCCTTGACGCTACGTGTCAGCACGCAGTTACGACGATTGGGCAGTGCGCCCTTGGGCAGACTCTCGAAGGTGCGCCGCCCCATCAGAATGGTATGACCGGTGGTGAGCTGCTTAAAACGCTTCAGGTCGTTAGGCAGCCAGTATATCAGTTTGTTCTTATAGCCAATGGCACGGTTCTTCGCCACGGCAGCTATCATGGTTATCATACGCTGACCTCCGCTTTAATGTGTGGCCATGGGTCGTAGCCTTCTAATTCGAAGTCTTCGAACTTGAAGTCGAAAATGGACTTTACCTCAGGGTTGATCTTCATCCTGGGCAGTGGGCGCGGGGTGCGCGTCAGTTGCAGGCGGGCCTGTTCCAAGTGGTTCAGGTAGAGGTGGGTATCGCCAGTGGTGTGGATGAAGTCACCGGCCTTCAGACCCGTCACCTGTGCCATCATCTGCAGCAGCAGGGCATAGGAGGCAATGTTGAACGGCACGCCAAGGAACGTGTCAGCACTACGCTGATACAGCTGCAGGCTAAGACGTCCGTCAGCCACATAGAACTGGAAGATGGTGTGGCAGGGCGGCAGCGCCATCTGGTTCACCTCAGCCACGTTCCATGCTGACACTATCATGCGGCGTGAGTCCGGGTTATGCTTCAGCTGCTCCACCACCTGTTGTATCTGGTCGATGGTGCCGCCATTATAGTCAGGCCAAGAGCGCCACTGGTGCCCATAGACAGGACCCAGCTCGCCGTCCTCGTCGGCCCACTCGTTCCAGATGCGTACGCCGTGCTCCTGTAGCCAGTGTACGTTGGTGTTGCCTTGCAGGAACCAGAGCAGCTCGTAGATGATACTCTTCAGGTGCAGCTTCTTCGTGGTGAGCAGTGGGAAACCGTCGTCCAGGTTGTAGCGTGACTGTGTGCCGAAGATGCTGATGGTGCCCGTACCTGTGCGGTCACCCTTCTGGGTTCCCTCCGTCAGGATGCGGTTCAGAATGTCTAAGTATTGCTTCATATTCTGTTGGTATATGTGTTGTTTTTATTCTCCATTCCTTGGGGTAGAGGTTGTTGGCGCGGTTGCCTATGTTCTTCACCTGTCCGAGCGGCTGACCCATGAAGGTGACGGTGACCACGCCACGCGGGGTGCCTTCGGGCAGCACTAATGCCTCACGTCTCAAATAGTTGATGGCCTGAGGATAGTTTAGTCCCACCGTGGGACCGATTTGGTCCCATGCTGGGACCGTTTTGGTCTCACGGTGGGACCGTTTTGGTCCCATGCTGGGACCGTTTTGAGTGTCCGGGGCTCCCTTTTTGCTGAGTACGCACATGAAGAGGCCTTCGCCGCGTGTCAGTCCGGGAATGAACCGATAGACGGGCTGCGTGAAGCCTTCGAGCAGTGAGCCCGTGATGTGCCATTCAGGCTTGACGCCACTGACGGGCAGCACCTCTGCACCCAGCTCGTCCATGAACCAGCGCACGTTCTCTTCGTTTTCCTTTGTATTAAAGGTACAGGTACTATATATTAACAGACCGCCATCGTTCAGACAGCGCCAGGCGTCGCTCACTATTTCGCGCTGTAGCCGCCAGCACTTCTCTACGTTCTGTGGGCTCCACTCGCTGATGGTGGCCGGGTCCTTACGGAACATGCCTTCGCCAGAGCAGGGCACGTCGCAGAGTATGAGGTCGAACCGCTGTTTCTGCTTGACGAAGTCGCGGGGGTAGAGGTTGGTCACCGTGTGGTTGGGGTAGCCCCATTTCTGCACGTTCTCAGCAAGAATGGCTGCCCGCTTGGCATTGGGCTCGTTGCTGACGAGCATGCATTCTTCAGGCAACACACTTCGCAGCAGCGTCGATTTGCCCCCTGGGGCTGCGCAAAGGTCAAGGGCGGTGAGCGTTGAGTGTTGAGTGTTGAGTGTTGAGCGTTGAGGGTTGAGTGTTGAGCGTTGAGCGTGGAGGATGTGCGCAAGAAACATGCTGGAAGCCTCTTGCACATAGTAGCAGCCGGCATGGAGTAGGGGGTCCATGGTGAAGTTCGGCCGACGAGGCAGGTAGTAGCCTTGGCTGCACCAGGGCACAGGTTCTCCACGCTCTACGCTCCACGCTCCACGCTCCACCTTACGGGGGTTCAGCCGAATGCTCACAGGCGGTTCCTCCTCAAACGCCTTCAAGTAGCGTTCGAAGCGCTCGTCACCCATCAGCCGGCGCGTTTCTCTGACAAATTCCTCAGGTAGCTGCATCTTGTTACCCTTCATTCATCTAAGACAACTTTCTCGTTGCCGTTAATCAACGGTAAGAGCTTTTCCCGGAGTTTCTGCCCCATGTCGCGCGTGCCGAAGTCCGTTCCGTATTCAATAAACTTGAATTCTACCATAGTGATTCTAATTCCCCTTAAAATACTTGTCTAAAATGAATGCTACATCCATGATGCTTGCTGGTTTTGTGGCAAAGTTACGAAGAAACGGAGAGAAAAACAAATTTTTTCCTGTTTTTCTTGAAAGGTTTTTCTTGAAATACAATGGTTATTTGCAGATGGCCTTTGCCATGTCGTTCAGCAAAGATACTACTTTTTTCAAAAAAATGTTTTATCTTTGCAACTAATTTAGGGAGAGATACGTCAAACAGGTGAAGAAAACAATAAAAACTACAAACGAATATGAAAAAGTATCTTATCGCAATCACCATGCTGCTCACGCTTGCCACGACGACGCAGGCTGCAGCGCAAAGACACAGGCACAGTGCAGCTGTGACAGCCACGGCACCTGCCGCAGTGCCGGACTCTGCAGGCATTGAGGCATTCTCAGATACCACGAGCATTGCCGAGGAAGACTCTTTAGGGACAACGTACACCATGCAACCAAACGTTCAGGTGAACCTGTCGCCCATTGACCTCAACAATTTCTTTGGCGGCATTGACTGGGATGACGTGGCAGGCATGTTCTTCATCGTGTGCATCGTCGCCATCGTGTTCCTGCTCTCGCCGGTGCTCATCATCGCGCTGATTTTCTATTTCATTAACAAGAACCGGAAGGAAAAGCTGAGGCTGGCACAGATGGCCATACAGAAGGGACGGCCTATTCCGGAGTCTATCATACGAGAGCAGCCGGCATCCTACGAGCCTAACATCCGCGGCGGTATTCGTGAGGTGTTCCTCGGCATTGGTCTTATGATTCTGCTCCACATAATCTTAGGCAAGCTGGGCTTCGGTATTGGCGCACTGGTGTTCTTCATAGGACTGGGCAAGTTGGTTATAGCCCTGCTCGACAGGCAGCACTCAGGCAGAAAGAACTATGTCCCTCCGACGCGCCCGACACCTCCGCCAGTGAATAGTGAAGACACCCCGACAGACAGTAATACAGACAATAAATAATAACGGCTATGGACAAGAAACTCACACGTTCTGACAACAAAATGATTGCAGGTGTATGCAGCGGCTTTGCTGAATATCTGGACGTTGACCCCACCGTGGTACGCATCGCCTTTGCTGCACTCACGTTCTTTACCGCCTTCAGCGGTGCACTCTTCTACTTGATAGCATGGATGATCATGCCTGAAAAAACGTACGAATAATGACATCACTCAACGACATCTCTCTTGTTACGCAGGTGGCGGTATTTGGAAACCGACGGGCTTTCGACAAGCTGGTGACCAAATACCAGTCGCCTGTGCGTCGGTTCTTTCTGCACCAGACGGGGGGAGACAGTCAGTTGAGCGACGACCTGGCCCAAGACACTTTCATCAAGGCCTATACCAACATCCGCCAGTTTCGCGGAACAGCAGCCTTCTCTACCTGGCTGATGCGCATTGCGTACAATGTGTTCTATGACTACTGTCGTAAAATGAGGAATGAGGAATTGGAAATGAGAAATGTTAATGAAGAAATGAGAAATGGAAGCGTCAATCATTCCTCATTTCTCATTTCTCATTCCTCATTTAAATTCGACATCCACTCTGCCCTCGCCATCCTGAAGCAAGAGGAGCGGGCGTGCATCACGCTGCAGCTCATTGACGGGCTGCCGATAGACGAGATAGCAACGATTACGGGAATGCCGCAGGGCACGGTGAAGTCACACCTGTCGAGAGGCAAGGAGAAACTGGTTAACTACTTAAAACAAAATGGCTATGAACGAAAATGACAACATACTGTTAGAACAATTCTTCAAGGAAGCAGCCGCGCAGCAACTGGAAGACGACGGCTTCACCCAGCGGGTGATGCAGCAGCTGCCCGGACGCACTAACTGGCTGTCGCACCTGTGGACGCTGTTCTGCGTCATCGTGGCACTGGGCATCTTTGTCCTGTCGCAAGGGTGGACGACGCTGGCTTCGTACGCTGCCTTGTTCCTGACCCATGTGGAAGTCTTCGTCAGAACGCTGCCCACGTTGTTTGACCTGACAGCCATTGACCTGTCAGGCTTGATGACTCAGACGTCAGTATGGGAAATACTCCTGTCGTTGGCAGTGCTGATGGTGCTGTCCATCATTGCCCTGACGCGTTGGGCGATTCGATGGGAGTGGTAACCATGCCATAGGTGATGCGCAGCACGCGGAACTCCGTACGTCGGTTCAGCTGGTTGCAGGACTCCTGTTGTTCGGGGTCTTCCAACTTTTCGATGAACTCCTGCGTCAGCACATCTCCTTCCTTCAGGAAAGGATAGCGTTCAGTCAGTTTCTTGCGTATAGTCTTAGGCACCTCCTCGCCATAGCCCACAGGCGTGAGGCGGTCAGCAGCAATACCGTGGGCTATCAGATAATTGACAACCGACTCTGCACGACGCTGTGAGAGTCGTTTGTTGTATTCGTCGGAACCTTTATAGTCGCAGTGGGCGGCCAGTTCGATGGTCACGTTCGGGTTCTCGTTAAGCAGCAGCACCAGTGAGTCGAGTGCTGTCTCTGACTCGGGACGCAACGTGGCCCGGTCGAAGTCGTAGAAGATGTTGTTGATAAGCACGGGCGCCGTAATGCTGGCCAGGGGGAACTGCAGCACGTGCTCCTCTGACTCCTCCACATCGACCACGCTGAGCTGTTCGGCATGATTAAGGAAACCGTTACAGGTGGCCAGCAGCACGTAGTCAACGCCCGGCTTAACTTCTTGTGTGAACGAGCCGTCGCCTCTGACGCTCAGCTTGAGGTTCGTGCCGTCGTTACCCACCATGAATACCTGTGCGGCAGGCAGCTCGTAGCCGTCTTTCTCATAGACCCAGCCTTGGACGGTCTGGATAATCTCCGGATGTTCGAAGCTGAAGATGTGATCCCAGCCACGCGCATCGCCACGATTACTGGAGAAGTAGCCGCGGTTATGGATTCCTTCGAACGTCATGCCGAAGTCGTCGCCGCTTGAGTTGAGGGGAAAGCCCGGATGCTCCAGCACCCATTCACGCAGTGAGTCAGGATGAGCGATGTGGATGTCGAGTCCGCCCATGCCCTCATGTCCGTCGCTCGAGAAGTACAAGTCGCCATTAGGCCTGAACGTGGGGAACTCCTCGTTGCCCGGCGTGTTAATGGGAGCACCCAGATTCTCGGCACCGCCTAATCCGCTGTTGGTGAGGCGTACGCGCCAGATGTCGAGACCGCCCAGTCCGCCGGGCATGTCGCTGACAAAGTAGAGCCAGTCGCCGTCGGGGCTGATGGCCGGATGGGCAAAGAGTGAGAGCGTATCCTTGCTGATAGGCACCACCTGTGGCTTGCCCCAGGCAGCGTCAGAACGGGGTGCCTTGGCAATTTGGGCATAGCGGGGATATTGCGGGTCAGTCTTACAAACGGTCAGGTACATGGTCTTGCCGTCGGGGGTGAGGGCGCAGGCGCCTTCGTCTTCCGACGAGTTGAGCTCGGTATCAATGGTGACAGGGCGCTGCCACTTTCCCTGTTCGTTCTTCGTGGCCATGAAGATGTCGGCATTCTTCGTTCCGGTGATGCCGCTGTATTCGTCACCTTGTGCCTCGTTGCGGGTGGAGGTGAAGTAGATGATGTCGAACTCGTTGCCGCCCAGCACGGGTGAATAGTCAGCACGACGGGAGTTAAAGATGTCCATGCGCTTCACGGTGTAGCGTGAACCCTCAGCCTTCCACTCAGGAGCCAGTTGGGCAGAACGCAAGCCTGTACGTGCCCTTCGGCGCAACTCGTCGTCAGTGGCAGAGTCAACAGCCGTCTCAAACATCTTGGCCGCCTCCTTGTATTGTCCGTTTTTCAGCATTTGCTGAGCCAGAAGGAAGTAGGTGAGTGAGTCCTGCTGCTTGTAGCGTATGACGTTGTTGTAGGCGGCAATGGCACGCCCGGTGTAATTAATGCGACGGTAACAGTCGGCCAGTCTTGCAGCCCGCTTGCCACGCAGCTGGCGGGCCTTGGCAGGGGTCATCTGATAGGCACGCTTGTACTGGTTGGCAGCGTCGAAGTATTCGCCGAGGGCATAGAACTTGTCGCCCTTCTTCATGGCGCTGTCAGCACTGCCGCAAGCAGTGAGCAGCAGTACCGCTCCTATTATATATAATATGTATAGCCGTCTGTTCATACCTATATATAACGAAAAGACAGGCGTTTTATTGTGTGATGGTGACACGGCGGTTGCTGGGGTCGCTCATGACGTCGTTGACAATGGCGGTGACCTGTGCCTTCAGCTCGTCAATGAACTGCTGGGCATCGTATTTCTGGTGTTCAATGTCGCGCAGCTTCTTCTCCCAAATACCTGTCAGCTCACAGCTCTTGAGCAGGTCTTCGCGAATAAGGTCAATCAGCTCGATGCCTGTCTTGGTGGCCACGAGGCGCTTGCGCTCACGGCGAATGTAATGGCGCTTGAAGAGCGTCTCAATGATAGAGGCGCGGCTCGAAGGCCGGCCAATGCCGTTCTCCTTCATGGCGGCGCGCAACTCCTCGTCATCTACAAACTTGCCTGCCGTCTCCATCGCACGCAGCAGCGTGGCCTCACTGTAGTAGGGCGGGGGAGTGGTCATCTTCTCTGTCAGCGTAGGCTTGTGGGGGCCGCTCTCACCTTTGGTGAAGTGGGGAAGTTGAGCCGCAGGAGTTCCAGAAGCCCCCCCTACTGCCCCCGAGGGGGCTTCATTACCTTGCTGGCCGACATTGGTGTCCCCCTCGGGGGACGAAAGGGGGGCCGCTCCCACCACGCGCCAGCCTGGGTCGAGTATCTCCTTACCCGTTGCCTTGAACTCAATGGTCTGCTCAGTAGGTTGCGACTCCGTCGCAACAGAACGTACCTCCCCCAGCACAGTAGTTGTAGAGAACTTACAGTCAGGCAGGAACACCCCGATGAAGCGGCGTGCCACGAGGTCGAACACCTTGCGCTCAGCGTCGCTCAAGCTCTGCGGAATCACGCCCGTGGGAATAATGGCGTGGTGGTCGGTCACCTTCGAGGTGTCGAAGACACGCTTCGATTTATTCAGCGGTTTGCCGCCAATGGGGCGGATAAGGTCAGCGTAAGGTGCCACTCCGGCGAACTTGGTCTGGAAGAGACCGTTCATGATGGGTGGACACTTGGGGTAGATGTCGTCGGAAAGGTACTGCGTGTCAACACGCGGATAAGTAGTGAACTTATGTTCGTAGAGCGCCTGAATGAGGTTGAGCGTCTGCTCGGCCGAGAAGCCGAACTTCCGGTTGCAGTCAACCTGCAGGCTGGTCAGGTCGTACAGCTGTGGAGGCTGTTCCTTGCCCTCCTTCTTCTCCACCTTCGTAATGGTGAACGGCTTGCCCTCAATGGTCTGGAAGGCAGCTTCGCCCTCTTCCTTCTTGGTGAACTTGCCCTTGGTGGCCGTGAAGGTGGTGTCACGATAGACCGTTGCCAGCACCCAGTAAGGCTCGGGCTTGAAGTTGTTAATCTCTTTCTGGCGGTTGACAATGAGGGCCAGCGTGGGTGTCTGGACACGCCCGATGCTGAGCACCTGACGGTTCTGCCCGTACTTCAGCGTGTAGAGGCGTGTGCAGTTCATGCCTAACAGCCAGTCGCCCACAGCCCGCGACAGCCCGGCCATGTAGAGCGGTTGGTAGTCCTGCTGGTCCTTCAGCTGGGCAAAGCCTTCGCGGATGGCTTCGTCAGTCATGGACGAAATCCACAGTCGCTTGACGGGACACTTGGCCTGTGCCTTCTGCATGACCCAGCGCTGAATGAGCTCACCTTCCTGTCCGGCATCACCGCAGTTGACAATGCCGTCAGCCTTCTGCATGAGCTTTTCGATGATGGCAAACTGCTTGGTAATGTGTTCCTGTTCAATGAGCTTAATGCCAAAGCGCGGTGGAATCATGGGCAGCTGCGTTAAGGCCCAGGGGCGCCAGGCCGACGTGTAGTCGCCTGGCTCCTTGAGCGTACACAGGTGACCGTAGGTCCAGGTCACCTGGTAGCCATTGCCTTCCATATAGCCGTCGCGTGACGACGTTGCTCCAATGATGCGTGCAATATCGCGCGCTACGCTTGGTTTCTCTGCTATGCAAACAATCATAATGGGTGCAAAGGTAATGCAAACCGCGGGAAAAACCAAAAAATATCAGGTAAAACTGAGCGGGAACACCACTTTAATTGACAAGTTGCGTCCCATGTTGGCATAGCCTTGGCGACCGTCACTGCTGACGTGGTCGAGGTATTTCAGTCGCGATAAGTGGCTCTGATATACGCGGTTGAACATGTTTTGCAGTGTCAGGTAGATGCTGGCCACATGGCGGTGCTTGATGTGCAGGTCGGTTCCTGCCGAGAGGTCCCAGAGTGTATAGGCCGGCGTGCGCCTCTCTGTCTGGTCAGCGCGGTAGTAGTTGTCCTGTGCCAGGTTCAGCTCCGTCTGCAGGGCAACGTAGGCATTGCAGAGTTTGATGAGTGGTGAGTGGTGAGCGTTGAGCGCTGAGTGGTGGGACAGCTCATACTTCAGCTCTGATGTCCAGCGTGGCGCAGGTGTCATGGGCAGGTACTTCGTCTCCTCTGGCTGGTGCAGCTGCTGTGCATTGACGTAGGAGAACGTGTTCTCGAAGTGCAGCTGGTGGATGGGGTGCAGATCGACCGTGGCCTCGAAGCCAAGCAGACGGGCATCGCCCTGAGCATAACGGTAGAAGTGGAGGCCTTCTGCTGCAATATCGCCTACCTCCTGGCTGAGGTCGCGCACAGCAAAGATGTAGTTGCTGATACGGTTGGCGAAGAAAGACGCCTGTGCTGAAAAGTAGGTTGACGAGAAGTCGATGCCAAGGTCGGCCTGCAGGCTGTGTTCGGCCTTCAGGTCTTGGTTGCCCCATTCGTAGCGTATGGTTCCCTCATGCTCACCGTTGGAACCCAGTTCACTGAGGTTTGGTGCACGGAATCCACGGGCCAGGTTCAGACGGACGTTCAGTTGGTCAGTGGCCTGCCAGACTGCACCGATGCTGCCCGTCAGTCCGTTAAAGTTCCGGTGGAAGTCGGCAAATTCTCGAGGTCCGAGGTGTTCTCTTTCGAGGTACGAGGTACGAGGTGCGAGGTACGAGAATACCTCATCCTTGGAGTCAATGCAAGGGGGGGGGACTGAGCACATCTCGTACCTCGTACCTCGTACCTCGTACCTCGAAATCATGGATGAGGTATTCTCGTACCTCGAATAACTATGAAGCATGCGGCGGTCAAAGCGGATGCCTCCCTCAACGTGTACAGGACCGAGGTCGTGGGCCGCTGTCACAAAGGCACCGATGTCCCACAGCCGATAAGCCGGAATGAGAACCTCCTCGCCCAAGTTCTGCGAGCGTTGCCACATGCCGCCAATGCCGGTGGCAAACTTCCAGCCGTCGAGGTCCTCTATCAGATAGCGCACGTCGTAAGTCAGCGTGTGCAGACGGAAGTACAGACTGTATTCATCGGCACTTTCTTCATACTCCTTGCGCTGGTTCTGCTGATAGCCGATGGTGGCTTTCAGACGGTTCTCGCCAATCCAGAAAGAGTTGTCCCAGACAGCCTTGTAATGGTTGACGTGCTGGAAGGGTAGGGGAATGGCGTAGGAAGCCCCCCCTTCCGTTCCCCCGAGGGGGGAAACTTCTGCGCCTTCGGGTCTTCCCCCCAGTTGGGGGGGGGGGGCTATAATACCAGGCTGCAAGTGATAGTAGCCTAACGTCAGATGGCTGTAGCCCCACTGCTTGTTCAGTCCCAACATGGCATTGAAGGCCTGCTCGCGAAACTGCGTGCCAGGCACGTAGCCGTCGTCATGGTTGCGGTATTCGTGAGCCAGCTTCTGACTCCAACGGGCATTCCACACAAAGCCGTTATGGTTGCCTCCGGCTGCCAGTGAGTAGTCGAACAGTCCGTTGTTGGTCTGGTAACCAGTGCTAATGCTGCCTTGCACGGTACCCATGGGGGCGACGCGGGCAGGGTGAAACAGCAGTACGCCTGCCATGGCGTCGCTGCCGTACATCAGCGAGGCAGGGCCTTTCAATATCTCCACTGAGCTCACTGCCTGCGGGTCTATCTCTATGCCGTGCTCGTCGCCCCACTGCTGTCCCTCCTGACGCACGCCGTCGCTGATGGTGACGATGCGGTTGTAGCCCAGTCCGCGAATGACGGGCTTGGAGATGCCGCTACCCGTGGTGATTTGTGCCACGCCGGGCTGCTTGGCAATGGCGTCAATCAGATTGGTCGCTGCTGTTGACTGCAGGTCGCGGTTGCTGATGAGGCTGACGGGAGCCGGCGAATGGCTCAGACGTGTCTCGCCCGTCAGTCCGGTTACTACGATTTCGTTCAGTTCCAGATGCTGGAAGAAGACGTCGGCGGTGTCTGCCACGTCTTGTGCTGCCATGCTCACGCTGACGGCGAGCAATGGCAGAAGAAAATATTTTCGTGTCATGGTGTCTTTTTGCTGTATAAAGTTTTTCTGATAATAATAAATGTCTTCAAAAAACCAGATACGGCGGGGCACGCGATGTGTGGAGGGTTAAGGGGCGCGATGGACAGCCCTGAATAACTGCCAAAGACGACATCACTACGAGGCTGACGGCAACGATGAGCGTTACGGCGGCTGCCTCAAGGTATTGCAACGAGAAGAACTGGCAGAGCACACAGTCAGAAAGAGTGACTGTCGAGGCCGTCAGGTGGCCTGCATGCGGCTGGTGGTGCACGCACTCCACACAGGCATCAGCAGCTGTCGGTGCCACTGCATGTGTATGCAGGGCTGACAGCATGAGCATCGGCAGAAACACTGCCAGCAGAAGCCATGCGGAGAGACGTTGCTTAAGTCCAGTTCTCATTTTGCCTGCAAAGGTATAACAAAAAGGGAAAATGGCCAATAATATTAGATTTATTTAGCAGTTAGTAGCAGCTGTCCTGCTGTCCATGCCTGCTGTTTTGTTTGTGCTTTACCATGCAATTCTACATGAAACAAGCCCGTTTCGTACCATCATCAGCGAACCTTTATACACAGTTTACGCATGAATCGTATATTGTTTTCCCGAGATTGTTTTTACATTTTCCCGAGATTGTTTTAAGTTTTTCCCGAGATTTAAGTTACTTTTTCCCGAGATTCTCACCTACAATCTCGGGAAAAATACATGAGAATCTCGGGAAAAACTAATAACAATCTCGGGAATACTTATAACAGTCTCTCGTCCAACATGATCAAATTGCTTATAGAAAAGCAAGGAAAACTCCTTCCGAACGGTTGGAATTTCCTTGCTTTTTACTAATAGTAGTTTTTTATAATAAATAATAAGCAGAGAAGATTCCCAGGAGATTACATGTGACATGCGTAATCACACAATAGCGAACATCTCTGGTTCTCATATACATCAGGCAAAGAATGACCGCCATAATCAA